>NZ_CP077941.1:1214586-1518233 GCF_019722725.1 Vreelandella profundi
TCAGGCGGTTTACCTTGAGCGCTATCGACAGCGCAGCGATGACGGCGAATGGGGCGTATGCAGCGCAAATTTACGCTCAAGTATTGAGTTGGTTGATAGCTTGCGCGAGGCTGATTATCGCTACCATGTAGCTGAATATGCCGATATCCAAACGCTAACGCTGCGCGAAATCGGGGTTATCGAAGAAACGCTATTTTCCGGATGCGATGCAGCGGGTAACTGGGGGCGCGATCGAGAAACGCTGCTTACTCGGCTAGCCGCGCCGACTACTCGGATTGTGACGTTAACCGTCACGGAAAAAGGCTACTTTCTTAATCCGGCCACGGGTGAGCTGCGCATTGATGACCCGATGGTAGCCGGCGATATTGCCTCGCCTGAACAGCCCCGCACTGCGCCAGGGCTGTTGGTAGAAGCATTGGCACGACGCTATAGCGCGGGCACTGAGCCATTCACGGTGCTTTCTTGTGACAACATGTCCCATAACGGTCAGCGTACGCGAATGGCCGTTTTGCGCCTTGCCGAACAGCGCAGCGCTGAGCTGGCTCGCTGGATTGAACAGCGAGTCGCGTTTCCCAGCAGCATGGTTGACCGTATTGTGCCCGCGATGACCGATGCGGATTTCGAGCGCCTTGCGGCATTAGGTGTTAACGACCCTAACGCCGTCGTGGGCGAGGCATTTTCACAGTGGGTCGTAGAGGATAACTTCCCCACAGGCCGGCCTCGCTGGGAAGTCGAAGGGGTTGAAATGGTGCGTGACGTCGCGCCATTTGAAACCATGAAGCTGCGCATGTTGAACGGCAGCCACTCACTGCTGGCTTACCTTGGCGCATTAGCCGGAATCGAAACAGTAGTTGACGGCGTTGACCAGCCAGCGCTGCGGGCACTGCTGCGCCGCTATATGCTTGAAGAAGCAGCCCCTACGCTCGATATGCCCGAAGGCGCCGATCTCGTTGTTTATGCGCACTCGCTGCTGGCTAGATTTACCAACGACAGCCTGCGTCATCGCCTACAGCAAATTGCCATGGATGCCAGTCAAAAGCTGCCTCAGCGCTGGCTAACCGGTGCCTTATCTCGCGCTAACGCGGGGCAGGCTTCGCCGTGTGTGGCGTTGGGCATGGCGGCATGGATCCACTATACCGCGGGCTATGATTTAAACGGGCAGGCGTATTCTGTCGATGACCCGATGGCCAAGCGTTTTGCTGAACTGCATCACGCCCACGGCGGTCACCCTGATGCACTTGTAGGCGCGTTTTTAGCAATCGATGAAATAGTGCCTGCAGAGCTTGCCACGAATCAGCCCTTTGTTAACGCGGTGGCGTCAGCGTATCGCGTGCTGAAACAAGACGGGCTGAATGGGGCGTTAGCCGCACTAGATCGCGAACAATAGGGAGAAAGTAATGGAGCATACGTGGCGCTGGTTTGGTCCTAATGATGCCGTCCGACTTGAGGAAGTTCGCCAAACAGGTGCGACTGGTATTGTCACGGCACTGCATGAGATACCCAATGATCAGGTGTGGTCGGTCGCTGCCATTCAAGCGCGCAAGGCTATGATTGAAGCTGCCGGGCTGCGCTGGTCGGTGGTTGAAAGCGTGCCGGTGAATGAAGCGATCAAAAAAGGCCTGCCCGAGCGCGATGCGCTGATAGCAACGTATTGCCAGACGCTGCGCAACTTGGCGGCCTGCGGAATCGATACCGTTTGCTACAACTTTATGCCGGTGCTCGACTGGACGCGTACCGACCTTACCTATGCATTGCCGGATGGCGCGTTGGCGTTGCGCTTTGATCAGGTGGCCTTTGCAGCGTTTGATTTGTACCTGCTTCAGCGCCCAGGTGCTGAAGCAGAGTACAGCGATGAAGATAAGTCGCAGGCCAGCTGCTACCTGGAAGGGTTGGATAGCGATGGCCGTGAAAAGCTTATCAATACATTGATCGCAGGGCTGCCCGGTGCCGAAGAGCACTATACGCTGGAGCAGTTTCGAGGCGTGCTGGCCGAGTACGCTGAGATTGATGCGACGCGACTGCGGGATAATCTAGGCTATTTTTTGCAGGCCATTATCCCGGTAGCGGAAGAGGTGGGCATTCGTATGGCGATTCATCCGGATGATCCGCCTCGATCGCTGCTGGGATTGCCTCGGGTTGTTTCAACTCGTGACGATGCGCAGTGGATTATCGATTGCGTGCCAAGCCCGGGTAATGGTTTGACGCTGTGTACGGGCTCTTACGGCGTTCGTGAGGACAATGATTTGGTTGCCATGACGCGCCACTTTGCCCCGCATATTCACTTTATCCACCTTCGCGCCACAAAGCGCGAAGAAGATGCGCGCTCGTTTCACGAGGCGCCGCATCTCAATGGCGACGTGGATATGGTCGGCGTCATAAAGGCGCTGGTGGAAGAGGAATGCCGCCGTGAAAAAGAGGGTGGCGCGCGTTTGCCGCTCCGCCCCGATCACGGTCATCACATTCTGGATGATCAGCAGCGTAATACGGCACCCGGTTACCCGCTTTACGGCCGCATGCGCGGCCTGGCCGAGCTTCGCGGTGTAGAGCTTGCCGTAAGGCAGTTAGCCGTGAGTTAGTCGCTTAATGTGCAATGAAAAAAGCCCCGCTGATGACAGACATCAGCGGGGCTTTTTTACGCGGCTGGCCGCTAGCTATTCTCGGATGTTTCCGTCTTAGTCAGGGTTGGCTCAGGCACTTGCTCCATACGCTGGCGCTCTTGGTCGAGAATTGCCAGCGCCTGCTCTGAAGTGACGCGTGAGGCGGGTGTAATGAGAGTAACGATCACTCCTGCAACCAAGGCGGCTAGCACTGCGGGAATGCTCGGGTTGCCCCAGAAAGCCGTCCATTCGCTGTTAGCGATAATGGTGAGTGATGTTGCTGAAGCGAAAATTAGCGTGGCGATAGCGCCTTGCCAGTTATAGCGTGGCCAGAATCGACCCAGCATGGCTGTCACAAACAAGCCTGACAAGATCGTTGAGATCATTCGGGTGATGTAGGTGATCACGTTGTCTGAGGCAAGCGCGAAGAGTAGCGCCAGGCCAATGGTGGCGACGAGCGCAATACGCGAAAAGCGCACGACGTTGCGTGCTGAAGGTGTGCGTCCCATGACGAGCACATATAAATCACGAATCAGCGTGGAAACACCGGCAAGGGCGTCTGAGCTTGCACTCGACATGGTCGCAGAAAGGCCGGCTACTAATAGCAATAGCCCTAGCCCGAGTGGCATGATTTCAGTCGCCAGAAAGGGGAAAGCGTAGTTACTATTATCAAGCCCAGGATTAAGGGCGTGGGTGGCCATGCCAATGATCGCGGGGATGATAGAAAAGCCTAGGTAAAGCACCCCCGTGATTAAGAACGAGCGACGGACTGACTTAACGGACTCGCCAGAATAAATGCGCTGGCGGAAAGACGGTGTTGCCAATACGCCAATAGCAATAACGACTGCTAACGAAAGGGCGGGGAGTGCGCCTATTTTATCAATGCCTAGAAAGCTTGTGGCACTAACCTCCATACCTGCCGTTAACCCTGAGAAACCGCCGACTTCGATCAAAGCAAGCACGGCCATCAAAATGAAGCCCGCAAAGAGCACGACGGCTTGAATGGTGTCGGTCCAGATAACTGCAAAATATCCTCCCACCACGCAATAAATACCGAAGCCTAAGGCGACGAGAATGCGGGCAGTGGTCAGATCAATCCCCGCCATCCAGGAAAGATACAGACCGCCCCCCAGAATATGCGCGCCCAGCCAGCCTATGCAGGCGATATAGATCAGCAGGGCAACGACGTTGCGTACTAGACGGTTAGCGCCAACGTAGTAGGCCAATTCTTCGCTCATGGTCATAAACCGAAACTTACGAACCGGTGCAAAACAAACGGCGAGCAATAAAATACCCACGGCGCCGCCGAGCCCGTATAGCGCGCCGGCCCAGCCATTGGCGTAGCCGAAACCGACGGCGCCCATACTGGAACCGGTTCCCACCATAGTGGCCACCGTTGTGCCCACCGTGAGAAAGAGAGGAACGCTGCGCCCGCCGAGTAAAAAGTCGTCGCCACTGCCGCGTTTGTGTCTTGAAACCCACCATCCAAATACCACCATCGCGACAATGTAGAGCACAAAGGTGGTGAGGAATATTTGACTGTTCATGGTAACCTCTTATCGTTGTTTATCCGGCCGTTGTCGCGGCCGCCAGTAGGCAATGCAAGCGACTACCGCGAGGCTTTTTTATCCTAATCACGCGGTAATCTGGCGCCGCACCCTTGCCGGGGTGCGGCGTTTTCTTTATGGCTTTTAGGCGCGGTCAGCGCGGTAACACTTCACGTCTACTTCCACTTTACAGTCCACCACTAAGTCCTGAACGCTACAGATGCGCGCCGGCGGGTTATCGCCAAATATTTCCTTAAAGACTTTATTGAAAGAGCTAAAATAGCGTGCATCCGTTAGCACGGTGGTGACATGAACGACATCTTCGACGCCATATCCGGCTTCTTGCATGATGGCGATGCAGTTGTCGAACGCGAGGCGGGTCTGCTCAACGATGCTGCCTTCAACGACTTCACCGTCGGTCATAGGCGTTTGGCCTGATACATATAGCCAGCCGCCTGCTTCTACGGCGCGTGCAAAGGGTAGCTTTTGTCCGCCGGTGCCTACGCCGCCTTCAGTGCCGTATCGAGTAATGCTCATGGTGTTTGCTCCTGGTTGGGTTGAACGATGAAATTGTTTTGAGGAATACGCTCAGTGCGGCGTAACATTCGCCCATGGCGCTGGTCGGTAATAGCGCCCTGGTAATAGGCGATCCTGCCATTGACCACGACCATATCGATGCCTTTGGCAGCCGCGATGGGGGTCTCGTAATTAGCGGTATCTTCTAATGCGTCGAGATCAAAGAGAGTGAGATCGGCGTAGGCGCCGATGCGCACAGTGCCGCGATCCGTTAAGCCAAAGTTGGCCGCTGAAAGACTGGTCATCTTGCGCACCGCTTCTGCCAGTGGCATTAGGTTTAAATCACGGCTGTAGTGGGCAAGAACGCGCGGGAAGGCGCCCCATAGCCGTGGATGCGGGTGCGGGTCGTTGGGCAGGCCATCGGAGCCCACCATGGAGAGCGGGTGCGCGAGCACTTGCTGCATATCCGCCTCACTCATGTTGTGGTAAACCGCCCCTGCAGGCTGAAGCTGCTTGGCAGCGTCCAGTAATGGTAAATTCCATTCGGCAGCGATGTCTTTCAGCGGGCGCCGCGCCTGTTCTGGGTGGGGGTGTGACCAGGTAATCGTAATCTCAATTTCATCGGTCACTTGGCCCAGGTCGAGAGTAGAAGAACCCGCCGTGTAGGGGTAGCAGTCACAGTGAGCATGTTGATGCTGTGCGGCGATTTCAAGTTTATTAAGTGCTTTCCCAGCACCTCCCCAGTTGCCTGCGCCGGCGCATTTTAGATGTGAGATCACTAGTGGCACGTTGCCATTGCGAGCAGTGCTAAAGGCCTCGTCCATCGCATCCAGCAAGCCGGCAAACTCATCGCGAAGGTGAGTGGTGTAAACGCCACCCGATTCCCCGACGACCGCTACCAGCGGGGCCATCTCTGCGCTCGGCGCGTGGATCGCATTACGATAAGCAAGTCCTGAACTTAGCCCAAGCGCGCCCTCATCAAGCGCTTGACGCAGACGTGAAGCCATCGAATGGATCTCGTCTTCGCTGGCAGGTCGCGAGAAACTGTCCATGACCTGGCTACGCAAACTGGTGTGTCCCACTAATGCCGCCACGTTAATACTTGGCATCGCGGCGTCTACCGCGTTGGCATAGTCTGCAAAGCTTGGATAGCGGAAGTCTTCTAAATCGCCCAATAGGTTCATCGGATCGGGAACGTTATGGGTTAGTGTGACGGGGCTGGCACTAATGCCGCAGTTACCCACTACTACGGTGGTTATTCCCTGGGTCAGTTTTGGCAGCATTGCTGGACTACGCACGACATTCGTATCGTCGTGGGTATGAACATCGATAAAGCCCGGCGCCAGGTAGCGCTCTTGCGCATCAATAATGGTGGTGGCCGTTGCATCGGGCATATTGCCAATGGCGCAGATGCGCTCGCCTTGAATAGCAACATCAGCACGAAAATGTGGTGCGCCAGAGCCATCGAGCACATTGGCATTACGAATTAGCAGGTCATAGACCATTTTAGTCTCCTAATGGCTGGCGATTATCGCCACCGCGATGGTCATCTAGGCTCAGCTTGAGCCGGCGCAGCTTAGTGCGCGAGCGCTCGCGATGGCGCATAGCAAGCTCAAGTGCCAAGACATCAATGACGGCTAGCATGGCGTAGCGGGAGGCCGAAGGATGATAGATAAAATCGGTTTCACGCGAGGTCACCGGCAGCACAATGTTGGCAGTGTTGGCGAGCGGCGAGTTCATCGCCGTAATAGCGATAACGGTGGCGCCGTACTGCTTGGCAATTTGCGCAGACTCCACCATTTCAGGGGTGTAGCCGGTGACAGATAGAACAACGACCACGTCATCCGGCTCAAGCGTTGATGCCACCATGCGAGGCAGCAGCGCTTGAGGATAGGCGCATACTGCATAGCCAAGGCGTACTAGGCGAAACTGCAGTTCCTGCGAGAGAATGCTGGAACCACCCCCCGCGCCAAAAACGAGTATTTGGCGCGCTTTATCCAACTGCTCAACGGCGCCGGGTATATCCGCCTGAGCGAGAAGATCGCGGTTAAACGCCAGCGTCTGCATAGCAATGTCATACACCACGCTTGAGCTATCGTCAGGGGTCGCTTCTTGAATAAAGCGTCGGCCTGCTGCCAACGCTCGATTTAAGCGTGTTTTTAAGTCACGTACGTTGGTGCAGCCGACGGCGCGTGCAAAGCGCGTCACGCTTGCATCGCTAACACCGGCGCGCTGGGCAATCTCACCGATACTAGCTTCGGTGACAAAATCGATATCGGCGAAGATAAGCTCAGCCACTTTTTTTTCCGCATCGCGAAGCGCGCTAACGTCAGTCGTAATACGAGATAAAATATCTATTTCTTGGCTCACCGTAGACTCCTGAAGGTTGCCTTGCTTTAAAAGTATGTTAGTTTCTAACTTGAAGTCAATAATTGTGAAAGTATCTAACATTATCGCTTGGTCAGCCGTCCTGATAAAGCGTAGGTAAAGAGCGAGGAGATGGGCGCATGGAAGTAGTGACGTTAGCAGTGGAAAAAGGCAGCGTGGAGCTGGGTCCCAATCTCTTGTCCGGTGTCAGCCTACCCGCCGCGGTAGTGCATGAAGGGCCACTTGACCATAACCTGGCTTGGATGCAGCGTTTTGCAGAGGCCCACGGTGCTCGCTTAGCGCCCCACGGCAAGACCACCATGACGCCAGCACTTTTTCGTCGCCAGCTTCAGGCAGGGGCGTGGGGCATAACACTGGCGACCGCACCACAGTGTCGTGCTGCTTTCACCCATGGCACCACGCGATTATTAATGGCTAATCAGTTAGTTGGACAGGCGAACATGGCGATTATCGCGGGCCTGATCGAGCAGGGGGCTACGTTTTACTGTGTGGTTGATAATCATGACAACGTGCGCGAATTAGGGCGCTTCTTTGCCGACCGTGGCTTGACGTTATCGGTTCTCATTGAAGTGGGCGTAGCGGGGGGGCGCTGTGGCTGTCGCAGTCAGCAGGAAATTCTCTCACTGGCGGAGGTCATTGCCGGTGAGCCTGCCCTTTCATTAGCGGGCTTAGAAGGCTATGAAGGCGTTGTTCACGGTGATAACCCAGAGGCGGGCATCCGTGCCTATGCCAAGTATTTAGTGGATGTTGCTCTAGAGCTTGAGGCTGAACAGCGCTTTTCCGAGCCCAGTCCCATTGTGACGGCGTCGGGTTCGGCCTGGTACGACGTAATTGCTGAAGCCTTTCAAACATCCCAGCTTCAGGAGAAGTTTACCCCCGTGCTGCGCCCCGGTTGTTACGTCGTACACGATCACGGGCTGTACCGTGAAGCGCAGTCTGCGGTGCTAGAGCGCCGCCCTGATTTGCATCAAGGGCTTGAGCCAGCGCTGGAAGTTTTTGCCCAGGTACAGTCGCTTCCTGAGCGGGGGCTTGCCATCGTTGCATTAGGAAAACGCGATATTGGCTATGATCCGTTACCGGTGGTCTTACGCCGCTATCGGGAAGGCGGTGACCCAGCGCAGCTTTTGTCAGTGGCTGGCTGGGAGGTGACGAATATTATGGATCAGCACACCTTTATAAAGCTTCCCGAAGGAGCATCGGATGTGAAAGTGGGGGATATCCTCGCTTTTGGTGCTTCCCATCCCTGCTTAACGTTCGATAAATGGCGCCAACTGCTGCTAATAGATGCAGATCTCAACGTTAAGGAGCGCTTGGCCACCTGCTTTTAGCGAGCGAGCCAACCACCGTCAACGGCTAAGGTTTGGCCATGGACGTAGCGGGCGGCGTCAGAGCACAAAAAAATCACGGCGCCCGCTAAGTCTTCAGGTGTGCCCCAGCGGCCCGCTGGAATACGGGCCAGGATTTCGTCATGGCGCTGAGGATCATCGCGCAGCGCTTGGGTATTGTCCGTTGCCATATAGCCAGGCGCGATGGCGTTGACATTGATATCCTGCGCAGCCCATTCGTTGGCCATCAGGCGCGTCAGGCCTAGTATGCCGCTTTTACTGGCGGTGTAAGAGGCGACGCGGATGCCGCCCTGGAACGAGAGCAACGAGGCAATGTTAACGATTTTGCCCGGTGCCTTACGTTCAATGCAGTGCTTGGCAACCTGCTGGGCCAGAAAGAACGCGGCCTTTAAGTTAACGTCTATTACCGAGTCCCAGTCGTCTTCAGAGAACTCAATCGCGGGAGCTCGGCGGATTATTCCCGCGTTGTTAATCAGAATATCCAGCTTGCCAGCGTGAGCGATGGCTTGATGAACGATGTCGGTCGGCGAGTCATGGCCTAACTCTGCTTCAATGCTGTAAAACCGCTTGCCTAAGGCCTCGACCTGCTGGCGCGTGTCATCAGCAGGTTGGCGGCTGACGCCAACGATGTCTGCCCCTGCCTCGGCTAATGCCAAGGCAATACCTTGGCCTAAGCCTTTATTGCAGCCGGTGACCATGGCTACTCGGCCTTGTAGTGAAAATAGCTGCATTGACTCCCCCTATATATCACCCAGAAACACTAGACCGTTGCTTTAAGAGACAAGCGTGCGATAGCGGCTGGCAGTTCACTGGCGTGATGAATGCCCAGCGCACCTTCAGGCGTGTTTTCTTCTTCTGGAAAGTGATTGAGATGCACCACGTGCATACCCGCCCCCAAACCTGCTTCTACGCCCACGGCTGCGTCATCAATCACGATGCACGCCTGGGGGGCGTAGCCCATCGCGGCTGCCGCCTGCCGATAAAGCTCAGGGTCTGGCTTCCATACATTGAGGGTATAGGCGCTGAACAGGCGGTCGCCAAAATGATGGCCAAGCTCGGTGCTTTCTAGCGCGCAGCGGATTTTGGGTTCAGGACCGTTGGAAACCACCGCTTTAGGGTGGGCTCCTAGCTGTTCCAGTGCGGCGGGCATGCCGGGAATCGCTTCAAGCTCTGAGCGCATACGTGTCTCCATACGTGCGCGCATGCCTGCTTCCAGCGCGGAAAAATCGCTGTCAGTGAGCGCTTGAAAGCGGCTTTCCAGCGTTTGAACGATGGTCTTAAAACGCACTCCCCGAAATTCCTCCATGTACTGCTGGGCGGAAAACGGCAAACCGAATTCGGGAAGAATAGTCCCCATGACGTCGGCGAGCAGCACCTCGCTATCAACCAGCGTGCCGTCGCAGTCAAAAAGTAGGCAGAAAGGAGCTGGGATTAGTTTAGCGGGCGTCACACTGCTCATTGCCATGTTTCTTCGTTGACCAGGCTAATGGGCCGCTCGCCCTGCAGCGCCAGGCGGACATTATCCACCGCGCGCTGGGCCATCGCATCGCGCGTTTCATGGGTGGCAGAACCAATATGAGGCAAGGCAACGACATTCGCCAGCGTGGTCAGCGGTGATGAGGCGGGCAGCGGTTCTTGCTCAAACACATCCAGACCGGCCGCTTTAATCACGCCGTTTTCGAGTGCCTGGATCAGCGCATTTTCATCGACCACTTTGCCACGGGCGATATTGATGAAGATGCCCGATGGCTTCATCAGTGCAAACTCTTGGGCGCCGATCAGGCGCTCGGTTTCAGCGGTAAGAGGAACCGTCACGCAGACAAAATCGGATTCAGCCAGCAGCTCGCTGAGTTCGCGGTGCTGGGCGCCTAGTTCACGGTCTAATTCAGGCTTGGCAGAGGCTTTCGCGTAAAGCACCTTCATGCCAAACCCCAGGGCACCGCGCCGAGCGACGGCTTGGCCAATGCGTCCAAAGCCGACCATGCCCAGCGTTTTGCCGTGCACATCGCTACCGAACTGTTCAGGGCCAACGCCGGCCTGCCACTGGCCATCTTTGACCCACTGGGCTAATTCAACCACGCGCCTTGCGGTGGCCATAATAAGCGTAAAGCCCGTATCAGCCGTGGTTTCGGTGAGTACGTCAGGGGTATTACACAGCATAATGCCGCGCTTAGTGAGTTCATCAACGGGGATGCTGTCATAGCCGACAGAGATGGTCGCGATGACGGCAAGATTGGGCGCGGCGTCTAAAATCTCTGCTGTAATCGGCAGGCCGGAGCCCACAATGCCATGGGCCTGGGCCAATAATGCGCGAGTCTCTGGGGCATCAAGCTTGGCTGATTTAGACAGTACGTCTACCTCAAACAAGTCGCTAAGCTCTGCTAGCTGAGCATCATTAAGACGTCCTTGAACCACTAAGCGTTTTTTCACTGATACTTCCTTATTAAAATTGTGTCGAGTTAAGCCGTCGGCTGGTCGGCTTCAAGCGTGCTTAGTCGCTCGCGATCAGGCAGACCCTCCATATCGCCAACGACCTGAATCGCTTGAGCGCCAATCAGGTTGCCGCGCATGGCCGATTGGCGTGCAGAGCGGCCGTCTAACAAGGCGCTGATCACACCCACTGCAAAGCCGTCGCCGGCACCTACGGTATCCACAACCTCGGCTACTTGGCAACCGTCTACTGTAAAGCTCTCTTCTTGACCGTCTAAATGGCCGCGATAATAGCTGCCTTCTGGCCCCAACTTGATTATGACGGCGCTGGCGCCTTGATCAAGATAGTAACCTGCTACGTCGTAGGGCGTCTTCTGACCGGTAAGTAGCTGGCCCTCTGAAAGCCCTGGCAATACCCAGTCAGACAAGGCGGCAAGGGCATTGAGCGTCTCGCGCATGTCGGATTCGCTGGCCCACAGGCTGGGGCGTAAATTGGGGTCAAAGGAAATGCTGGCACCGCCCGCACGTGCCTCTTTGAGCATGTGATAGGAAAGCTCGCGGGCACTGGCAGACAGCGCCGGGGGAATGCCGGTGGCGTGCACATGGCGAAGCGCCGAGAAATCGACATCGCTAGCGTCTTGCGGGGTTAGGTGGCTAGCGGCACTGCCGCGACGAAAGTACTCAACGCGCGGGTCGGCACCATCAAGCGCGCGCTCTTTAAACAGTAGCCCCGTAGGATGCTCGCTATCGTTATGCAGAAAGCGGCAGTCGAGCCCTTCATGTTCGAGCGTTTGGCGAATAAAGTCGCCAAAACTGTCGCTGCCCACCCGGCTTAACCAGCCAACATGAAACCCTAATCGTGCCAGGCCAATCGCGACGTTAGTGTCTGCTCCGGCAATCCGGCGCTGAAAATGCTCTATTTCCGAAAGCTTGCCTGGCGACTGTGCCACAAACATGGTCATGGCCTCGCCAAAGGTGAGAATTTCCGGATGGTTTGAAAATGAAGGAGGCATAAGTCATCTCGTAATGTTGTAAGTAGCCCAATATGGGAACGATACCATTTGTGACCGCAATGATTAATTCGTGATCGCAGTGATTGATTTGTGCTGCAAAAATATTAGCGCTGCGTAGAGCCGCGTGCCATCAATTTGGGTGGAAAGCTGAGCTGTTTAGGCATGGCCACTTTGTGAGGCGTAATGCGATGCATCAAACAATGCACGGCAGTTTTGCCGATTGTATCGGTGGGCTGAGCAAGTGTTGTGATGCCGGGAGCGACGAGTGCACACCAGTCGAGCTCGTCGATGCCCATTAGTCCTACCTCGCCCAGGCGCAGCCCGAGCTTTTGAAACAGCCGTGCGACGTTTAACGTCACGTTGCCGTTAGCGCACAGAACCGCGCAGCTCAGCGTGCTGTGCTCGCTGAGAAAGCGGCGAAGCGTCTCAAGCGCAGCGGTATCGCCATCGGCTGGTAGCAGCAGCGTGGCGTGCGTCAATTCGCGCCGTGTGGCGTCATGAGTAAAGTGGGTTAATCGCTGCTGTCGGCTACTCGACCGCTCAGGCGCTTCGCTGACATACAGCACGGCTTGGTAGCCTTGGGTAGAGAGATGATCGAGCGCCAATGCGATGGCTCGCTGGTTGTCTAGGCCTACCACCTCCGCATCGACGTGATTCACTTCACGGTCGAGCAAGACAACGGGTGTTCCCTGGCTGATAAACCGATGCAGCTGGCGCTCTGGGCTACCGGCGGCATTAACCACCAAGCCTGCCACCTGATAAGCGCCCAGCAGCGCCAGATGCTGGCGTTCCTGCGCGGGGTCATTGTCGGTGTTGCACATCAACAGCGAATAGCCATGCTGGCGGCATGCTTGTTCAACGCCGTGCGTAATCGCGACCGAGAAAGGATTGCGGATATCTGCCACCAGCATACCGATTAGCTTGGAATGGCCGCCTTTTAAACCGCGCGCCATTTGGTTGGGCTGATAGCCCAGCCGCTCCGCCGCCTCGGCAATACGTATCTGCAACGGAGGCGATAACCGCTCGCGCTCATCGCCGAAGTAACGCGAAACGCTGGTTTTAGACGCGCCGGCTAAGCGCGCGACTTCAATAAGGGTGGAACGGCGAGCGGCGGTGGACATGGCGAGCGACTGTGAAGTGGGAACGTTCCCACGATAAAAGGTTTAGCGCGTGGGAGCAACCGATTTACAAGCAAGCGTTTGACCGCTAAGGAAGGTAAACTACGGGCCCTTTATGCCTAAAGCGACGCCCGTGGTATGCACCCCAACGATATGTCGAAGAGCAACCTTATAAGTAGCTACGAATTAACGCAGGCTGGCGATCGCTATTTTGACGGTTTAGCCGATAAGTTTTCCCGCTCTCTCTATCAAGCGCCCCGAGGCGAGCTGCGCCTAGCCATGCTCGACTATCTGTTGCCTACCATGCTGGCGTTAAAAGGCCAGAAGGTGCTGGATGTGGGCGGGGGGTTGGGCCAGCAAGCGGCGTGGTTTGCTGAGCGAGGGCACGCGGTGACCATGTCTGAACCTTCAGAAGATATGCTGAATTACGCTAAGCATTGGCACCGTGACGCGAAATCGCTACCGGAAGAGGCCGTTACTTATGTGCAGGCGCCGCTGCAGTCATTAGCCGATCAGGCGCCCGGGCCATGGGCGCTGATTACCTGCCATGCGGTGCTGGAGTGGCTGGGCGATCCGCGGGCGGCAGTGGCTACCTTGAGCACGTTATTAGCGCCCGGCGGGCAGCTGAGTTTGATGGTATTCAATCGCGACGCGCTGCGTTTTTCGAACGCGGTCAAAGGCAATCTAGAAAAGGCTTTGAGCGACCGTTTAGCAGGTAAAGGCAAGCGCCAGCGATTGACGCCCATCTCACCCGTGACCCACGCTGATATTGAGCAGTGGAGCGCTGAGAACGGGCTGCGGATAGAGGCCGTCGCCGGCATTCGTGTGTTCCAGGATTATTTGCGCCAGCCACCCACGACGCCGGTTGAGCGTGAAACGCTGCTGGCACTGGAAAAACAGTACTGCCGCCAAGACCCGCATTGGCGCCTAGGCCGCTATCTACTTTACACATTAAGCAAACCGGAGATCACTGAATGAGCGCAAGAGTGCCCGCGTGTCAGTTACTAGAACGTCAGCAGGATAATTATGCCGCGCTGTGGGTCATCGACCCTCCCATGGATAGCTGGCTGGTGGATCAGTCAGCGGGCGTGGTCAGTGGCAATCAGGGCGTGTTGAACGAGTGGGCCGCCAAAGGCAAGCAAGCGAACAACCCTTTTGAAAGAGCCGTCGGTGAGCCGTTGGGCAAAGAGGTCGTATTGTTTTGGCCCAAAGCGCACCAGCTGGGCATCTGGTGGCTTAAGTGGCTGTGCGAGCAGCTACCCACCGGCACGCCCATTGAAATAGTGGGTGAGCATCAGGGGGGCATTAAGCGGGTGCCTAAGATACTGGCTGAGCTGGGGATGCCCTGCGATAAGCGAGACAATGCGCGGCGCTGCTCGCTTTTTGTCACGCGCAGCGCGGCGTTAGACTTAGCCAATGGGAATGCGGCCAGCGAAAGCGCTTGGCAACGTTTTGAGGCCGTCGGGGTAACGCTGGAGAGCCATCCCGGCGTTTTTGGTCATGGCAAAGTGGATGAAGGCACGCTGCTGATGCTGGAAAGTCTCGACAGCTGTTTGCCAAACAAGCCGCTTAAAGTGCTCGATATGGGCTGTGGCGACGGCATTGTGAGCGCTTGGCTGGCGCAGCGTGGCCATCATGTGACCGCTGTCGACGTCAGCGCTTTTGCAATAGAAGCCTGTAAGCGCACGTTGGCCGCTAATGGGCTGGCAGGGCGTGTGCTGCATAGTGATGTTTTTAGTGCGCTGGAAGGCGAGCAGTTTGACTGGATTATCAGCAATCCGCCGTTTCACAAAGAGCGTGATATTAGCTATGGACCCAGCCAGCGCTTAATCAACGGAGCGCCAGAGCATCTCGTCGCGGGTGGCCGTTTAGTGATTGTCGCCAATGGCTTTTTACCTTACCCAGAGCACTTGCAGCGCGCGTTCCAAGACTTTCAAACCCTGGCGGATAACCGTCGCTTCAAAGTGTATTCAGCGATCAAACCATCGCGCTAGTGCGGTGGCTTAAGTACGGCGGCTCATTCTGCGAAGAAAACGTTGAGCACGTGGTCCAGATGTACTTCCATCGCATGGCGGGCCGCATCGGGATCACGTGCCTCAATGGCCTCAACGATTCGTTCGTGGTCGTCCTGAGAGCGTTGCGGCATGTCCGTTTCCATAAACAAGTCTTGGAGTCGGCGGAACATGGGGCCGTATTTATGCCCAAGCAGGTGCTTGATCAACAGCGCATAGGCCGCGTTGCCCGATGCTTCGGCAATGCGGATATGCAGCAGGCGATCCCCCGCGCAGTTGCGCCCGCCGTTGGCGTTGTCGGTCACGTTGCGCTTATACGCTAAGCGCATCGCTCTCAGATCCTCTTCAGATGCATTCTGGGCTGCCAAGGCAGCAATTTCTGGCTCCAGGTAGCGACGTGTCTGAAGAAGAGAAAAGGGCGGGATTTCTTCATTTAAATTGAGCTCGATTTCGCTCTCGAACTCGGGGTCCAGCGCCCAGGGTTCGGTGCGTGCAGCTGCGCGCATCACCGGTTCGATAGGTGTGTAGCGAGACTCAAGTACCACCACGCCATGGCCAACACGCACGGCCACTTGGCCTACCACTTCCAGCGCAATCAAGGCTTCTCTAACGGATGCACGACTAACGCCAAGCGATAGGGCAAGCTCGCGCTCAGCAGGGAGTAGCGTTCCCGGCGGGAATTCTCCTTCGCTGATAAGCTGCTGAAGCTGATCAGCAATCTGACGATAAAGGCGCTGTGAGCGGATAGCTTGAATCGGCATTCGTGGTGCTTCCTGTCCATTTTTTCGATGGTTTTCGGCTACAAGGCGTGGCGACTAAAGTCTATAAAGACAAAAGTTTATAGCGACTAAAGTTCATCTCTAAAAACCGGCATTTGGGCTTTTTGTGGCTTGCCAGGATGAAAGAAACTCGCTCATACTCGATTCATTGGTCAGGCCATTGGATATCTGGATGATCTGGCCTTATGTATGTTCCCACGATTTTCAGAGACGTGCCATCGCTATTAAAGGTGTGATATAGCATGAGACTCAAGAATAAAACTGCACTGATCACCGCCGCTGCGAACGGCATTGGGCGTGCCAGCGTCGAGCGCTTTGTTGCCGAAGGCGCGCGCGTATTCGCTACCGATATTGATATTAGCAGCCTAGAAAATATGCCGGGCGTTGAAGCGTATCGCCTGGACGTAACGGACAGCCAGGCGATCCATGAGTTGGCTAGCTCGCTGCCAGCCTTGGACATCCTGTTTAACTGCGCAGGCATGGTTCCCGGAGGCAGCATTTTGGAGTGCGACGAAGCCTCGTGGCAGCGCTCCATGGACCTGAACGTCACCTCGATGTTTCATACTCTGCAGGCTTTCTTGCCCGGTATGTTAAAAAACGGTGGCGGCAGCATTATCAATATGGCGTCACTGGCGTCTAGCATTAAAGGTGTGCCCAATCGCTGTGCCTACGGTACGTCCAAGGCGGCGGTCATTGGACTAACCAAGTCGGTAGCAGCCGACTTTATGACCCAAGGCATTCGCTGTAACGCGATTTGTCCTGGCACCGTTGAGTCACCTTCGTTGAAGCAGCGTATCGCTGAGCAGGCCCGCCAAGAAGGGCGCAGCGATGCCGAGGTGCTTGAGGCGTTCAAGGCGCGGCAGCCGATGGGTAGACTAGGGCGCGTTGAAGAAGTGGCGGCGCTAGCGACATTTTTGGCCTGCGATGAGTCGCAGTTCATTACGGGCACCACTCAGTTAATTGATGGTGGCTGGGCCAACTGATCATTATAGGAGTCATAACAATATGAAACTCGTACGTTTTGGACAGCCGGGCCAAGAGAAGCCGGGCATTATCGACAGCCAGGGCGCTGTGCGTGACCTTTCCGCCATCGTTGATGATATTGCCGGCGATGTGCTCAGCGATGAAGGGCTGCAGGCGCTTCGCGATCTGGATCTTTCATCATTGCCAGAAGTCGCGGCGGATACTCGTCTAGGACCCTGCGTAGGCCGCATTGGTAAGTTTATTTGCATTGGCCTTAACTATTCCGATCACGCTGCGGAAACGGGTTCTGAAGTGCCGCCAGAGCCGGTCATTTTTAACAAATGGACCAGCGCGGTGTGTGGGCCTAACGACAACGTGGAAATTCCCCGCGGCTCCAAGAAGACCGATTGGGAAGTAGAGCTTGGCGTTATTGTGGGCAAGGGCGGGCGCTACATTGATGAAGCCGATGCCATGTCTCATGTGGCGGGTTTTTGTGTAGTTAACGATGTCTCTGAGCGCGAATATCAGCTGGAGCGAAGCGGCACCTGGGATAAAGGTAAAGGCTGCGATACGTTTGGCCCCTTGGGCCCTTGGCTCGTATCACGCGATGACGTTGCTGACCCTCATCAGCTGAATATGTGGCTTGAGGTGGATGGCCACCGCTATCAAAACGGCAACACCCGCACAATGGTGTATCAGGTGCCTTTTCTGATTAGCTACCTGAGCCAGTTCATGAGCCTGCAGCCGGGTGACGTTATTTCAACCGGAACACCGCCTGGCGTGGGCATGGGCCAGCAGCCAGCAGTTTATCTTCGTGATGGGCAGCAAATGCGCTTAGGCATCGACGGTCTGGGTGAGCAGCAACAGCGCGTCGTTCAAGCCTAGGATAAAGAGCATCAGTTAGATCTAACGTCGGCGTCAGCGGCTTACTTTGCCGCTGACGCTTTAGTCAATGAGTTTGTCAGACCACATGCTGGTGAAATTTTACGCCGCCAAAGGTCAGACCACTGGATCAATGTACCTGTTCATTTAACGTTCTTATCAGGCTGTGTGGCACACGGTCTGTGCTTGGTGACCAGTGCTACGCGAAAAGGAATGCACTAATGCAAGTTCTCGTCTGTTCAAAACCGCATCACCTCGAGCTAAGCCAGGCCAGCCGCCCAGCGTGTATCACTGGCCACGCGGTTGTGCGTATTCGTCGTATTGGTATCTGCGGTACGGATATTCACGCCTATGGTGGCAACCAGCCCTACTTTGAATATCCTCGGGTGTTGGGCCACGAGCTTGCCGGGGAAGTGGTCGAGACTGCGGACGAGCAATCGCAGCATTTGGTCGGTCAGAATGTTTACGTGATTCCTTATCTACATTGCGGTGAATGCCGCGCTTGCCTGCAGGGAAAAACCAACTGCTGCCAGCACATGCAGGTCATTGGCGTGCATCGAGACGGCGGAATGGCCGAGTACTTAGCCGTTCCAACCAGCCACCTTGTAGTCTCAAAAACGTTGAGCCTTGATCAGCTTGCGCTCGTGGAATGTATGGCTATTGGTGCGCATGCGGTACGACGTAGTCAGCTGCAGGCGGATGAACTGGCCGTGGTGGTTGGAGCCGGCCCTATTGGAATGGGCGTGCTGCAGGTGGCTAAAAGCCGTGGCGCGCGTACGCTGATGGTAGACACTAATGCTTCACGATTAGCTTTTTGCCGCGATGTGCTGGGTGCTGATGCCGTTGCGAACCCGCTGGAAGACGATGTTGCTGAACGCATCAGCCAATTGAACGGCGGGGCGCTGGCAGAGGTTGTTTTCGATGCAACCGGCAATCCTCGCGCAATGGAGGCCGGTTTCGATCTTGCCGGCCACGGCGGTCGTTATGTGCTGGTCAGTATCGTCAAAGCCGATATTTCATTTAACGATCCTGATTTCCATAAGAAAGAACTCACGCTGATGGGCAGCCGCAATGCGACGCCTGAAGACTTTGCCTGTGTCGTGTCGCTCATGGAAAGTGGCGCTATCAATGCCGATGCGATGATTACGCATCGTGCGCCGCTCACGGATGTGCCCGCCAAAATGCCGCAGTGGTGCGACCCTGCCAATCACGTCATTAAAGCCATGATCACCATCGATACTGACGAGGCGCACTCATGAGTGACCTGATTGCGACGCAAACGCCGCATCTCACTCTGCGCGTTCACGCGCTGGATAATGTCAGAGTGGCACTCACCGACCTGCCCGCAGGCACGGTGGTTGAAGATCATGACACACAGATTACTCTCCCTGGCCCCGTGCGCCATAAGCATAAGTTTGTGCTCGGTGACATGGCGGTTGGTGATTTGGTCGTCATGTACGGCGTTACGGTGGGTAAAGTGACTCAGCCGATTGCCGCAGGCGGCGCGCTTACCACCGAAAACCTAGTGCATTCGACGGATGATTTGTCTGCCAATAGCCAACAAACTGCGTGGCAGCCGCCCGCGGTCGCCGCGTTTGAGAAGACCACGTTTGACGGCTATCACCGCCCCGATGGCCGAGTTGGAACGGCCAACGTGTGGCTCGTGGTGCCGTTGGTGTTTTGTGAAAACCGTAATATTGAGGTGCTTCGCCAGTGCGTTGCTGATGCCCTGGGTGACGATCCTTTTCAAGACTACAAGCGCATGGCGCGGCAGTTATTGCATGGCGAGAGTGCGGCTGCGTCCGCGATACCGTCGGGAGAGCGTTTGTTTCCTAACGTTGATGGCGTGCGTTTTCTGGTTCATCAGCTGGGCTGTGGCGGCACCGACGGCGATGCCGAAGCGCTCTGTCAATTGCTGGCAGGCTATATTTGCCACCCCAACGTAGCGGGGGCAACGGTGCTGAGTTTGGGCTGCCAGAAAGCGCAGATCACCATGCTACAAAATGCCATCGCAGAACGAGATCCCGCGTGCTACAAGACCGTTAGCTATTTCGAGCAGCAGCGCTCTGAGAGTGAAGAAGTGTTAATTCGCGATGCGCTAACGGCTATTTTTGATGGCCTCAAGCAGGCCAATAAAGTCACCCGGCAGCCCGCGCCGCTTTCTGAGCTCACGCTAGGCGTTGAGTGTGGCGGTTCGGATGGTTTTTCCGGGCTTTCGGCCAACCCGCTAGTAGGCGCGGTGGTTGATCGTTTAGTTGCGCTGGGTGGCAGCGGGATTTTAAGTGAGTTTCCTGAGCTGTGCGGTGTCGAGCATGAGCTGCTTGCTCGCTGCAGCGATCCAAACGTTGCCGAGCGGTTTAGCTCGCTGATGGCGGCCTATCAGCGCCATGCCCATGCGGTCGGCGCCGATTTCTCTATGAACCCTTCGCCGGGCAACGTGCGTGATGGCTTGATCACCGATGCGATGAAGTCAGCCGGGGCTGCCAAAAAGGGCGGCGATAGCCCGGTGGTTGACGTACTTGATTACACCGAGCCCATGACGCGTAAGGGGCTTAATCTACTGTGCACCCCAGGCAATGACGTGGAGTCGACGACAGGCTTAGTGGGTTCCGGCGCTAACCTTGTGCTGTTTACGACCGGATTGGGTACGCCGACCGGGAACCCCGTGGCGCCAGTGATTAAAATTGCCAGCAACAGCGAACTCGCCAGCCGTATGAGCGACGTGATCGACTTTGATGCCGGCCCTATTATTCGCGGTGAAGCTGATATCGCAACACTGGCTGATGAACTGCTGACGATGTGTATCGACACCGCATCGGGGCGCTATGTCACCAAAGCCGTGCGGCTTTCACAGCTGGACTTTATCCCCTGGAAGCGGGGCGTCTCGCTGTGAGCCTCCCACTGCATCAAGCAAGCATCGTTCAGTTTGGTACCAGCCGTTTTCTGCTGGGCCACGTGGCCGCCTTTGCTGGCGAAGCCATAGCCCAAGGCGTTAGCCAGGAAGCGGTGCTGGTAGTGCAGACTTCTTCTCGTCCGGAAGGCAAAGCCAAAGCTTCGGCTCTGGCGCAGCAGGCTAGCTACCCTTTACATGTTAAAGGCTTGCGCGATGGGTTACCTGTTGATGAGCAGTATGCCGTTGGCAGTGTCGCCGGCTGTATGGTGGCTGCACAAGAGTGGGCATCATTAGAGCGCCACTTTATCGAAACGGCCCGCTGGGTGGTGTCCAATACGGGCGATAGCGGCTATCAAGTAGCCAATGATTTCAGCTTGGCGGATGTACCTTCCAGTTTCCCAGGCAAACTTACCAAGCTGCTTTATGCGCGTTTCAAGGCAGGGCGGCCGGGGCTGACGCTCCTCCCCTGCGAGTTGATTAGCTGCAACGGTGACGTGCTAAAAGAGCTTGTCGCTACCTTGGCGCGAATGGACTATCAAGATGCCGACTTTGACGCATGGCTGGTGTCCCAGTGCTGCTGGGTTAATACGCTGGTGGATCGCATCGTTTCGGCGCCGCTTGAACCCGTCGGCGCCGTTGCCGAACCCTACGCGCTTTGGGCCGTGCAACAAACGCCAGGCCTGGTCATGCCGTTTGAACATTCTGCCGTGCAAGTGGTGAGCTCACTGCAGCCTTATGAATTACGCAAACTGCATATTCTCAATCTGGCGCACAGCTACCTGATAGATCAGTGGCGCTATCTGGGGTTGAGTGAATCAATAACCTACGTAAGAGAAGCCATGCAGGAGCCGCGGCTGCGTACGGCACTTAATGAGGTGATAGCAGAGGAGGTGCTGCCCACATTATCCCGTGAGCTGCCCGATATGGATTTAGCAAGCTACTGGCAGAGCACGCTGGAGCGATTCGATAATCCCTATCTGGATCACCGCTTAGAAGATATCGCGAACTATCACCACGACAAGCTGGAACGTCGTTTGAAACCCGTGGTGAGCATGGCTAAACAACATAGCATTCTAACGCCTCGGCTTGAAAAGGCGCTTGAGCGATAAGCATTGGAAACCGCGGCTTACCATGTGTTTGGCCGTCACTATCACTGCAGTTAAACAAAAAAAGTGGAGTACTACATGCGCCTTAATAAACTCACTCTTGCTATGACGCTTGCGACCGCAACCAGTATTGGCATTGTTAGCACCGCGAATGCCAGCACGGTGATTCGCGTGGCTTATGGCAACCAGCCCGGCGAGCCGGTGGACGTTGCTGTCAACCAGTGGGCCGAATGGGTGAACGAGGCTAGTAACGGCGAGCTGGAACTGAAGGCGTTCCCCGCAAGCCAGCTAGGCTCGGAAACCGACGTAATGGAGCAGGCGCGGTTTGGCTCAGCCATTATTTCGATTACCGCCTACAGTAATTTTCTTGACTCAGTGCCTGATCTGGCCGTTTTAGATGCGCCGTATTTAAGCGAAGACTTCGACTCTAAGCTCAAGGTTTTTGACTCCGAGTGGTTTGCTGAGCAAATGACCCTCCTACAGTCGTCTGGCTACCACATTGTCATCCCTAACGCGGTGTATGGCGTTCGCCATTTGCTCACGCGTGATCCGGTCAATACGCCGGAAGACCTCGACGGTGTTGGCGTGCGCGTGCAGAACTCGCAGATGTATGTTGAAGCGATTCGCGCCATGGGCGCAACGCCGACGCCTATGTCGCTGGGTGATGTCTATCCCGCCTTGGCTCAGGGAATGGTCGACGGTGTCGAAAACCCGGCTGCCGTACTTTACGGCGGAAAATTTTATGAAGTGGTCAAGCACTTGAGTTTAACGGCGCATATGCACACCGTTGCGCCTTTCGTTACCGGCCAGGCCTTCTGGGAACAGCTTGATGAAGAGCAGCAGCAAATTTTGACCGATACAGGCCAGCAAATGGCTGAATACCTGGCTGAGCTTGTCGCTGAGGATAGTGAACAGGCGCTGGAGAAGCTGCGTAGCGAAGGCGTGGAAATTCACGAAGTAGATACCGCTCCTTTCCGTGAGCGGGCAGCCGAGCAAATTCCCTCCGCTTTTCCGCAGTGGACAGATGGTCTCTATGACAACGTCTATAAGATTATCAACGGCTGATTAGCGTGTGATTTTATGGCTCTCCGGCGTGCCGGAGAGCCTAATCAAGGAGGCTGGTATGAAGCGTATTTTTACGTGGCTGGATCGGGTCATGCGCCTTGATGAGGTTATCGCCACCGCCGCTGTTTTTGCTCTTTTCCTGGTGGCTATTAGCAACATATTTATGCGCTATCTGTTTGGTTCGCCGCTGGCTTGGACAGAAGAGATACTCCAATTGCTGCTGGTATGGGCCACCTTTTTAGGCGCCAGTGCGCTGGTTAGGCGCCGTGAGCATGTGTTTATCAGCTTCGTTACTGACAAGCTTCCACCTCGCTTAGCACATTGGAATGAGCAGGTGTTCAGCGTTGGCATCATTTTGATCAGTGCGCTGGTCATGCTGTATTGGGGAACTCAGCTGCTCAGTTTCTCAGCGTTTCGCAGCACCCCGATGCTGCAAATTCCCTATTACTGGATTCACGTAGCCATCCCTGTCAGTGCGGTGGTGATGATTTATCACTGTGTGGTCCGGCTGATTCAGCGACATACACCATAGGAGCTCAACCACATGGCTGTGAGTATTGCTATTGGCGCACTGTTTTTGCTGTTTCTTGTAGGGACGCCCGTCGCCTTCGCGCTGTTTTTTTCTACGTTTCTTTACTTCATTGTCGGGGCCGATCAGCCGACGATGCTGCTGATTCAACGCCTGGCTGGGGGCTTGGAATCCGTATCGTTATTAGCGATACCGTTTTTCATTATGGCCGGCGTGTTCATGAACTATTCCGGCATTACGGACCGGCTGCTCAAACTAGCAGAGCTGCTTACACGGCGTATGCACGGTGGTTTGGCGCAGGCCAACGTTCTGTTAAGCACCTTTATGGGCGGGCTGTCTGGCTCTAACATTGCCGATGCCGCGATGAACTCAAAACTGCTGGTGCCTAGCATGACCGCTAAAGGCTATCCCAAGCCTTTTTCCAGTGCGGTAACGGCAGCTTCGTCGTTAATTACCTCTACTATCCCTCCCGGTATTGCATTGATCGTCTATGGCTACGTCAATAACGTATCGATTGGGCGGCTATTTCTGGCGGGGGTGGTGCCCGGCGTGTTGATGGCCATCAGCTTGATGGTGTTGGTGTCTTATTTATGCCGTCGGAATAACTATCAGCCGCCTGAGCGCAGCAAAGTGAGTCGCCATGAGTGGGTTAGCGTCACGCGGGCTGGCATCATCGCCTTAATGCTGCCGCTGGTTGTGATCGGGGGCATTCGTATTGGTGTCTTCACGCCAACCGAAGCCGGCGCTATTGCGGTGCTCTACGCGCTGATTGTAGGGGTCTTCGTTTACAAGCAGATGTCGGTCAAGAGCATTGCGCTGGCCACCAATGAATCACTGTTGGCGTCGGTCAATGTGCTCTTTATCATCGCTGTCGCTTCGGGCTTTGCGCGTTTTCTTACCTGGGAGCAGATCCCTCAGGAAATCGCTATGCTGCTGTCTTCAGAGGTGGGTAGTGCCATTGTCTTCCTGCTGTTGGCCAACTTGCTGCTGCTGGTGCTGGGAATGTTTCTGGAGGGCAATGCGATATTGATTGTGCTGTCTCCGTTATTAGCCCCTGTGGCTGCTCAGTTCGGCATCGATCCGGTTCACTTTGGTATCATTTTTATCATTAATGCCACGATTGGAACCATAACGCCGCCCTTGGGCACCGTCATGTTCACTACCTGCAGCATCACAGGCGTCAAGGTTGCGGACTTTATACGTGCGGTCATGCCATTCTGGATGGTGATGGTAGGCATACTGCTACTGACCACCTTTGTGCCGGCGATCTCTCTTGCCCTGCCCGCGTTAGTTTTCTAACCGTTCTGTTTATATCCCTTTGCTTGTCTAAATAGATAAAGGCGCAGAAGATTCTTCTGCGCCTTTATCCTTGAAATTGCCACATTCAGCCACCGACGAGGCAGCCATTCGGGTCTATGATGTGTCACAAGCATTGGGCGATTTGACAGGCGTTAGTCGAGGTGGCCGTTATGACAGGAAACGTTCGAAATACTGCGGTGCTGGGCAGTGCCGTTTTGCTAGGCGGCCTGCTCGCATTGGGGCTCGTGTGGAGCGGCAGCTACATCAAAGGGGCGGCTGAGGTATGGCAGCAGTCGTCGCGTAGCGTCACCGTGCGAGGGTTGGCCGAGCGAGACGTCGAGGCCGACTTGGTATTGTGGCCGTTTAACTACACGGTGAGCGCCAATAGTTTAAGTGATCTAGAGCAGCAGCTAAGCAACGGCGAGGGAGCAATTCGCGATTTCCTCCAAGCTCAAGGCTTCGCTCCCGAGCATGTGAGCTCGACACCGCCACGCATTACTGATCAGTACAGCAACCAGTACGGTGGCGGCCAACGCCCCGATGAGCGCTACCGTGCCGAGGCAACGCTGCTATTGCGCTCACCTGACGTGGAAGGGGTGATTGAAGCGATTCCCAATGCGACCTCGTTAGTGCGAGAGGGCGTACTGCTTTCACCTAGCTACGAATACCGCACGGAATTTCTGTTTACGGGCCTTGATGCCATTAAGCCTGAAATGATTGCGGCCGCAACGGCGGATGCGCGTAACGCTGCACAGCAGTTTGCTGAAGATTCGGGTAGCCAAGTGGGCCAGATACGCCAAGCGACCCAAGGCTACTTTTCGATTGAAGATCTAGATAGCTACACGCCGCAAACCAAGCGCGTGCGCGTGGTGACTACGGTCGACTACTCGCTAAAGGATTGAGCCTTACAGCGTCGCTATGAGCCGGTGTAATCGATGACGGTGATGGTATAAAACGTATAGCCGTTAGGCGTAAGCACTTTTGCTTCTTCACCGACCTGTTTACCTAGCAGCGCTTTGGCCATGGGGGCATCGATACTGATCCAGCGCTTTTTGGTATCGATCTCATCGTGGCCAACAATTCTAAGATGAACCTGCTCGCCGTTTTCATCTTCCAGGCTCACGTAGGCACCAAAAAACACTTTGCTGGTGTCGGCGGGAAGACGGTCAACAATTTGCAGCTCATCCAAACGCGTCGTCAGGTAGCTAATTCGCGCAATCACGCGATTTAGCTCTTTCTTATTATAGGTGTAATCAGCGTTTTCACTGCGATCGCCCTGGGCTGCGGCTTCGCCGACTTTGGCCGAAATTTCCGGGCGTTTAACGCGTGACAGGTGATCTAAAATAGCGCGTAAGCGTGAAGCGCCCTCGCTGGTAATCAGGTTGCTCTTAGGGGCTTGACGCGGATCTTTTGCTGGATCGCGCCAGCGGGTCATGTTGCGGCCTTTCATTACCGGTTCCCTATTATGTATCGAGCTATCTACCTTACGTTAATTGCGGGAAGCATACCAAGCAACATGCGACTGGCGAATCATTCAAACGTTCGTTACATTGTTGGAGAGGCCCGCCGTTGTTAGGTCTCCACGGGACAACAATAATTTAGGAGCATGTATGCGAACTCTGTCTTTTTCACGTCTACCGTTAGCGCGCTCGTTAATGGCGATCCTCATTGGCAGCGCGCTTACGCTGTCACCACTTGCCGCCACGGCCTCTGAAGGCGAGCTGTTCTCGCTCAAGAATCGCTGGGAACATACCGTCACCGACATGCCGGTGAATGAGCGGGAAAGCACCCTGAAGGCGCTGGCGGTAGAAGCAGGGCAGTTGGCTGAGCAACATCGCGATAACGCCGACGTGCTGGTCTGGCAGGGCATTATATTGGCGTCTTATGCCCGTGAACGGGGCGGTTTAGGGGCGCTGGGCACCGCGGGTGATGCTCGTGATGTGCTTGAGCAGGCAATTGAAATTGATCCCCAGGGTAGCAACGGCTCGGCTTATGTCACCCTAGGTGCTTTATACGACCGTGCACCGGGGCGCCCCATCGGGTTTGGTAATAGCGATACCGCCGAGCGGATGTTCCAACGTGCTTTAGAGATTCGCCCCGACGGCATTGACGTTAATTATTATTACGCAGCTTTTCTAAAAGAAGAGGGCAATGAGCAGGCCGCCCGGGAACATGCGCAGCGCGCGGTAGAAGGTGCGGCCCGCGATAGTCGACAGGCGTCTGATGAAGCCTTGCGACGTGATGCACAGGCAATGCTAAGCGAGCTTTAACCTAGCGTCTGAATTGGCATTCCCAGTGGCAAGCATTGATAATAGCGTCATTATCATCACTGGGAGTGCCTCATGGCGACCCGCTCCAAGAACGTATCTTCTCCAGGCTCTGTACAGCCAGCCGCTCCTTTTAAGAACACCACGCTTAGCGTTGCGTTGCTAAATGGCGACGACGTTGAGCTGTTCAAGCGTGAAACGCTGCACCAGGGGTTTTTTCGTCTCGATGGGTTAGAGCTCCGTCACCGCCTCTTTGAAGGCGGTTGGAGCGAGCCTATGCGCAGAGAAGTGCACAGCCGCTTTGATGCGGTAGGGGTACTGCTTTACGATCCAGAGCGTGATTCACTGGTGTTAATCGAGCAGTTTCGTGCGGGCGCCGTTGATGATGCTTTATCGCCCTGGAAGCTAGAGTTTGTGGCCGGCTTAGTGGAAAAAGGCGAGTCGCTGGAAGACGTTGCCCGCCGAGAGGCGTGGGAAGAAGCCGGCTGTAAAGTAACGGAGCTCACCAAGCTGCACACTTATTACCCAAGCCCCGGTGCCTGCAACGAGCAAGTGACTTTGTTTTGTGGTTTGGTAGATACCCAAGGATTAGGCGGTATCCACGGGTTAGATGAAGAGCATGAAGATATTCGTGTCCACGTGGTGCCGTTTGCTAATGCTTGGGAACTATTGGGCCTGGGAAGACTCGACAACGCCATGTGTTTGATTGGGCTACATTGGTTAAACAGCCAACGAGCGTCACTGCGCGCCGCCTCTCAGCGGGCGTCGATCTAACGTAAAATACATGCAAAAGTAAAAAACGAGGAGTGAACATGGCGAGAACGGCCTATGTCACCGATTTAAAATCGCTCCAGGGGGAGTGCAGCGCCAACTACTTACGTCTGGTGCGCCTGGTCGGCGATATGGAGGCCGGCCAGCGTCGTGATATCGCCCTGCGGGGAGATAAACAGCATTTTGGTGACTTGCATCTTTATATTCACGAGCAGGCGCCTTACACCACGATGGTGGATGTGTTTCAAAGCGGGCCGCTAGATACCGTCATGGAAAGCCCGCGTATGCGCGTGCATCTCTATCACGATGTGCGCATGGCGGAAGTGACCGACTTTCAACGTGAGCGCCATTTCAACGGCCGCTATCGGTATCCCAATGCCCGCATGCATCAACCGGATGAAAAGCTTCAACTGAACCGCTTTTTAGGTGAATGGCTGGCTCATGGTCTTGCCCACGGCCACAGCGTTGACGTGCCGGAGATTCCCTAATGCGCCTGGTGCAAGTTACCGATGCCCACCTTTACGCTGATATCAATGCGCGTTCTCGGGCGGGCGTGCCCTGGCGGCAATTTCAGCAGGTGTTAAGCGCGGTGGCGGACGAGCAGCCTGATATCGTGCTATTCAGTGGCGATATCAGCCAAGACGAGTCCGCTGAATCTTATGCCTTAGCGGTTCAGGCCATGGACACACTGCCGTGCCCCTGGTATTGGCTGCCAGGCAATCATGATCAGCTGGCGCTAATGACCGCCGAGCGCCCGCTGATGAATGACGTAGCGTGTGGTGCATGGCGTTTGCTGCTGCTTAATACGCGCGTGGAGGGCAAGCCTTTTGGGGAGCTGGGCAGCGAGCGATTAGCGGCATTAGACGAGCAGCTAAAAGCAGATGATCGGCCGACGCTGATTGTGATGCACCACCCGCCAGTGGACGTTGGCGCCGCATGGATGGACGCCATTGGTCTGCAAGATAGAGAGGCGTTTTGGCAGCTGCTGAGCACGTATCCTCAGGTTAAGGTCATCCTGTTTGGTCACGTGCACCAAGCCTATGCCCAGCGTCATGAAATAACCAGCCATGAAGTAAGCCACCATGAGATCGGCGTCTACGGCTGCCCGGCAACGGCCGACCAGTTTTTACCCGGTGCTGAGCATTTTGCTATTGATGAAGCGTCACGGCCCGGCTATCGGGTGATCGACCTAGAAGGACGCGAGTGGCAAACCTGGGTCGAGCGCGTCGCGGTATAGCTATTTTACGGCTATGAATATCTCGATAGTCGATAAAGATATAAAAAGATAGTTATTAATTCTTTTGGGTTATTATAAGCCCAGCGTTACCCTACCTGCATTCGAACGTACATTTTAAGAACGTACACTGTATTTAATAGCTTGTACGATGAGCTAGTTCTTGCGAGGTATGGGCACATGACCCAATTTTCTACACTGTCCTCAGAGATACCGTCTTTAAAAACGGTCTCTTCATCGCCACTGCGCGAAGTGTCTGTTACACCTGACGCCGCGCGCTTGACCCACCTTAAACAGTTAGAAGCTGAGTCTATCCATATCATCCGTGAAGTTGCGGCTGAGTTTTCTAACCCGGTCATGATGTACTCGATCGGTAAAGACTCTTCGGTCATGCTGCACCTAGCGCGTAAGGCCTTTTATCCCGGTACGCCGCCATTCCCGCTGTTGCACGTTGATACGACGTGGAAATTCCGCGAGATGATCGAGTTTCGTAACCGCATGGCGGCGGAAGCGGGTATGGAGCTGATCGTGCATACCAATGAAGAAGGGCGAGCCGCCAATATCAATCCTTTTGATCACGGCAGCGCTAAATATACCGACATTATGAAAACCCAGGCGCTCAAGCAGGCGCTGGACAAGCATGGATTTGATGCCGCTTTTGGCGGCGCGCGCCGTGATGAAGAGGCGTCGCGGGCCAAAGAGCGCGTTTACTCATTTCGCGACAAATACCATCGCTGGGACCCTAAAAATCAGCGCCCTGAACTGTGGAATGTGTATAACGCCAAGGTCAATAAAGGCGAGTCAATTCGCGTGTTTCCGCTTTCCAACTGGACCGAGCTGGATATCTGGCAGTACATCTATCTAGAGTCGATTCCTATTGTACCGCTGTACTACTCGGCCAAGCGCCCCATCGTTGAGCGCGACGGTATGCAGGTGATGGTCGATGACGATCGCCTGCCGCTGGCGACTGGTGAAGTGCCTGAAGAAAAGTCGGTACGGTTTAGAACGCTTGGCTGTTACCCGCTGACTGGTGCGGTGGAATCAACGGCCGCGACGCTTCCGGAAATTATCCAAGAGATGCTGCTGACCCGAACAAGTGAGCGAAGTGGCCGTGCCATTGACCGCGACCAAGTCGGTTCGATGGAGAAGAAAAAGCGCGAAGGCTATTTCTAAAGGAGTAGGGCTAATGTCACATCAATCGACGTTAATCGCTGACAATATCGATCAATACCTGCACGAGCACGAAAATAAAGACCTGCTGCGCTTTATTACTTGCGGCAGCGTCGACGACGGTAAATCAACCCTCATTGGCCGTTTGCTTCACGATTCTAAAATGATCTTTGAAGATCAGCTGGCAGCCATTACTCAGGCCTCTAAAACCAGCGGTACTACCGGTGATACCGTCGATCTGGCGCTGTTAGTGGATGGCTTGCAGTCAGAGCGCGAGCAGGGCATTACGATCGATGTGGCGTACCGTTTTTTCTCCACCGATAAACGCAAGTTTATTATCGCCGATACGCCGGGGCACGAGCAGTACACGCGCAACATGGCCACCGGAGCCTCAACGGCGAGCCTGGCGATTATTTTAATCGATGCCCGCTACGGCGTGCAGACGCAAACCCGTCGCCATAGCTTTATTGCCGACCTGCTGGGTATCCAGCACCTGGTCATTGCGGTCAATAAAATGGATTTGGTGGGCTTCTCCGAGCAGCGTTTTAACGAAATAGTGGCTGAATACCGTGCGTTTGCCACGAACCTTCAGGCGCCGGACATTCGCTTTGTGCCTATGTCCGCGCTGAATGGCGACAACGTGGTCAATCGCAGCGAGCAAACGCCCTGGTATTTTACCGCCGACTACCAGGGAAAAACGCTCATTGAGCTACTCGAAAGCGTTGAAATTAGCCGCGATCAGAACCTGACCGATTTGCGCTTGCCAGTTCAGTACGTCAACCGTCCAAATCTTGATTTTCGCGGCTATTGCGGCACCTTAGCGGCGGGCGTATTGCTCCCTGGGCAAGCCATTAAAGTGCTGCCTTCGGGCAAAATATCCAAGGTGGCAAGAATCGTGACCTTTGATGGCGATCTCGCGGCGGCTTATCCAGGCCAGGCAATTACCGTTACCTTGGAAGATGAGATCGATATTTCACGCGGCGACTGGATCGTGGCCGCCGAAAGCGAGCTGCCGCTCTCAAATACCTTTAAAGCCGATATCGTCTGGATGCAGGAAGAGGCATTAACTCCCGGCAAGCTCTACGATTTCAAGTTAGCGACCCGCGATCTTTCCGGCCAGGTCAGTACCATTGATTATCAAATCGATGTGAATACGCTAGAAAAGCATGCCACGCATTCGCTAGGGCTCAATGCTATCGCTCGTTGTGACGTTGAATTGACCGCTGCGATTCCGGTTGATGATTACCGTACCAGCCCTGGTACCGGCAGCTTTATCATCATTGATCGGCTGACCAACGTTACCGTCGGTGCGGGGATGATCAGAGGCGTTGCCGGTGAAGCGAGCGATGCGGCGAAGACCACCGACTGGGCCGCCTTTGAACAAGACCTCAATGCGCTAGTGCGTAAGCATTTTCCCCATTGGGAAGCTAACGATATTAGTAAGCTGTTAGCGCGATAAACTGCATGGGCGGTTAATATATAGCAAAACGGCACGCCTTTAAGGCGTGCCGTTTTGTTTAGACGAGAGGGCTACTCAGCGTTAGGGAAAAACAGCTGCTGTCCATCGACTTCAAAATCGGCAATCGCTTGCTGACCTTCTTCAGATACCAGCCATTCGTGCCACTGAGCGGCCAGGTCATGCTTCAAGTGCGGGTGACGTTCTGCTGAGAGCAGCAGACTGCCGTACTGATTGAACAGCGCCTCGTCACCTTCAAACAGTAGCGTTAAGTCCTGCGGGTTTTCAAACGCCACCCAGGTAGCGCGGTCGGTGAAAGTGTAGGCACCCATGCCCGCTGCCGTGTTGAGTGTAGGGCCCATGCCGCTGCCTAGCTCGCGATACCATTCGCCCTGCGGAGTGATGCCGGCATCTTCCCACAAGCGCAACTCTGCTCGGTTGGTGCCGCTGTCGTCACCGCGCGAGGCGAAGGGGGATTCATTCTCAGCAATCAACTGCAGAGCATCAACAACCGTTTCGCTCTCACTGATGCCGGCAGGGTCACTGCTCGGGCCAACGATTACGAAATCGTTGTACATCACATTAAGGCGCTCAGTCGCGTAACCGTCAGCCACAAACTGCTCTTCACCCGCCGTATCGTGAACCAGCAGGCTATCGGCATCGCCACGGCGGCCTATTTCGAATGCTTGACCGGTGCCTACGGCCACGACGCGAACGTCTATTCCGGTTTTTTCAGTAAAGGCGGGAATAATGGCGCCAAATAGACCCGAATTCTCAGTAGAGGTCGTCGAAGCCAGCGTAATGTAGTCATCGTCTGCTAGTAGCGTGCCGCTCCAGGTTAGGCTCAGAGCGCCTGCTGTCATCAGTGCGGTGGTCTTATTCATTGTAGTGCTCCTTGAACTTTGCTCATCATTGCCAGGGTAAATCAATGTTAATGCCAGTGTGAAGCAAAGCCAGCGCTACCACACCAGCTCGCCGCGAATAAAGGCGCTCGCCTCACTGCAGGTAGGCGCGGAAAAAAATTGCTCGGCGGGGGTGTGTTCAAGCAAATGCCCGTTATGCAGAAACACGACGTCGTCGGCTAAGCGACGTGCTTGGTGCAGGTCATGGGTGGACATCACGATGCGTGTGCCACGGCGATGAAACTCCAGCACCGCATCCTCAACGGCCTTGATGGCAGCAGGGTCTAGTGCAGAGGTCGGCTCATCGAGAAACAGTACCTGTGGGTTCAGCAGCCAGGCTCGCGCTAACGCTAATCGCTGCTGCTCCCCGCCAGACAGCACGCGCGCAGGGCGCTGCGCTAAATGCGCTAAACCAAACTTGTCCAATGCCTGCATCGCCTGAGATTTGCGAGAAACGCTGTGACCTGCTGTGCGACTAAGCGCTGGCCGCAACGTTTTGTTAATGGCTAGCACATAGGTGAGGTTATCAAGCGCTGAGCGGCGCAGCAGTACGGGGCGCTGAAACACCATAGCCTGCGCAGGAGGCGCACCTTGCCAATGCACAGCGCCACTGGTAGGGGTCAATAAGCCATGTGCTAGGCGCATTAGAAGGCTTTTGCCTGCACCGTTCGGGCCCATGATCAGCGTACGCTGGCAGCCCGATAGGCGAAGCGAGATGGGCTTAAGCAACGTATGGCCGCGGTGGGTAAACGCAGCGCCTTCAAACGCAAGTGTCGCCACCGGAGGCGGTTGGCTTGCATTCATCCCAACCTCCTTTTGGCCGCTTCGCCGATCATGTGCGCAATAGCGTTAATCATCGTCACCAGGGAGAGTAAAATAATCCCTAAGCCGAGCGCCATGGGCAGGTTGCCCTTGCTGGTTTCTAAGACAATGCTAGTGGTCATCACGCGAGTCACGCCATCAATATTGCCACCTACAATCATGACCGCACCTACCTCTGCACTGGCGCGGCCAAAGCCTGCCAGAATGACCGTTAGGAGCCCAAAGCGCGCATCCCACAGCAGCGTTGGAATCATGCGTTGGCGCGTTAGTCCTAATGACTGCAGCTGCTCGGCATACTCGCCATGCAGCGTTTCAATCTGCTGGCGGGTCAGTGCGGCGATGATTGGCAGGACTAATATGACCTGGGCGATGACCATGGCAGTAGGTGTAAATAGCAGCCCCCAGCTTCCTAATGGGCCGGCGCGTGAAAGCAGTAGATAGACGCACAGCCCTGCCACGACGGGTGGCAATCCCATTAATGCATTGAGAATGACGATAACGGCATTACGCCCCGGAAACCGCCAAAGGGCCAGGGCAGCACCTAAGGGCAGCGCTAATAAGCTGGCGATCACTACCGCCATAAGTGATACCTGCAGGGACAGCATCACGATGGAAATGAGCGCGCTGTCCATACTCAAAATAAGAGCGAGGGCAGTGCTAAAGGCATTGTCACTGGTTAGCATAGTGGCTGGTCGGCATGGAACGTAGGCATCATTCTTATGTGTAATTAAGCATGATGTACTGAACCGCCAATAATTGCACACCTGACGGGCATTAATTGTGCATCGTGGTTCATCAGCGCTAAGCGATTAGCAGGAGTGCTTGACGCTGTTACCATATACGCCAAACTGATAATTGGCGGTTGCCCCCTGTCATCACGAAAAGGACTGCACGATGAATCAATTACTGAATGGCTTCGTTTACGCTGGCCAGTGCGCTTGATGGGCCTAATGCGCCGGTGGGCAAGCTTTGTCAAAAGGGTAGTGCACATCATTGCCAAGCCTATTAAGGGCGATAGTGGCCGTGGTGGCATGGTGGTTCATCCCTATCGAGGTTACGGCTCACAGAGTGAAGTGTTTGTCATGGGGCGAGTCTTTCGTCAGGCTGCCTTAGGCCGCGCTATCCCACGGCATGGAATGCTGCGTGATACTGCCGACGTTGCACGCCGAATTTTTCGTCGCGGCCTGGCTAACGCCCAGGTCGAAATTCATATTGGCGAAAACCAGCTCTGCGTTGGCACGGATCGCGATGGCTATTTTGACGTGCATTTGCCGATTAGCCACGCCCTGCCCATTGATGTGTCTTGGCACCGTGCCGACATTTTGGTGCATTGCCCGGGCGAGAACCCGGTGCGCGCTCAGGTCGAAGTGTACGTGCCGCCGCCAGAGGCAGATTTACTGGTGATCAGCGATATTGATGATACGGTCATGTTCACCGGCGTGGCCGAAAAGCTTAAAATGCTCTATCGCTTATTCGTTAAAAAACCTCATCGCCGTACTGCCTTTCCCGGCGTAGCAGCGCTTTATCAAGCGTTACATCGTGGCGTTAGTGAGCGCGCCGAACGGCCCATTTTGTATGTCTCGCGTGGGCCCTGGGCAATTTATGAAATGCTCGAGACGTTTTTCCAAATTAACCGTATCCCGGTTGGGCCCATTTTGTTTTTACGCGAGTGGGGGATCTCCTGGCGCCGCCCTTGGCCGCGCCGTGCCGAAGAGCATAAGCGGGATCTCATCGACCGTATGCTGACGCTCTACCACGATATGCCGTGTATTTTGATTGGCGACAGCGGCCAGCACGACCCAGAAGTTTATATCGAGATCGTCAAGGCTTACCCGCACCGCATTAAAGCCATTTATATTCGCCGCGTAGATAAAGATCCTAAGCGGGAAGAGGCGATTCAAAGGCTGCGTGATGAGCTGGCCGGTACCGATTGTGATTTGGTGCTCGCTGCCGACAGCGTGCTGATCGCTGAGCACGCCCACTCCCAGGGCGATATCTCTGCCCATGGCTTAGCGGCGGTGAAGCGCGATGTTGAAGAGCATCGCAATGATCCTGACCCTAGCTAAACAGCCTGGGGCGGTGAGAAATCGTCAACTGCACTTATGCCATGATCATGGTAAAACAATCGGCCTGTTCACGGGCCTAGAGACAGCCCCTTCATCTGCGGTGAATTGCCATGGTCGTTGTGTTAATCGTGCTGGCGCTGGCTATTTTTGTGCTCCCCAATGTATGGGCTAAATGGGTGCTCAAACGCCATACGCGTGGACGCGATGACTATCCGGGAACGGGCGCTGAGCTTGCTGAACACTTGCTTCGCCGCCTAGGCGTGGAGGGCGTCAACGTAGAGCGCACTGAATACGGGGATCATTACGACCCAGAAACGCGCTGCGTTCGCCTTTCATCAGATCATTATGATGGCCGATCGCTCACGGCGGTGACGGTGGCTGCCCATGAGGTTGGGCATGCCATTCAGCATCATCAAGGCTATTCGCCGCTGCTTGCGCGCAGCCGTTTAGTGGGGGTCGCTCAAAAGGCTGAAAAGCTTGGCGCTATTTTAATGATGGCCGCGCCTTTTCTATTCCTATTAACGCGGCTGCCGGGCGGGCTTGCCATCGTTGTGGCGGTGGCGGTTATCAGTTTTGGCACCGCCGCGGTGGTGCATCTAGTGACGCTGCCGGTGGAGTTTGACGCAAGCTTTAATCGGGCGCTGCCGCTGCTGAAAGAATACGTGCCGCCTTATGACATGGCCGGCGCGCGGCACGTACTTACTGCCTGTGCTTTTACCTATGTGGCGGCATCACTCGCCAGCGTCATAAACCTAGGCCGCTGGCTGGTGATTTTACGGCGCTGAGCCTAGCCGTGTTACCTGACAATATTTTATTGAAAATAGCGTGTCTAAAAGGGCTTATTAGCCAAAATGAGCGCTCGACGCGGTGCCAGGCGCCAAAGCCTATTTGAGCTGCTGAAGATGTTCAAGCGGTGCGGGGCGGTGATAGAGCGCGCCCATAGAGAATGCCGTGTCGAAAAAGCCCAGATTCTTGGGTACATCTTCAATACCAACACTGATGGTCAGTGCTGCATTATCTAGCAGGTACGCAACGTTTTTTTGCATGTCGCTAAAGCTACTGAGTGTGGTAAAGCGCCTATCAATAGCTATTTTAGGGATACTGCTGCATTAATTAGATCGGTATTCAAATAATTTATACCCCCCTTAAAAAAACCAATTTGTTGAGCCGCGCTCTTCTATGACATTTTGTAGTACTTATTATGTGCTTAACTATGTCAATAGGATTGGACGATGGACGCATGCCTGCCGATTAATACTGTTTGTTTGTTAAATGATCTAAAGTTTATGAGAGAGCTTTTGTCTTTTGCATAATCTCTTTGGCTAATAAATTTTTATTTATTAAATTATATTCAGAGTTTTTGAATGCTCTCTTCTCTATCTTTAGAGGAAGTTCGCGATGATGTTTTCAAGGGAATTATCAAAATTAATTATATCTTTATGTGATGAAGATCTTACATTAAGTGCTCTGGATAATGCGAAGACGGTTATATTGGATACATTAGGCTGCGCTTTAGCTGGTGCGAATGAGCCAGCCGTCGAAATGTTAGTTACCACTCCTGGTATTGCTACGAAAGGAAACGTTAGGTTAATTGGCCGAACTGAACGATTAGATGTACTCAATGCGGCGCTGGTTAATGGCACGGCGGCGCATGCTTTGGATTTTGACGATGTAAATACAGCCATGGGGGGGCATCCTTCCGCCCCTGTACTTTCTGCATTAATGGCTTGCTGCGAACTTGCACCATATTCTGGAAGAGAGCTGCTGTTAGCATTTATAACGGGATTTGAAACAGAGACTCGTTTGGCGCGTGCGGTTAACTTTCATCACTATCAACTAGGATGGCACCCTACCGCCACGCTGGGAGTATTTGGTGCTGCTGCTGCCTGCGCTAAGTTAATGAAACTGAATGAGGAGCAAGTAGCAACTTCGCTCGCATTTAGTGCAAGCCTAGCCAGTGGGTTGAAAGCTAATTTTGGCACTATGACAAAGCCCTTTCATGTGGGCCATGCCGCGCGTCATGGGCTAATGGCTACATTAATGGCACGCCAAGGATGGACCGCTAGCGCAGATGCATTCGAACACGAACAGGGGTTCTTTAATGTGTTTAATGGTAAAGGTAACTATAACTTTTATCGTGCGCTTGAAGAGTGGGCAGCTCCTCTAGACATAGTATCCCCTGGTATTGGCATCAAGCTTTATCCATGTTGTGATAGTACCCATACTAGTATCGATGCCGTAAGGCTTTTACACGCTGAGCATCAGTTCAATGAGGTTGATATTGAGCGAATTGAGGTAATGATCCATCCTCTTAGGTTAACCCATATCAATCGTCCTAATCTTCGTAGCGCAACAGATGCAAAGTTTAGTGTTCAGTACTGCATTGCATGCATGTTAATTGATAAAAAGATTGATTTTAATAGCTTTTCGCCTTTGGCATACGAAAACTCTAAGGTGCAGGCTTTAATGTCAAAAATTCAAGTGTTTCCACATCCCACCCCTGAACAATCTTCGGTTGGAAACTATCTAACGGATTTTCGTATACAAATGAAGGACGGTATTTGGCTCGAAAAACGAATGGAACAACCGCTAGGTCGACATATTGACGAGCCTGCTCCATTAGAGTTAATCCTAGAAAAATTTGAAAGCTGTGCTTCTTTGGTATTGAAGGCTAGTGCTGTAAAGAAACTCTCCAACGCGGTCATGAATATAGAGAATTTTTCGGATGCTTCTGAACTTGTAAAGCTCTCCTCGCTAGATACTTGAAACGATCGTTAAATAAAGTCAGCTCATTGTCTTTTCGCTAAGCTAATGATTATACTCTAGCTGTATGCATATACTCTCTATCGTCCTCTGGGTAGATTGTAAAGAAATCAATAGTGTAGAAAGAAACGAAAACTCCAGTAGCAGTAGCGGCAACACAAAAAGTTCAAAAGCGGTAAGTTATTCTAAAAAGCGATGGGTTTTATATTGTTTGTTTTAATTAATTTTTTTATGCGTTATATGATTGGCTTTTGTAGTTCCTAAAGATAGCACCATGCGCTAGGAATCAAATTTAGCAGCATGCTGTGAGTGGAGCCGTGTATATGATTAATTAAAAAGATGTTAATAATTAGTCTAATAGACTTTTGTTGTAGATTGTTTTTTTAAATTATTATTTTTTAAGCTATTGTTTTTTAAGTTTTTTTTAATTATATTTTTAATTTTTTTCGGGTATAGGTCGAGGCTATATCTTTTGACAAAAAACGCATTCGATTGCCCTTGGCCTTTTATTTAAAGTGTTATTTCTAACGGAGGGGTTTTAATGAAAATATTTTTAAGGCGAGTCACGCCAACAGGTTGTGCATGTATAGGGTTGCTAGGAGTCGCATTGTTCTTTGTAGTGATAGGGAGTCGTTTGGATTTTGATGCTGCTTTTTTTCCTGTCACTATTTTAGTAGCAATCTCTGCCCTTAGTATCATTCTTTTTTTCCAAGAGGGCCTTTTTAAGGCATCAGATAGTGCCGTTAAAGACTTATCAGTTCCTATTGGTAAGGTTTTGCTAGGGATTTTATTTACAGCTATATATGTATTAGCTGTTCATTTTATAGGTTTTTTCTTCTCTACCTTTATAATGATTCCTATTGTGAGCAAGGTGTTTGGTTATCAATGCTGGTCGCGAAGCATCATTTGTTCATCTGTATTTACAATAATGCTTTATCTTCTATTTGAAATTGCTATGGGAAGAAGTTTGCCCCACGGCCTATTGATCTGAGGTTGACATATGTTTCATGCATTATGGGACGCATTGCCAGGTATTTTGGACTTAAGTAGTCTATTGGCAATTGCAGTGGGTGTTGTCGCCGGTATATTTCTTGGGGCTCTTCCTGGCCTTAGCGCTACACTAGGTATTTCTGTATTACTGCCTTTTACTTTTGGGTTAAGTCCCCAAGTTGCTTTAGGTATGATGGCAGGGATTTATAATGGATCAATGTATGGTGGAGCTATTCCGGCTATTCTGCTTAATATTCCTGGGACGCCTTCTGCAGTAGCGACGACATTTGATGGCTACCCGATGGCGCAGCAGGGGCGCGCAAATGAAGCTTTACGGGTTGCATTAGTTTCTTCCGCTATTGGTGGTATTGCCAGTGGCTTAGCGTTAATGCTTTTAGCACCTCCACTAGGCAGTGCAACACTCATGTTTGGGCCTATTGAGATATTCTGGGTTTCAGTTTTTGGTATTTTGAGTATTGCGTTGTTAATTAAGGGAAATGCAATAAAAGGCCTCATTAGTGCAGGCATAGGCATTTTTGTGGCTACTGTTGGCATTGATCCCGTAAGTGCAAGTGAGCGTTTTACATTTGGTTCTATATATCTTGGTGATGGTATAAGTGTCATTGTACTTCTTATCGGTCTATACGCTCTTCCTCCAGTAATTGATACGCTAACTAATCCTTCATCTAATAATAAACAACACCAAAATAACTATAGTGCTGGAGGTGTTGCATCTTTTATCTCAATGTTAAGATTTTGGAAAACTTGGATAAGATCTTCATTGATCGGTATTGCAGTAGGTATTTTGCCAGGAGCAGGTGGATCATTTGGAACCTTCATTAGCTATAATGAAGCAAAACGCAACGCTCGTAATCCGGATGACTGGGGTAAGGGGGAACCAGAAGGCGTGGCTGCTGCAGAAACTTGCAACAATGCTGATACTGCTGCTTCAATGATTCCTGCGTTGACACTTGGTATACCTGGTACTTCGGTAGCCGCCGTTATGCTTGGTGGTTTTTTAATTCACGGTCTTCAGCCGGGTCCCAATTTGTTCCGAGAGCATCCAGATGCTGTTTTTGGCTTTATGTGGCAGTTCTTAATTGCCTCAGTAATGTTGATTTTTCTTGGTGGATCGGTAGCAACGAGAATTTTTTCGAAAGTTCTTTACTTGCCTAAGCAATTGCTCGCAAGCACCATTTTATCATTGATGGTTGTGGGGGCTTATTCTATTCATGAATCTATGTTCGATGTTTATTTAATGCTTGGTTTTGGCGTTATTGGATATATTCTTGATAAATTGAAATTCCCTATGGCTCCAGTAGTCCTTGGTGTTATTTTAGGTGGCTTTATGGAGTATAACTTTCGGCTATCTATGCTTATGAGTGGTAATGATATTAGTGTCTTGTGGGGGTCTATAACATCTGTAGTTTTGATAGTATTAGTCGTCGGGCTAATAGCTTTAACTCTGCTGAAAGATAAGGTTTCGGCAATGATCGGCAAAAAATACCAACCTAGGTGAGGGCTTGAAATGAATTACAATAAAACTTTATTAGCAACGATGTTTGCATTGTTAGCGCCAGTGGCAGCCCAGGCTGATTTTCCTCAAAAAAATATTACGATTGTTGTTGGATATGGTCCAGGAGGAGGGTCTGACATAACCGCACGCGTGGTTTCTCAGTATCTTGAGAAATACCTAGATGGGAATGTCAGTGTTGTGGTGAGAAACGTTCAAGGTGCTGGCGGAGTCATTGCATTAACTCAAGTTTCTCGAGCCGAGCCTGATGGCTATACCATCGGTGCATTTAATGTGCCTGCATCTAACGGTAGGATGAAAGATCGCTCTGTTTCATATGGACTGGATAGTTTTGATTTTCTGGCAGGTGTAGCATCAGACCCGAATACGTTAGTCGCATTGAAAGGAAGCGGTATAGAGACCCTTGATGAGCTAGCAGAAGCATGTGCTAGTGAAGAGCGTCTGACATTGGGTGTTGCTGGGTTCGGTGGTGAAGACCATTTTGCCGCCCGGCAAATTGAAGATAAACTAGGGTGTAGCTTCACCTATGTTCCGTTGGGTGGGGATGGCCCAGCTCGAACAGCCGTAATGGGGGGGCATGTTAACTTGGCCGTCGTGAATGTCAGCGCGGCTTATAATTACCAGGAGGCGCTCAGTTTCCTTGGTGTGATGGATCAATCTCGTTCTCAATATGTAGAAGAAGTGCCAACTTTTATAGAGCAAGGTTATGATATTGAGATGGCTTCTACTCGAGGCTATGTGTTGCCTGCCGGAACACCGCAGGAGATTGTAGAACAGTATCTTTCTGCATTTACAGAGATGTTTAATGATCCTCAGTTTATTCAGGATATGGGACGTGAGGCGGTGCCTGCGATTTATTTCGATGCAGTGGAATGGACAACGTTAGCTGAAGCTCAGGATAAAATAGTCACAGAGCTTTGGGAAAACTCTCCATGGAAGTAGTCCGAGAGGTCTTAAGGTTTAAGTGAGGATGCTGTGGGTATGGTGCGGTCGGCTCTAATGAGGGTAGGCCGAAAGAGAAGGAGGAAATATGAAAGCCAGTATTCGCAGTCTTGAAGTATTTCGTTCAGTGATGCATACGGGGTCTGTCAGTAAAACAGCCATTGAATTAAATGTATCTCAGCCAACAGCCAGCGGGATTATTAAACGCTTGGAAGACATTATCGGCGTACCGCTTTTTAACAGGTTAAATTTCGGTCTATCTCCGACGCCAGAAGCTGTTCAGTTGCTGCCAGAGGTAGAGAGAATATTTGATCACTTTGCACACATGCAGGCCAAAATTGATAACATCGTCCAGGGTGGCGATGCCTTTTTAGCGGTTCAGTCGATTCACTCAATGTCCAAGCGTTTTGTTGCACCAACGATTAAAATATTCACTGAATTGCACCCCCGTGCTCGTATATCAATTCACGCTGGGCAGTCTTCCCAAGTTATTGGTAATGTGGAAGTAGGCTCATTTGATGTTGGATTTATTTATGGCACTAAAGCGAGTGAAGTGCTTGAAGCGTTGCCGCTGAAAAAAATACAGTATCGTTGCATCGTACGTGAAGACAGCCCCTTGGCGTCAAAATTAATGTTAGATATTGATGATATCCTTACTGAAAAGCTAATACTTAACCGGAGTGGTACTTATTTGCGCCAAGCAGTAGAGCGTACATTTCAAGCGCAAGGGATTACTTTAACACCACAAATTGAAGCAGGTACGATACAAGCCTATGAGTTGATCAGTAATGGTGTTGGTATAGGTATTCTTGATGATTCACTCATTTCAGAGGGATATTACAAGGGGTTGGTGTCCTTGCCCACAGCGTTTGATATTAGCGTTCAGGCATCGCTAATCTATAATAAGAATATCTCGCTATCCTATTTTGCTAAACAGTATATTGAGTTGGTTTGTAATTATTTTCATGATGACGAGGGGGTTGAGGTAAGTGCACTAAAAAATGTGCTGAATAGCTCACCTTAATATGAAGTACGATGAGTTGAATAAATTGTCGAGTAATTTGCTCTTGCTATGTTTGGGGACCACGTTTGAGTGCAATAATGAGCCCTATCATCGGTGAAAATGTGGTCATGAACTACATAGAACAGACGATTAAAAAACGTGCCATCATCCAGCCCTGTCTAATAGCGCGATTCATTGAAAATGGCTTATCGACAATAGTATGCCTAGAAAGGCTTATTGGCCAAAATTACTGCCCGACGCGGTGCAGGGTAGCCTTCTATGGTTCGGGTGCGGTCGTCAGGGTCAAGAAAATCAGCCAGCGACTGATAGGTCATCCATTCGGTTGAGCGCTGCTCTTCGAGCGTGGTGACGGCTTCATCGACCACTCGCACGTTGGTGAAGCCGCAGCGCTCCAGCCAGTGGCAAAGCGCTTTTGATGAAGGCAGAAAATAGACGTTGGGCATCGCGGCGTAACGCTCGCCGGGAACAAACACCGTCTGCGCATCGCCTTCAACGACTAACGTTTCTAAGACCAGCTCGCCGCCAGGCGCCAACGCCGCTTTTAGCTGCTGTAGATGTTCCAGAGGGGCAGGGCGATGGTAGAGCACGCCCATGGAAAATACCGTATCGAAAAAGCCAAGGTTCTCCGGCACATCTTCTATGCCGACGGGTAAAAACTGCGTTCTCCCGCCGTCGGCATCGCCCACAAAGTGGCGAACCGCCTGAAACTGCCAATAAAAACGCGGTGATGGATCGATCACTAGTACGAACGCTGCGCCGGCGCCGGCCATTCGCCATGCGTGATAACCACTGCCACCCCCGACATCAAGCACTTTACGATACTTTAGCGGCGCCAAATGCGGTAAGACTCTTTGCCACTTCCAGTCTGAGCGCCACTCGGTATCAATATGAATGCCGCCCAGCTGAAAAGGGCCTTTGCGCCAGGGCGCGAGCTTTTTGAGCAGATTAAAGCATTGGCGCTGTTGGCTATCATTGAGCGCCATATCAACGCTGACGGTATCGCTGTTTAAATCTACGCGGCGCTCAGCTGTTAGAGGCGGAAGCTTGGCCACGGCTTTTTCCCAGGCGGAAAGGTCGCCGTGGCGGTTGCGGTCAAGCCCATGGGCCAGTTGTTCAGGAAGCTTCGCTAGCCAGGGTGTTAGCGAGGCATCAAGCGTTGCTTGATCTAAAAAAGCCTGATAAATCGCGCGATGATCGTCGGATAACGGCGCCACCTTTAACCCTCCTTAAACGCAATCAGCGAGGCAAAATTCAGGTACTGAAACCACGTCATTGAGCGGGGAAATCCTGCTTTTGCTAAACGCCCATGAAGCGCATCTAGCGTGTCGGGTACCAGCACGTTCTCAAGCGCGGTGCGCTTCTGGCTTATCTCTAAGTCGCTGTAACCGTTGGCGCGCTTAAAGTCGTGGTAGCGTTCAACGCGCCAGGCATTGTCGCGTTCGTCAGCGTCCACGGTTTTTTCTGAGAGGATCAGCACGCCGCCGGGCTCCAGCGCGGCATACAGTTTCGCCAACAGGGCATCGCGATCAGCGGCGGGAAGAAACTGCAGCGTAAAGTTGAGAATGATCAACCCAGATGGCGCATACTCAAGCGTGCGAATATCGGCCTCTTCCACCTGCATGGCGTGATCAGAACACTCTGCAAGGAAGGTTTGGCGCGCCTGGCTTACCATGGCGGGTGAAAGATCGACCCCGGTATAGCGAAAAGCGTCTGGTGGCAGCGTGCCTGCCAGGGCAAGCCCTGAGGCACCAAGCGAGCAGCCTAAATCATAAACGTGGGCGCCATGGCGCAAGTGACGCTGGGCAATCAGGCTCAGCATGCCCAGAATTTGCCCATAGCCAGGCACCGATCGACGAATCATGTCAGGGAAGCACGCGACCACCTTTTCGTCGAATGAGAACCGCGCTACTCGGTCAAGGGGTGTCGAAAAGATAGCGTCACGGTAAGATGCATCACTCATGGGCAAGCCGGGATCATGGATGGGGCGTCATAGTTTACCCGCCCTGATATGTCTATAACAGACCCTGCTGCACGGATCGACGCCACTGGAGATGTGAAATGGCCTCAGCATCAAGCGCTACCCCCGATATGTTACCCGCTTGGCAGACGTTGAAGCATCATGCGCAAGCGCTGCAGAACGTTCACTTGAAAACGCTGTTTGGCACCGAGCCTTCGCGTTGGGAAAGCTTTACTCGCCAAGTGGCGGGCTTAACGCTGGATCTTTCCAAGCAGCGCTGGGATGACGATACCCTAGAGCACCTCTTTGCACTGGCCACTGAAGCGGGCGTCCCGTCAGCGATTGAGGCATTACTTAGCGGCAAGCGTGTGAACGTCAGTGAAAATCGGCCCGCTTTGCATACGGCGTTGCGCCTGCCCGCCGATGCAACGCTGGACGTTGAAGGGGACGATATCGTTGCCGCGGTGCAGGAAAGCCTTGCCCAAATGGAAAGCCTGGTCAGCCGTTTACACGCCGGGCAGTGGCGTGGCGCGACCGGTAAGCCAATTCGCGATGTCGTCAATTTAGGTGTGGGTGGCTCTGACCTAGGCCCTTTGATGGTGACTCACGCCCTGGCCGATTTTCGCCCCAAGGGTATTCATCCTGTAGAAGTGCACTTTGCTTCCACGATGGATGGCTCGCAGCTGGCCGACTGCTTAAGCCGTTTAAATCCTGAAACGACCATTTTTGTTTTGTCATCTAAATCGTTCACAACGATCGATACGCTGTCTAACGCCAACACTGCCCGTGAGTGGCTCTTAGGCCGGTTAACGCAGCATGGCTCGGCGCCTATTAGCGCTGAGATGGTTGTGCGCCAGCACTTTATTGGCGTTTCGGCGAGCCCGGACAAAATGACCGAGTGGGGTATTACGCCAGACCATCAGTTAACCTTCTGGGAATGGGTCGGTGGCCGCTATTCACTGTGGGGCACCATTGGGCTGCCGATTGCGCTCGTGGTGGGGATGGAGAACTTTCGCGAACTCCTAGCCGGCGCCCATTCCATGGATCGGCATTTTGCCGAAGCGCCCATGGAAGATAACTTGCCCATACTGCTTGGGCTGGCCGGTATCTGGAACGTCAACTTCCTGGACATTCGTGCGCACTCAATTCTGCCCTATGACGGGCGGCTGGAATATTTCGCGGCCTATCTCGAACAGTTAGAAATGGAATCCAACGGTAAGTCGGTCACCCGCCAAGGCCAGCCGGTTAACTATTCCACCTGCCCGGTGCTTTGGGGTCAGCTGGGTCCTAATGCTCAGCATGCGTTTTATCAATTGCTGCATCAGGGCACTCAGCCTGTCGTTTGCGACTTTATTGCGCCGCTTAAACGCTACGATGAAGTCGAAGATCCGGATACCCGCCGTGATCTTAAAACCCAGCACCGCTTATCGCTGGCCAACTGCTTTGCTCAGTCGCGTGTGCTGATGCTCGGTGACGACGCCTTAGAAGACGATGGGCCGCGCCCGGAGCACAAACGCTATCGTGGCAACCAGCCTTCGACCACGGTGCTGCTTGACCAGCTGACGCCGTCCACACTGGGGGCGCTCATCGCGCTCTACGAGCACAAAGTATTTGTCCAAGCGGTGATTTGGGATATCAATCCGTTTGACCAGTGGGGCGTAGAATTAGGTAAGAAAATTGCCACGGATACGCAAAAAATTATTGATCATCAAGGTGATATTTCACTTATGGATGCCTCTAGCCGCGGCCTGATCGAGGCGTTTTGGGCCGCTGAGAAGGAGTAGTCAGCAGCCCTGCCAAAGCGCGGCAGGGCGACTCTGACACTTTGCCAATAAGCATGGCTAGATATACAGCTTTTTGCTTTTCAGCTATCCTGTGTTCCTTTGCTAGCTGCCAGCACTTTTTTCAGGAATCGACGTTACATGACCCAGTTTGATGCCTCTCAGTACGGTGCGAGTTCCATCGAAGTCCTGTCCGGGCTCGAACCGGTACGTAAGCGTCCCGGTATGTATACTGACACCTCACGACCCAACCATCTTGTTCAGGAAGTCATTGATAATAGCGTCGACGAAGCGCTGGCAGGTCACGCCTCAGTCATCAACGTTGTGCTGCATAGTGATGGCGGGATTGAAGTGCAGGATAACGGCCGGGGTATGCCCATCGACCTGCATCCCGAACACGGCGTGTCGGGCGTTGAACTGATATTTACCAAGCTTCACTCAGGGGGAAAGTTTTCTTCCACAAGCTATCGCTTCTCGGGCGGCCTGCACGGCGTTGGGGTGTCAGTGGTTAATGCGCTGTCGCGACGGTTAGACGTGGAGGTTACCCGTAATGGCGCACGCCACGCCATGGCTTTTGAGTTTGGTGAGAAGGTCGAAGAGCTGCATGAAATTGGCAAAGCGCCAAAGCGTGCGAGTGGCACCCTAGTGCGTTTCTGGCCAGATGAAAGCTATTTCGATAGCCCTAAATTAGCGCTAACGCGGCTGAAACATTTGCTGCGTGCCAAAGCCGTGCTTTGCCCAGGGTTAAAAGTCACGCTGGTAGAGCCCGATGGCACGTCCTCCGAGTGGGAGTTTGCCGACGGCCTGCGTGATTATTTGGTAGAAGCAACGGACGGCTATGAAGTGCTGCCCCGTGAGCCTTTTGTTGGCCACTTCAATGACGACGAGCACGGCGTTGACTGGGCGATTCAGTGGCTACCCGAAGGCGGGGAGGCGCTGTTGGAAAGCTACGTCAATTTGATACCCACGCCCCAAGGCGGCACTCATGTGAACGGGTTTCGTTCCGGCCTGCTGGACGCGCTTCGTGAGTTTTGCGAATACCGCAGCCTGCTGCCCCGTGGTATCAAAATCACCGCTGATGATTTGTGGGAGCGCACCTCGTTTGTACTCTCGGTGAAAATGCTCGATCCGCAGTTTGCCGGACAAACCAAAGAGCGGCTGTCTTCGCGAACCATTGCAGGCTTTGTATCGGGCGTGGTCAAAGACGCTTTCTCACTGTGGCTAAACCACCACGTCGATCAAGCCGAAGCGATTGCTGAAATGGTGATTAGCGCGGCGCAAAATCGGCAGAAGAAAGCCAAAAAAGTACTGCGTAAAAAGGTCACGTCTGGCCCGGCTTTGCCCGGTAAACTGGCCGACTGTTCCGGCCAAGACCCCGCGCAAAGCGAGCTGTTTTTAGTGGAAGGGGACTCCGCTGGCGGCAGTGCCAAACAGGCACGTAACCGTGAAACCCAGGCGATCCTGCCGCTGCGCGGTAAAATATTAAACACCTGGGAAGTCGAGACCCACGATATCTACAGCTCTCAGGAAGTTCATGATATTGCGGTCGCCATTGGCGCCGACCCAGGCAGCGACGGCCTTGATAAGCTTCGTTATCACAAAATTTGTATTCTCGCCGATGCCGACTCCGACGGCCTGCACATTGCCACGCTGCTGTGCGCGCTTTTTGTGCGCCACTTCCCAAGCCTGGTAGACGCTGGGCATGTCTATGTCGCGATGCCGCCGCTTTACCGCATTGATCTAGGTAAAGAAGTGCATTACGCCCTAGATGAAAGCGAAAAAGCCGCGATTCTCAAGCAGCTGGCCAACAAGCGCGGTACGCCTAACGTGCAGCGTTTTAAAGGCCTGGGTGAAATGAACCCGCTACAGCTTCGTGAAACGACGATGGCGGTGGAAACCCGTCGACTGGTTCAGCTCACGTTGACCGAAGGCGACGGCACCATGGAAATTATGGATATGCTGCTGGCCAAAAAGCGTGCCGGTGACCGCAAAAAGTGGCTGGAAGATTACGGCAACCTCGCAGACATTGAGGTATAACACCCGATGACCATGGATATTCAAGTAGCAGAGGGCGACGTCGAACGCTTGTCCCTGCGCGACTATACCGAAAAAGCCTACCTCGATTATTCGATGTACGTGATTCTCGACCGTGCGCTGCCCAATGTTGGCGACGGCATGAAGCCCGTGCAGCGGCGCATTATTTACGCTATGCGCGAGCTGGCGCTGCACGCAAGTGCCAAGTATAAAAAGTCGGCGCGTACCGTCGGCGACGTGCTGGGTAAGTTTCACCCCCATGGCGACAGCGCTTGCTATGAAGCCATGGTGCTGATGGCGCAGTCGTTTAGCTATCGCTATCCGCTGGTGGATGGTCAGGGCAACTGGGGCAGCCCCGATGACCCTAAGTCGTTTGCCGCCATGCGTTACACCGAAGCGAAGCTTTCCAAGTTTGCCGAAGTGCTGTTAGGTGAGCTAGGCCAAGGCACCGTTGATTGGGCGCCCAACTTTGATGGCACCATGCAGGAACCGCTGGTACTGCCCGCCAAGTTGCCGCACGTATTGCTAAACGGCGGTACGGGCATCGCGGTGGGTATGGCCACCGATATTCCGCCGCATAACGTAGCTGAAATTGTCGAGGCGACCTGTCATCTGCTGCGTAACCCAAAGGCGACCACCGCTGATTTAATGGAGTTCGTGCCCGCGCCCGATTTTCCTACCGACGCGGAAATTATCACCCCGCCTGCGGACCTGCGTAAGCTCTATGAATCAGGCCGTGGCTCGGTGAAGCTGCGCGCGCGCTATATTCGTGAAGAAGCCAACATCGTTATCACCGCGGTGCCGTATCAGGTTAGCGGCGCCAAGGTGCTTGAGCAGATTGCCGCTCAAATGCAGGCTAAAAAGCTGCCTATGGTGGCCGACCTGCGCGATGAATCGACCCACGAAGAGCCAACGCGCTTGGTGATTGAGCCGCGTTCCAGCCGTATTGACGTTGAGTCGCTGATGGCGCATCTGTTCGCCACGACCGATTTAGAAAAGAACGTGCGGGTCAACATGAATGTGATCGGCTTAGACGGCCGGCCACGGGTAATGCCGCTGCCTGAAATGCTGGGTGAATGGCTGCAGTTTCGTCGCAGCACCGTACGCCGCCGCTTAGAGCATCGACTAGGTAAAGTTGAAGACCGCCTGCACATCTTGGAAGGCCTGCTGACTGCCTACCTGAATCTCGACGAAGTGATCCGCATCATTCGGGAAGAGGATGATCCTAAGGCTTCGTTAATTTCCACCTTTAGTCTTTCTGATCGCCAAGCAGAAGCCATTTTAGAGCTGCGCCTGCGTCATCTTGCCAAGCTCGAAGAGATGAAAATTCGTGGCGAGCAGGATGAGCTGGAAAAAGAGCGCAAGCACTTGCAGGGTTTGCTGGGCAGCGAAGCTAAGCTCACCACGCTAATTGAAAAAGAAATTCGCGCCGCCGGTAAAGAGCACGGTGATGCGCGCCGCTCACCGCTGGTTGAGCGCGAAGAATCCAGGGCGCTTTCAGAAGTAGAGCTGCTGGGCGCTGATCCCATTACCGTAGTGCTATCAGACAAAGGCTGGATTCGGGCGGCCAAAGGGCACGATATCGACCCCGAGGGGCTTTCCTATAAAGCCGGTGACAGCTTCCAGCTCGCGGCGCGGGGCAAGACCAATCAGCCGCTGGTACTGTTGGATGATACCGGGCGTGCCTATACGCTTTCAGCGCATAATCTTCCTAGTGCACGGGGCCAGGGTGAGCCGGTGACTGGGCGCGCCAATGTGGCGGCTGGGGCGAAAATGGCGGGGCTGATGTTTGCACCACCCGAGCGGCGTTTTGTGCTGGCCACTGACGGCGGCTACGGTTTTGTCGCTAGGCTCGACACGCTCACCGGCAAAAATAAAGCCGGTAAAGCGGTATTGAGCCTGCCCAAGGGCTGTAACGTGATGGCACCTATTGAAGTACCGGAAGGCGATGAGCTTTGGGTCGCTTCGGTATCAAATGAAGGGCGTTTACTGCTGTTCCTCTTGGCTCAATTGCCTGAGATGTCCAAGGGCAAAGGCAATAAGATGCTCGATATACCTGGCCCTAGAGCGGCACGCCGGGAAGAGTTTGTAAGTGGCATTGTAGTGTTAGCTTCCAGCGATGCACTGGTGCTGCATGCCGGTAAGCGCAAGCTGACGCTTAAAGCCGATGACTTGGCCTATTACCGCGGTGAGCGCGGCCGACGCGGCAGTAAGCTACCGCGCGGTTTCCAAAAAGTAGATCGTTTAGAGGCAGGGGAATAAGTAATGGCACGCGGTGAATTTATTCTAACCGTCTTAGGATCGCGTTTGACTGCGGATACTCAGTCGCAGGTAGATGCCTTAGTAGCGCAATTTGGCCTTGAGCAAAAAAGTACCCAGCGGCTTGCCGATGCCTCATTGCCGGGTGGCGATGGAATTGACTGCATTGAACACCGCTTGGTCGGTGACAGCGTTGACCTTGAGGCAGTACGCAAAGCGACATTAGCCCTGGGTGAGACGCTGGGCGTGGATGTTGTCATTCAGGATGATACCCGTGACCGAGTTCAACCTCGCTTGATCTGCTTTGACATGGATTCCACGCTTATCAAAGCGGAAGTGATTGATGAGCTTGCGCGTCGTCACGGGGTAGGAGACGACGTCGCTGCGATTACCGAGCGTGCCATGCGCGGTGAGCTCGATTTTCAGCAGAGCTTTCGCGAGCGCATGAGCAAGCTAGCCGGTTTGGATGAGTCGGTGTTGGCTGACATCGCTAAAGAATTGCCGCTGATGGATGGCGTTGAACGCTTGATGGCCAACCTAAAGCGCTTGGGTTATCGCACGGCGATTCTCTCCGGCGGCTTTACCTACTTCGCTGGCTACTTGCAGGAGACGCTAGGCTTTGACGAGATCCATGCTAACGAGCTGGTGATTGAGCAGGGCAAGGTGACCGGTGACGTTCGCGAGCCGATTGTCGATGCCGAGCGCAAAGCGGAGCTACTAGCCGCCATTGCAGAGCGTGAAGGCTTTAGCCTGAATCAAACCATTGCGGTGGGCGATGGTGCGAACGATCTTAAGATGCTCGCGAGTGCCGGCTTGGGCGTCGCTTTTCATGCTAAGCCCGTGGTGCGTGCCCAGGCGCGTCAGGCAATCTCAACGCTAGGCATTGATGCGTTGCTGTACGTGATGGGCTATCGTCAGCAGGATTTAACGCCGTAAAATACACATAAGGCGGTGCTTTTCAGCACCGCCTTATGTCGTTGTTACGAGACGCTTTGGAACTGCTTTCAACCACTGCTTTTAACCACTGTTTTTAAAAACGGTTTTTAACAACTTATATTAGCCATGGCCCTTGTCGGGATGTGGTACAGGCTTTTCGCCGATTTCTTCGGGCTTAAGCTCCAATGGCTTACCCTGGGTTTTATCGGTATGCTTTAAGCACATGTGCAAGCCGGACTTAGCCAGCAAGTGGGCGCTCACGGGGGCGGTGATAAACAGAAATAGCGTAATGAGCAGCTCTTGAATATCCGGCTTACCGTCCACACTCCAGAAATACAGCATCGAAGCAACCAGCATGCAGCCGATTCCCAGCGTGGTGGCCTTGGTAGGGCCATGCAAACGCATATAGAAATCTTTCAGATGCGCCATTCCCAGCGAACCGATAAAGACGAAGATACCGCCAGCGATCAGCAGCAGTGAAATAAGCGCTTCAATGATTACTGACATAGTGTCCCCTGGCTCATATTCATCATTCGATAATATCTCCGCGCAAAATATATTTACACACTGCCACGGTGCTAATGAAACCTAGCATCGCGATCAATAGCGCCGACTCGAAATACGTTTTGCTGTTAAGCCATAGCCCCAAGAGCACAATGAGCGCAATTGAGTTTACGTACATTGTGTCCAACGCTAATACCCGATCAGGCAGACTGGGGCCGATGGTGAGCCGGTAAAGGTTCAGCAGCAGTGCCATCACGACCAGGGTTAAGGTGATGTACAGCGCTATGCTTAACATTCGTAAATCTCCTTTAATGGACGCTCGTAGCGCTCACGGATCTGGTTAATTAGCTCCTCTTCATCATCCACGTCTAGGGCGTGAATCAGCAGCGACTTACCGTCCAGACGTAAGTTAGCCGAGACGGTGCCCGGCGTAAGGCTAATAGTGCTGGCCAGTAAGGTGATGGTGAACCGCTCTTCGAGTATTAGCGGGTATTCAATAAAGTGGGGGCGAAGCTTACGCCAAGGATTGGTAATTAAATAAGCCACTTCAAAGTTGGCAACGACGATATCGCCAAGAACGCGAAAGAAGAAGCGCAGCAGAGCGAAAGGCTTAGAGATGCGTGGGCGTGCATCCCAAAAGCGATGCGTCAGCAGGGGGATCAAAATGGCTAAGGAGCCACCTAGTACAAATTGACCAATGGCGTAGCTGCGCACTAACAACAGCCAAACCACCAGCAGTAATAGGGATAAAACAGGCGTGGGCAGCCAGGCGCGCGGGGCAATCATTGAGCTTCTCCAGCGTCAGGTAGTAGCGTGCGAATAAGCACCTGCGGGTTAGCTAACTGCTCAGCCGTGGCTTGTGTGTAGGTGCTCACCGGCCCCGCAAATGCCACTAACAGCGGAGCTGCGCTAAGCAGCCAGATAACGCCAAACCACTGGCGATACGGTAACGGACTGCCGCTAATGTTACCGCGATAGCTGCGCCAAAACAGCGTAGATCCAGCGCGCGCCAGGGCGACCATGGAACACAGTCCTGCTATCAGCAACAGCGGCCATAGCCATAGGCGCTGAGTGCCTACTGCTGAATTGAGCATTAACGCTTTACCAATGGCGCCCGACAGCGGCGGCATGCCCGCTACGGCGATAGCCCCTAGAAAAAATAGAATTCCCAGCGCGGTGCCTTGTACCATGGGCCGACCCTTGACTAGGCGAGTGCCGGCTTTGCCACGCTGCAGGCCAATCATTTCTGCTAGCAAAAACAGCCCGCCGGTAATCAGCGTCGTATGTATCAAGTAGTACAGTAGTGCCGAGGTCGCTTGAGGCGTGCCTATGCCGATGCCGGCTAGCAGCGTGCCCACTGACACCAGCACTAAATACGCAACCAATAGCCGCAAGTCCCGTGCAGCCATTACGCCCGCGCCCGCGGCTGCAATAGTGGCCAGCGACAGCCACCAAACCCAGGGCTGTTCAAGCGCTTCCAGGGCACCGGCACTATCGCCAAAAATCAGCGAATAGACGCGTAGGATCGCGTAGATGCCCACCTTCGTCATAATGGCGAAAAGGGCGGCGACTGGCGCCGGCGCTGATGCATAGGCTTTGGGTAGCCAAAAGTAGAGCGGCAACATAGCGGATTTTAAGGCAAAAACGACCATCAGCATCAGTGCGCCAGCCGTGACTAAGCCTTCGCGCTCAACCGGCAGGTCAGCCACCCTAATAGCCATGTCGGCCATGTTGAGGGTGCCCGTTGCGCCATAGAGTATTCCCACTGCGATCAAGAACAGCGAAGAACCTGCTAAATTGAGCACCACATAGTGCACGCTGGCTTGAATGCGCGCTTTACCACCACCGTGCAGCAGCAGGGCGTAAGACGCCAGCAGCAGTACTTCGAAAAAGACGAAAAGGTTGAATAAGTCGCCGGTTAAAAAGGCACCGTTAATCCCCAACAGCTGCCATTGAAATAGGCCATGGAAATTGCTGCCCTTTTCGTCGTCACCCGCGCAGGCAAATACCACCGCACCCACTGCTAGCGTGGCGGTTAACAGCACCATTAACGCAGAGAGACGATCCAGCACCAGTACGATACCAAAGGGTGCCTGCCAATCGCCCAGCGCATAGTAAGTGACGTCGCCGCTGGCGGCTTGGCGTACTAAGCCTATCGCCACCAGCAGTAACAGCAGCGTAGCCGCCACGCTAACCGTGCGCTTATAGCGCACTAAGCCTTGGCGCTGATAGAGCATTAAGATGCCCGCGATCAGTGGCAGGACAATAGGAAAAACAATCAGGTGCTGCATCATTCTCGGTCTTCCTTATTGCCGTCGACGTGGTCGTTGCCCACTTCGCTGCGTGCCCGCATGGCCAGGATCACTACAAAGGCCGTCATCGCAAAGCCGATAACGATGGCGGTAAGCACCAGCGCTTGAGGAAGAGGGTCGGCAACGTTTCCGCCCTCGGACACAATCGCGGCGCCGTCAGTGGTCAGTCCGCCCATCGAAAACAGAAACAGGTTTACCGCGTAAGACAGCAGCGTAAGACCCACCACGACGGGAAAGGTACGGCCCCTCAACGTGAGATAGAGACCGGAAGCGGTTAATACACCGGTGGTCATCGCGTAAAGCAATTCCATTAACGAGGCTCCTGAGTTACTGAAGAGGCAGGGGGCGCGTCGATATCTTTTTCCGTCGCTTCGGTCACCGGGCGATGCGCGGTGGTGACTTTACCAAGGTTGGCAAGAATCATCAGCGTGGCACCGACGACGGCCAAGTAAACGCCCAGATCAAATAGCAGCGCGGTGGCCAGCTCAAACGTGCCTATCAGCGGAAGACTAAAGTAACCGAAGGCGGACGTTAAGAACGGATGCCCAAACAGCCAGCTGCCTAGGCCGGTGAGCGTGGCCACGGCCACCCCGATAACGGCCACCGGTTGGAATGGGAAATCCAAACGTTCTTGTGCCCACGCCACGCCACGCGCCATATACACCAGGATAAGCGCGACGGCGGTAATTAATCCGGCAATAAAGCCGCCGCCTGGCTGGTTATGGCCGCGCAAGAAAATAAACGCAGATACCAGTAGTGCCAGTGGAAGCAGCGTCATTGATATGGACGTAAGCACCGCGGGGTAGCGGTCAGGTGACCAAACGCGTCCTTCGCCGTCGCTATGTGGCATAAACAGACGCAGGCGATTCAATAGCTTAAATATCGCTAGGCCAGCGATGGCCAGCACGGTAATTTCACCGAGGGTATCGAAGCCACGAAAGTCGACCAATATAACGTTGACCACGTTATAGCCACCGCCGCCAGGCTTACTGTTTTCTAAAAAGAAGTTGGAAATTGACTGCGTCTCATGGGTCATGACCGCGTAGTTAAGGCTGGCAACCACTAAGCCTAGCGAACCCGCCAGTAACAAATCGCGGATATTACGCAGCGGGCTGGATTCTCTGGGTGTTTTCTGCGGTAAGAAAAATAGCGCCAGCATCAGCAAAATCATGGTCACAACTTCGACCGACAGCTGTGTTAAGGCAAGGTCCGGCGCTGAGAAGCGTGCGAAGGTGAGCGCGACAAAGAGGCCCACTACCGACAGCATCAGCAGAGAAATAAGCCGATAGCGGTGAGTGGCAGCGGTAGCTATGCCACCGAACATCAGCATTCCCGCACCTAAAATGAGCACGCCGTCTAAGGGTTGATTGCCCGCCGCGCCGGTTAAGTCGGGTATTTGAACGAGGCCGATGCCGCCCATCAATAGCGCCGCTAACCATAGCCAGCCCACATAGCGCTGTAAGGAGTTACCGTCGAGCGCTGTAATAAGCTGTTCAGCACGGAAGCTAATGGCGATAAGGATACGTTCAAATATACGGCGAGCATCCACGCCCTTAAACTGCTGAGTAAAACGATGAACGTTGCCGTAGCGCCAATAAAGCGTGATGCCGGCCACCAACGCGAGCATGCTCATCAGCAGTGGCAGATTGACGCCATGCCAGATCGCTAGATGGATTTCCAGGGGGCTACCAATCACGGCCCGACTGGCAAGCGCTAGGATGTTGGTGGCCATCACTGCGGGAAATAACCCGACCACCACGCACAAGGCAACCAGTATTTCCATCGGCAGGCGCATCAGGCGAGGCGGCTCATGAGGCGACTTAGGCGGTGCTTCGCGAGCGGGCTTGAAGAAGACTGCGTGGACCAAGCGCAGCGAGTAGGCCACCGACAGAACGCCGCCGATCGTTGCTAGCGCGGGTAATAGCCAGCTTATTCCGCCTAGTACGGGGGTTGCCAGCGTCTCGGTAAAGAACATTTCTTTAGATAAGAAACCGTTTAACAGTGGAACCCCCGCCATGGACGCTGCCGCCAACGTGGTTAGCAGGGCCGTGACAGGCATCGCTTTTCTCAGGCCACCCAACTGCTTAAGTTCGCGGGAACCGGCTTCGTGATCAATGATGCCCGCACTCATAAACAGCGCGGCTTTGAAAGTGGCATGATTGAGAATATGAAAAAGGGCCGCCAAAATTGCCATTGGGCTGCCAATACCCAGCAGCACGGTAATTAAGCCCAGATGGCTAACCGTAGAAAACGCTAATATGCCTTTCAGGTCGCTCTTTATAAGCGCAAACCAAGCGCCATACAGCATCGTTACGATGCCGACCAGCGAGACAACCACGCTCCAAAGCTCGCTGCCAGCAATCGCCGGATGCAGCCGTGCCATCAGGAAAATGCCCGCTTTAACCATGGTGGCGGAGTGTAGGTAGGCCGACACCGGCGTGGGAGCGGCCATCGCGTGGGGCAGCCAAAAATGAAAGGGAAACTGCGCTGATTTGGTAAAAGCGCCGAGTAATACTAAGCACAGCATCAGTGGGTAGCGCGGGTCGGCAAGAATCGCATCGCCGCTTGCTAATACGTCGCCCATGCTGAAACTGCCCGCCATATTGCCAAGCAGTAGCAAGCCCGCTAACAGGGCAAGCCCACCGGCGCCGGTGACCGTTAGCGCCATGCGGGCGCCTTTACGAGCATCCGATTGATGTGACCAATAACCAATCAGTAAGAATGACGAGAGGCTGGTTAATTCCCAGAAAAACCACAGCAGAATCAAATTATCTGACATTGAAATGCCCACCATTGATGCCATAAATAGCATCAAGAAGGCGTAAAATCGGCCAAAAGGCTCATCTTTGGCGAGATAGTAATGGGCATAAAGAATAATCAGTAGACCAATGCCCAGGATCAGCAGGTTAAATAGTAGCGATAATCCATCCAGCCGAAACGCTAAGCTTAGCGCCAGCTCGGGCATCCAGGTGGCTGAAAAACGCAGCTGCTCGCCATCTTGTAGCGCCGGCACGTTGAGTAGCGTCATTGCTAGGGCGGTCGCTGGTAGCACCGCGGTCATCAGTGAACAGGCACTGCGACCAAATCGTGCGGTGAGTAGCGGCACCAGTACGCCTAGCAAAGGCAACAAGGCTATCCAAAGCAATGTCATGGGTGTCATCCAGCGGCTAAGTTAAAAAAGTCAAAAGAACACCACCAGAGCGCCTGGAGAGGGTTCTGGTCGTGCAGGATACATCAAGTGGAACAAGAGGATATCACTTGTGCAGTAGCTGTGTAATTTTAGTATAAAGTGTGACGGTCAACCGATGAGAGATTTTTTGTTCCATGAGTGAGCCCTTTAATACCTGGCAGGCCCGTTTTGAAAAGCTACGGTCGAACAAGCTTTTCGAAGCCGTCGTGATTGCCATTATCGTTGTTTCTGCCTTAGTGATAGGGGCTAAAACCTACGAAGAAACCTCACGGATTGAGCAGTGGCTGCTGTATTTAGATGTCGCCGTCACTATCTTCTTTTTGATAGAAATTTTAATCAGGATGGCCGCTGAGCGCACTCTTCTGAGCTTCTTCAAAAAGGGCTGGAACGTTTTTGATTTTCTGATTGTGACCGCCAGTTTAATCCCTATGGATGATTCTGAAATGGTCCTGTTGGCGCGGCTGCTGCGTATTTTTAGAGTGCTGCGCTTGGTGTCGATGATTCCTGAACTGCAGATGCTGCTCAATGCCCTGGTGAAGTCGGTGCCGCGGATGGGCTATGTCGTTCTGCTGATGTTTATCATTTTCTATATTTATGCCGCCATTGGCAGCTTTCTATTTCATACCGTTGATGAGGGGCTGTGGGGCAATATTTCGCTGGCAATGCTAACGCTGTTCCAGGTGGCGACCTTTGAAAGCTGGGCGACGGCCGTGCTTTACCCCACCATGGAAGTTTATCCCTATGCCTGGATATTCTTTTTAACGTTTATCTTTCTGAATGCGTTTATTTTTCTCAACATGATGATTGGCATAGTGCTGGATGTGATGCAGAAGGAGAGCGCGCAAATGGCGCTGGACAGCGGCGAAGGCGAAGAAGCCGAGCTGCACTCACTGCGCAATGATGTTCGCGGACTGAAAGCACAGCTTGATCGCATGGAGTCAGTCCTCGTTCAGCGCGATGGAAATTCGCCACAGCAGGCCGCTGATAGTAATAAAACCAGCCACGAATGATGTTTTTCGGTGGGCGGCTTGGCTATTAAAGGTGTCAGAAGAAATGTAAAGGTATCAGAAGACATTCGCTGAGCGTTTTTTGGCGATCGAAAGCAGAACGGGGCGGCCCTTTGCAAAGCAAAGAGTCACCCCGTCGGACTACGCGACTTTAGCGTAGGCTTTACTGGCGTTATTTAGGCAGTGCGTAGACCGCGACTTGATCGCCGACCTGATCCTTGAGAATGGAGTTGCCGCCGGCGATAAAGGCAACGTATTGACGGCCTTCATATTCGTAGACGGCAGGAATGGACACCGACGGTGCCTGTGCTTGGTCAGACCACAGCTCTTCACCCGTTTCCAGAGAGTAGGCACGCACCTTGGCATCCATCGACGCGCCGATGAAGATAATACCGCCAGCCGTTATTGCCGGGCCGCCAATCGTAGGTGAGCCCCAGCTCTCTGGCATGAAGAAACCATACTGTTGCGTTACACCCACTGGCCGGCGCCATTTGACGTCGCCGGTGGTCATATCCAGCGCCACAAGCTCACCGAAAGGCGGTTCCCAGCAAGGCATGCCAAGCCAGTTACGAGCTACCTCAAGACGCATGCCGTAGGGCGCGCCTTCCTGGGGTGAAAAACCACTCTCGTTGCCTGAACCGCTATCCGCTTTATCGTAATCTTCCCGGCTGTAAAGTTTCACGTATTGCACGATGTGAGACGTGTTGACCACCGCAATCTGGTTCTCAGGGTCAAAGGCAACGCCTCCCCACTGAACGCCGCCGGAGCTGTCTGGGTAGGTGAGTGCCCCTTCGCCTTGCGTGGTTGGCGGGGTGTACATGCCTTCATACCAAAGATCTTCCCACAGCGCCGAACATTGGCCAAAGCTAACCGCGTCGGCAAGTGCCCATATCTTAGGCTTCTCTGACTGGTCTAGCAGCGGTGCGGGCTTGGTTGGGAAGGGTTGAGTAGGGGCGTAAACCTCGCCTTCAACCGAGCCATCGCCGCCTGGCACCGGACGTTCCTCAATAGGCCAAACGTCTTCGCCGGTTTCACGGTTTACGACGAACAGGAAGCCCATTTTGGTTGCCTGGATCAGAGCCGGAATCTCTTCGCCGTCCACGGTAATATCCATCAGCGTGGGGGCGGAGTTAATATCGTAATCCCAGATGTCGTGATGCACCCATTGACGCGACCACACTACCTCACCGGTTTCGATGTCGAGTGCCGTCGTCGACGTCGCTAGTGGAGCACTCTCAGTGCGATTGCCGCCCCAGTAATTGGGTGAAGGCGAAGAGACGGGCAGATAGACCAAACCAAGCTCTTCGTCCGCGGACATGTGCGTCCAGATGTTTGCTGTGCCGCTTTGCTCACGCACTTCTTCGGGCAGTACCTCAAACGTCCACTCACGCTCGCCGGTACGCGCGTTGATCGAGAACACGTTGCCTGGAGGCGCCTGCTCAAATGCCCAGTCTTTACCTGCCCAGCCGAGTATCAGATGATCACCGACCACGGTCGGCGGCTGAAGCAGCGAAAGCGGCCACTCAGCGTTGGTGTTATTCCACTGGTTGACATCCAGTACGCCATTGTCGGCAAAGCTTGCACACGGCTCGCCGCTATCGGCATCGACTGCGAACAGCTGCGCATCCATGGTGCCCAGGTAGACTATTTTCTGACAGGCTTCGCCAGCGTCAGGTTCAGCGGCCTCCCAGTAAGCAACGCCACGGTTTTTTAAGGCCGGCTGGGTCAAGGCCTCGAGCGTGGACTGCGTATCAAAGCTCCACTTTTCTTCGCCAGTGCCAGGGTCAAGCGCCAGAATGCGGTAGAAGGGCGTACCGATATAGAGCGTATCGTTGGCGAATACCGGCGTTGCGGACCAGACGGTCGGCGGCAGATCACCGTGGCCATCTGACACATCGCCGGTATGCACTTCCCAGACCTTCTCTAGGTCACCCACGTTGTCGGCATTAATTTGCTCAAGCGGGCTGTACTTTTGTGCATTGAGCTGGCCGTGAAAGCTATCCCAGGTCGGCTCGCCGGGTACTAGTGGAATCGGGGCAGCGTTAGTCTGTGGACCTTGTTCCTGGGAGCCGGTCTTCTGCGGGCTTGGCTGATCTTGTGCCAGCAGCGTGATCGGCGTTAGACAAGCGGCCAGAGCGGTGGCTGTGCCCAGCACCGATGTAACAGATCTAAAGCGAGGATGGGTAGCAGGTAAAAAAGTTGGCATGGACGGCTCCTCAGAAGTGGGCGGGGCGGGCGTGGGATGATGGGCGGGCGATATCAATAATAAGGCCAATCAGGCCGACCACCATTGCCGCGTCGATCCACCTCTGGTGCAGCAGTAATCCAGCGAAAAAAGTACCGGCAATGCCAATCAGAATCAGCAACCGTAATGCGATAGTGGCGCCGCGCCCCGTGACCAGCATAAGAAGTAGCGCCATGACTGCCAGGGCAAAACAGGCCGCGCCGGCAACGAGCGCGCCGAGCGTGCCGGTGACCCCGGTCAGCGGCGTGAAATAGGCATAGAGGGCGATGGCGAGCCCGACGAGCGAAGCTATCAACAGCACGATAGCGCCCATTTTAGCCCTGAGTGGTTGCGACATGGCGTTCTGGTCTCCAGGTGGGGAATGCCTTAACACGAATTCAATATTGAGAATAAAGTTAGCCTGGTAACTTTACCATAGGGCTATGTTTATTCGTATCTAATTTGCCATAGCCCGCCAGCGTGTTTTGTGAATGAGTGAGCGCGTTACAATAATAGTCACTGCCCAATAGGAAGAGCTAAGTATGCGTATCTTTTTTACAATGCTGGCACTAGCGACCATGTTGGCGGGTGGTCTATCGGCGCTGGCCTCGAGTGAAGCCTTTGAGCCACGACTAGTGCGGCTTGAGGTGCAGCGCGCACTCCCCAGTATTGAAGCGTCACTGGCTCAAGAGTCCGCGGATATCAACGCCGTTTTTCTTCATTACGCCAACGACCAGGCGCTTTGGATGAGCGCCCATTTAGCCATCTTGCGTTATGGCGATACCGCCCGTGTTACGTTACTGGAGTATGCCGCACTGCCTGAGTTTCAGCAGCTGCTCGTGCGTTTTGGCCCCGATGCCATACTGCCGATTATCTACTATCGCGATAATGATATCGCCACGCTGCGTGCTCAGGCTTGGGTGGGTGAGCACTACCAGCAGCTGAGCCGCTGGTGGAATGAGGACGCTGAGCAGGCGCAGCGCCAAGGCGAGGCAACAGAAGTATCCGAGTGGAGCCCATATCGGCGAGGCCAAATAGGCATTGCCTTACTGGACGCTGAAGGGCATGGCTTGCTCAATCAGTTTGTGGTGGATAGCGCGGGCGATGTGCATTGGCTCCAAGGTGAGCGTGTCGTCGCAGGACTCAGCGATTTCTTTACCAGCGGTCTTCGTAATCTGGAAAATCAATGGCGCCGCGACGAAGCGATTGGTACCGCGGACGTGGGTTGGGCGGGTGTCGATCTTTTATTGATGGCCAGCACCGTTAAAGTGCTGCGGGTGGGGCGTTTTGCGAGAGGCGCACGGCTAGGCAGTGTTGAGGCCCAGGGAGCGCGCACTGGATTACGCTCAGGCATAGCGGCAGGCGGCGGGCGGTTTGCCAGTCTGCCACGTATGGCCAAAGTGGCAGCAGTTGCTGGCACTGCTTATGTGGTGGTTCGCCACCCGTCGCTGGTAAGCGCACTGGGCGCCAATGTAGCTAAATGGTTCAGCTTGCCAATATGGCTGGGGCAGTTCGCACTCTGGCTGCTGGTGCTGCTGCCGGTTCTTCTGATGGTGCGCTTTGTTTGGCGCTGGGTACTGCTACCTGTTTTATGGCTTCTACTGCCGCTTATTCGTCGTTTTGACAGGTTAGCTCGCAAACCTTATCAAACAGCGCGACTGAGCCCATTTGGCCGCCCTTCATAATGACTGGGAGGCGGTGGCCATTGGCAAAGTTTGCCGCACAAACGGGGACGCCCGCTTCCAATGGGCCGATATAGTCGATGCTCTGTGGCTGTAAATGATGGATCGCCAGGCTAGACGTATCCCCACCGGCGATCAGCAGAGTGCCGATGTTGCCGGAACGAACCAGCTTTGCAATCAGCGCTGCAGCATACTGAGCGACCTCTAGCGCGGTTAGCCCATGCGTCGTATCGTCATCCAGCACCGCAAGCGTTGCTTTACCGTCTTGCAGCGGTGCCGTTATTTGCGCATAGAGTTCTTGCGGTTGGCTGGCGAGCTGGCGTGCCGATACCGTCACGATTGTCATGCTATGAGAAGCCGCAACCTGGGCAGCGGTGACAGAAGACCGGCTGCCCGCAAACACAAGCAGCGGGCCGGGTAGGCTGCTAGGCATCTCGATCGTCTGATGATTGGGATAAAGCGCTTCTGCAACGCTGCTGGCACCCACCCACAGCTGGGGCGCAGGGGCATGACGAAACCGCTCGCCAATGCGTGTTAAATCACTAGCGTCAAGCGCATCGCATAGCACCGGCGCGTTGGGCAGGGCTACATCAGTGTGCAGCGCGACCCTATCTAAGCCGTGAACGTTGGTAAGACCCATATCGCTAAAGTGGCGGCGTAGGTCGGCTTCCTGCATGGGCGTGACGGGGTGGCGATGCATCACTGGGTGGCGGTCGATGCGATATACCTGGCCATCAGCGCCCTTGGCAAACAAATTGCCAAATAGGCAGTAGCGACCCAGGCTTGGCTGGCCCCCTACGATCAGCGTGGTGGCTGGCTTTAGCTGAGTAGACAGCGCGTCCATAGCTATCGCAATATTGCCGGTGTGGACGCTGCTATCAAAGGTAGAGCACACCTTTAAATGCACAACGTCGGGCGCGTGCACCTGTAATTGATGACCTATACGCTGCATTTCTGAGCGAATCGCCTGCTGATCCATACTGCGTGCCGCGGTGGCTATCCCAAAGGCATCCAGATCGGCCACTTCATCGCAAGAAGGAACCGTCAGGTAGAGCCGGGCGTTTAAGCCGGCGCGGCGTAGGGTTGCCAACGTATCTGAAGCGCCGGTGAAGTCATCCGCGACAAATATATAGCGCATGCTTAACGTCCGCCGTAGAAGTCGAGAGCCTTGGCAAGCGCCGGGCGGTTGGAGCACTCCAGCGGCGTACCGGCTTCAATGCTTTGCCAGGCTTCCTGAAGGCTGGCAACCCCCGCGGCGACACCGTCTGGATGCGCAAGAATGCCGCCGCCAGCCAGGAACATGAAGTCAGCGCTTTGGGTTTTCTCGAGCGTCAGCGGCAGGGTGCCGGCCCATTGCCCGGAGGAAAATACCGGCATCACGCGATCATCCGTAGCACTTAGCGCCGTGAGCGAAAGCTTGGCCGCATTGGCCACTTCTTCGGTCAGGTCAGCAAATTTTCCACCCATGCCGTGCACGTGCATATGGTCGATGCCGGCTAAGCGGTACAGCGTTTGATAGGCGGAAAAATCAATACCTAGCGCCGGGTGGCGTGCGAAGGCGCCAAAACCGTTACGGTGGCCGTGAATGGCCAGTGGCGTAGAGGCGCGCAGGCTTTGCATTGCAGACAGCCCGCACCAGTTTAGGCTCGCCATCACGCAGCTGCCCCCCTCGGCCTGGACATGGTCGGCGTGACTGCGCATGGCATCCAGTTCATCGGTGATATTAAACGCGATCATAACGTCGCGACCACTGCGTTCTCTAAACTTTCTAACGCGTTCCATCACGGCGCTGACGCGCTCTTTAACCGGCGCGTAAGGGTGATTGCCCGCAATTTCATCATCTTTAATGAAATCGACGCCGGCTTCGCAAAGCTGTTCGACTAAATCGGCCGTTTCCGCCGGAGTCATACCAATATTAGGCTTTAAAATAGTGCCAAAAAGCGGACGTTTACTAACGCCGGTCACCGCACGGGTGCCCGAAACGCCGTGAGCGGGTAGCGCATAGCGATCTCGATATTCGGGGCGCAGGTGCAGGTCCATCAAGCGCAGCCCGGTGAGCTCGCCTAAATCGAAAAGGTTACCGGCCACGGTAGCGGCAAGGTTCGGTAGGTTCACCCCGACGTTGTCTTCCGGGTACTCAATCTCTACCGCCACTTTTTTCCAAGGGCCTTTAATTTCTTTACGTTCCAGGTAGGCGCTGCGCAGGCTGGGTGAGTCCAGCTCCTCCAATACTTCTAAATGCGTCACTCGGGCGCCAAATCGATCTCTGATTGCTTGGGTCTCGCCTTGTACTTTGACGAACGTGCCTGAGCTTTGCTCACCGGCCATCATTTCTGCTACAAGCGATGGATCTAACGGCGTTTCTATCTGATAAGCAGCGCGAATCATGCTTCTGCCTCACTTAGATTCGGGAAGGGGCGCACCGGATCACTGCCGTCCCAGTTCTCTGATGCTTCGCGAATCATGCGAAACATTTTGCCTTTTGGGCCAAGCACTTCAGAAAGCTCAATCACGGTGCCGGGGTGGTATTCGCGATCAAAATAAGCAAAGCGTCCGTTGGTGCCTACCTCACCGCTCATTTTGACGTGATAGCCACGTGCCTGCATGTTAGCCAGATCGGTATCGTAGTCTTCAGTCCAGAAGGCGACATGCTGCAGCCCCGTGTTACCCGCTTGCATAAAGTCACGGTACATCGAGGGGGCATCATTGCGGGTTTGAATCAGCTCAACCTGAATGAAGCCAGAGTTAGCCAAGGCCACCGAGTTGTGCACATCGTACTGCTTACCGTCATAGGTGTAGTTCTCAATCGGCACCCGCGGGTTGTAGAAAAAAGGCCCCACGCCCATCACATCGGTCCAGTACTTCATGGCCGCTTCGATATCGTTGACCACATAACCTAACTGACGAATAGCTCCAAGATATTGGCTCATGACATTTCCTACATGACAAGGTTAGGCAGCCAAGTGGACAGAGCGGGTATTAGAGTAACCGCTGCCAGGGCTGCAAAAAGAGAAAGATAGAAAGGGGCGACGCCGCGGATAATTGACGATAACGGCATCTTGGTAATGATCGATACCATATAGAGACTCATGCCCACCGGCGGTGTTAGCAGCCCCAGCATTAGATTGAGTACGAACACGACGCCGAGCTGCTCAGCAGGCACGCCTGCCTGTAACAGAGCGGGCGCGACAATCGGGGCGATAATCAGTATTGCCACGATCGCTTCTAGAAACATGCCCACCACTAGCAAAAGTACGTTCAGCAGTAACAGCAGCACCAAGGGGTTGTCCGACACGCTTAGCAACCACTCGCCTGCATGGGCAGGCACACGGTCCATTGTGAGTACCCAGGCAAATAAGGCAGCGGACGCGACAACAAACAGTACGTTGGCGGTCGACAGCACGGTTTCTCTCGTGCAGCTCAGGAAGGATCGCCACGTTAGCGAACGATAAATGGCCAGGCCAATGAGAATGGCATAGGCGGTCGTCATTCCAGCCGCCTCAGTGGGGCCAAAAAAACCGCTGATCATGCCGCCCACTAGAAGTACAGGGGCGAGTAGGGCAGGCAACGAGATCAGCGTCTTTTTACGAAAGGCTTTGAAGCTTGGCTGGGCATCGTCGCGTGGCAGCTTATAGTGCCTTGCCATCACGGCGACTTGGACCATCAGCGCAATCGCTACGACGAGCGCAGGAACGACCCCCGCCAGCAGCGCACGGATGGTGGAAACTTCCGCGGCGGTGGCGAAGATGATAAGCGGAATAGACGGTGGAAAGATCGGCCCGATAGTGGCGGCGGCAATCGTCAGCCCAGCAGCAAATCGCTTGGTGTAACCCTGTTGCTCCATCTGACGAATTTGAATGCCACCCAATGCGCCGATGTCAGCGAGTGCCGCGCCGGACATGCCTGAAAAGATCAGGCTGGTGAGTACATTAACGTGCGCCATGCCCCCGCGAATGCGGCCCACCACCATGCGCATTAATTCAAATAGGTGGGTGGTGACTCCCGTCGCACCTAGCAGAGACGCTGCCAGTATAAACAGCGGTACCGCCAGCAAGGGCGTGCTGTCCAGGGTGTTAATAGCCCGCTGGGCCATAACAGTGAACGGCAGATCGTAGAGAAAGATCACCAGTCCAGCCGATAAGCCCAAGCTAACAGCAACCGGCGCACCAATCAGTAGGCTGGCTGCAAAGAAGAGCAATAACGTTAGGGACATACTAAAGCCCTCCGGCGCATTATCCGTCCTAGACGATAGAGTGATATAAGCGCGAGTAATCCGATGCTGATAAGTGCCGGCATGTATAGCCACAGATTAGGGATGCCAAGTGCCGGTGAAGAAAAGCGTGCTGCTCTGAGTAGAAAGCGATAAAAGCCGTAAAGCGTCAGCACACAAAAGCCGAGCGTTGCCAGTTCTGCAATGGCTAAACACAGCGTGCGCTTAATACCGGATAGCGCATCGGCTAGCATGGTTACTGCCACATGTTGGCCATGAAACAGTAAGTAGGGCGTCGCCAGATAGACCATCGCAATGCCGGCAAACCGGGAGGCTTCATCCGCCCATGGCAGGCCAACGCTGAAAAAGTTTCGGGCCAGCACCTGCGAGACGACTAATGCGGTAATAACAATCAGCAGCAGCATCGCAATACCAACACAAACTTCAGACAGCCGACTAAGACTGCGCCCTAGCAGGGATTCATGACCGTTCATGGCTTAACGCGTTTCGCTGATGAGTTGATAAAGATCGCCGTACTGATCGTCGAATTCTTCGGCAATTCTTGCTTGGACGCGGGTACGGAAAGCATCAACGTCGAGCCCTTCGTCAGGACCGATAATCTGCATGCCCGACTCCCTAAGCTGAGCAAGATCACTCGCTTCCGCTTCCAGCATGGCCGTTGTGGCACGTTCACGTACTTCTAACGCGGCTTCAGCAATCGCGGCTTGGTTCTCAGGAGATAGTGACTGCCAGGTGTCATCGTTAATCACTATGACCTGGGCGGCACTGATGTGGCCGGTCAGCATTAAGTGACTTTGTACTTCATTCAATTTTGCAGTCACCACCACGTTGACCGGGTTTTCCTGCCCTTCAACCACACCGGTTGCCAATGCCGTTGGCACTTCTGACCAATCAACGGGAACAGGAATAGCGCCCATTCCTTCAACGGTCGCCATGTAAATAGGGAAAGGGATCGAACGGATCTTGACACCTTCTAGATCTTCCGGAGTGTGGATTTCCTGATTGGCCGTTAGGTGGCGAGTGCCGAAGTAGAACGCATACAGCAAGCGTACGCCTGACGCATCGGCTAACTCTTCGTTCAGTGTGCTCATGACCGGAGAGTCAACGTCCATCACGGCCATGAGGTGGTCAACGTCGCGATAAAGATACGGCGTGTCAAAGGCTGCAAAGGGGGCATAAAGTGAGCCAATGGCGCCCGCAGTGTTGTGGGAAAGCGCGATGGACCCGGTCGAGACGGCCTCAGCAAGTTCTTGCAAGCGGCCAAGCTGTGAGTTGGGATATATCTCAACGGCCACGTCGCCATTGGTTTTTTCTTCAATCGCTTCAGCCAGCCATTCAGCCTGCATGCCGGCAATTGAGTTAGGCGTATGCATATGACCATAGCGAAGCGTGACTTCCTGCGCAGCCACACTGCCTGCGCTCAGTGCGACAGTGCCTGCAATTAACGCGAGATGGCTATTACGGAATAGTTTAACTAGCATTGTTGTTCTCCAGACTATGATTGTTTTTTATTGTTTTGTAGCCAAGTGACTTCCACCTGCTACGAGCTAATAGGCTAGGGCAGGGCTGCTCCTTTAGGCAATGAGGAATTCATGATGGTTTTTGATGTAAAGCGACCGTTAATACCTGATATCGCAGCCGCCGCCGGCGTGTCGACAGCAACCGTTGACCGTGTGCTCAATCGACGCCCCGGCGTGCGTAAAGTCACGCTTCATCGCGTGCTGGAAGCCGCGGTAAAAGTGGGCTACCTAGGTGAAGATGAAGTCAAAATGCGCCTTGGGCCGATCTTTTCCAAGGTTGTTTTTCTATTGCCGCAGGGAACCAATCCTTATTTAACGGGGCTGAATTCTTATGTGCGGGCCTTGGCGGAACAGTCAATGGAGCCGCTTAAAGTGCGCAGTCACTTTATTGAAAGCTTCAATCCGGAGGCGTTAGTTCGCGCACTTCGGCGCTATGGAAAAACCTCAGATACCGTCATTTTCATGGCTATAGAGCATCCAAAAGTGCGCCAAGTGATTGATGAGCTGATTATGGCGGGCAAGCGGGTCATTACGATTATTTCAGACCTGCCCACGTCGAACCGGCATGCCTATATTGGTATCGATAACTTCGCCGCAGGGCGAACGGCGGCGAAAGTCATGGGCGGCTTTTGTCATGTGCCAGCAGGGAAGTTGGCCCTCGTGGCTGCCAGCCGTGCCTATCGCGCCCATATGGAGAGGGAAATGGGGTTCTTGGCATTGGCCGAGGAGAGTTTTCCGCATCTTACGGTGATTGGCCCCCATGAGGGGCACGACAACCGAGATGAGAACTATCACAACACCTGTCGCTTGTTGGAACAGCATCCTGATCTCGTCGGTATCTACAACGTGGGCGGCTCGTCCGATGGCATTGGCCGCGCACTGCGTGAATCAAAGCGCGACAAAGAGATATGCTTCATCGGCCATGGGCTAACCCCCGATACCCGGGGCATGTTAATCGAAGGCGTGATGGATATGGTGATCACCCAGAGCCCACATAGCATCTATGCACAGGCCATTGAGATAGCCAGCGGCGAGAAGAAAGAGCCCGCCCCGACGACAATGGCGATCTATTTTGCAGAAAATCTTCCCGCTGTGAGTGGGTAGTAATGCGTTAAAAGTCGATCCGGCAGATGAGTGCCGCGATATTAAAGCGGCGTTTTGCTCCCTTTGCCGGGGATTTCCCGCACTAGGCGTGGCATTAAAAAACCGGGCAAGTGATCACGAAGCTCGGCGATCAGTTCCTTTGCTTCATTGTCCGCCACATCAAAATGCGCCGCGCCCTGTACCGGGTCCAATACGTGCAGGTAGTAAGGCAGTATGCCTGCTTCAAACAGGCGCTCGGAAAGAGTGGCCAGCGTCGTCACATTATCGTTCACGCCGCGCAGTAGCACGCTCTGGTTAAGTAGCGTCACGCCTGTTTGCTTCAAGCGCGTGCAGGCATCTATCACGGCTTGGTCAATTTCGTTGGCATGGTTGATGTGCAAAACGATCACTTTCTGTAGCCGCGTATTGCTTAGCCATGCCAATAAGGTGTCGTCAACTCGGTCAGGTATTACCACCGGCAGGCGGGTGTGAACGCGTAGTCGTTTAATGTGCGGGATGCCTTCAAGCTGATCAACCAGCCATGCTAGCTGGCGGTCATTGGCAGCCAGCGGGTCGCCCCCGGAAAGAATCGCCTCATGGATCGACGTATCTGTTCGCAGGTAGTCGAGCGCTTCTTGCCACTGCGCCCGCGAAGGGGCGTTGTCGCTATAGGGAAAGTGACGGCGAAAGCAGTAGCGGCAGTTGATCGCGCAGGTCGGGCTGGCAATTAACAGTACACGGTTAGCGTATTTGTGGATTAACCCTTTTGCCGGTTGATGGTCGCTCTCTTCCAGCGGGTCAGCCACATAGCCTGGGGGCGTAAGCGCCTCTTTATCGACGGGCAGAACCTGGCGTAGCAGCGGGTCGTTTAGATCGGCATACGCTATTCTGTTGAGATAAGCATCGGGCACGCACACGTCAAACAGCGCATGCCCCGTCTGGGCGCCTGCTAGCCACTGGCTGCTTAATCCTAGCCGGTCACACAGAACCTGCGGGTCGCGAATGGCCATAGAAAGTTGCTGTTGCCAAGTCAGGGGCGTCTTAGACGCGGCAATAATGATGTTCTCCTGCAAAAAAGCCCTCCTTCGGGTTATCATGCGACGCACTGATCATAAGCGTGAAGCCGCGGCTTCGCAGACCACGTAGCTAAGAATAGGTAATTGAGAGGCGATATGGCGAACTATTCTACCAATGAATTCAAAGCCGGTTTGAAAGTAATGCTCGACGGTGACCCTTGTTCGATTGTCGAGAACGAGCTGGTCAAGCCCGGTAAAGGGCAGGCGTTTAACCGCGTTAAAATGCGTAACCTGATGACTGGCCGTGTGGGTGAGAAGACGTTCAAATCTGGTGACTCGCTGGAAGGCGCCGACGTCATGGATTTAGAGATGGAATATCTCTATACCGACGGTGACATGTGGCACTTCATGAAGACCGATGGCTCCTTCGAGCAGTATGCCGTGGAAAAGAAAGCCCTAGGCGATACCTCAAAATGGCTTAAGGAGCAGGTGCCTTATACCATTACGTTGTGGGACGACAAGGCTATTTCTGTTACGCCGCCCAACTTCATTGAGCTGGAAGTCGTCGAAACAGACCCTGGCTTGAAGGGCGATACGGCCCAGGGCGGCTCTAAGCCTGCAACGCTTACCTCGGGTGCCGTGGTACGCGTGCCGCTGTTTATCAACCGGGGCGAAGTGCTAAAAATTGATACGCGCAGTGGTGATTACGTCTCGCGCGCTTAAATCAGTTTTGCTGCCGATGATATGATTTAAAGGCCACGCAACGAGCGTGGCTTTTTTTCGTGCTTTGCCCTAGGAGTCGTCATGGCCATTGATTGGCAACCCACAGCGTCTATCGAAACATTGCGCGAGCGTGCGCGTTTAATGGCCAGCGTGCGAGCATTTTTTGCTGTGCGTAATGTGCTAGAAGTCGAAACGCCGGTGTTAGGGCAGGGCGGCAGCACGGATGTGCATCTGGTCTCACTGAATACCCTGGCACGCACTGACCGAGGTCAGCGCAGTCTCTGGCTGCAAACCTCGCCTGAGTTTCATATGAAGCGGCTGCTGGCTGCCGGCAGCGGGCCGATTTTTCAGCTAGCCAGAAGTTTTCGCGATGGTGAAGTGGGTGCGCGGCATAATATCGAGTTCACCATGCTGGAGTGGTATCGGCCTCAGTTTTCGCTCAATGAGATGATTGCTGAAACGGCGGCGCTGGTCATGGCCCTGCTGCCAGCGGCGCCTGGCGACATCGTGCATTATCGTTACCGCGAGCTATTTCATACCCATCTGGCGGTTGACCCCTTTACATCGTCGCTGGAAAAGCTGCGGGCGCTGGCCTCAGAGCGGGGGCAAATGTCTGCCCATGCCTTGGCCGATGAAGGGCGTGATACCTGTTTGGACTTATTGATGAGCATGGTAATTGAGCCTCAGCTTGGCCAGCAGGAGCTGAGCGTGGTCACCGATTACCCTACCAGCCAAGCGGCGCTGGCTCGACGCCATCAGGATGCGGATGGCGAGTGGGTGGCGTCTCGTTTTGAGCTTTATGTAAACGGTATTGAGCTTGCCAACGGCTACGATGAGCTAACTGATGGGGAAGAACAGCGCCAGCGCTTTAATGATGATAACGCCGAGCGGCGGCGTCTAGGTTTGCCGGAAGTGGACATTGACGAGAACCTGCTGGCAGCGCTTGAGCACGGCATGCCCGAGGGGGCTGGCGTGGCGCTGGGTATTGATCGTCTTATTCAGCTGGCGCTGGGGAAGGCGCGCCTGGAAGACGTGCTCGCGTTTTCAACACCTAACTGTTAGAAGTGGCATAAGCTTTATGCCTTGATGCGCTTGAGTAGAAACACTAGCGGTACCGTGGCGATATAGATCAGGCCCATCCACGTAAAGATATCGTTAAAGGCCAACACCTGGGCCTGCTGTGAGACTCGCTGCGCCAGCAGGGCAACGGCCGCGTGATAGGCATCAGGCACCGATCCGCTGAGCATGGCTTCATACTTGGCGATTTCCGTCACCACCACCTCGCGGCCGGTGTCGATGGCTGGGATTAGCTGATTCCAGTGATAGTCTTCGCGGATGTCGCGTACCGTATCAAGCAGCGCAAGCCCCATGGCGCCGCCTAAATTGCGCATCACGTTAAACAGCCCGCTGGCATTGCCAACTTCGCTGGGAGGAAGGGTGCCTAGCGCGATTCGCGAGGCCGGAATGATGCACATGATCAGCCCCATCCCACGCACAATTTGCGGCACGCAGAACTGCCAGAACCCTGACTCCACGGTGAGGTTGCTGTTCATCATGGTGCCCACGCCTACCAGCAGCAAACCAAAAAATAGCATCACGCGAAGGTCTAGATGATTAGTGGCCTGGCCGACGATTGGCGCACACAGGAACATCGTTACCCCGGTGACAAACATGACTTGGCCAATCTGTAGGCTCGAGTAGCCGCGTACGTAGCCAAAGAACAGCGGCATGATATAGACCAGCCCATACAGCGCGATGCCGATAATAAAGCCCATGCCGGCGCCGATCGCAAAGTTACGGTTGGCGAAGGCGCGCAAGTCGACAATCGGGTGAGCGCTGCGCAATGTGCGAGTGAAAAACCATACGCCCGCCAGTAGACATACCAGGCTGAAGATAATGATGCGGTCACTGGCGAACCAGTCATCGCCCGGGCCCTCTTCAAGAACGAACTCAAGTGAGCCTAGAAACACCGCGATCAGGGCCAGGCCGATAAGATCAAGGTTGCGGGCCAGCGCGTGATTTGGTTTGTCGATATCTAAAAATTTCCATGCTGCCCAGCACACCAATATTCCCGGAATGATATTGGCTAAGAATAGCCAGTGCCAGCTCTGGGTTTCGGTGATGTAGCCGCCCACCGTGGGGCCGATTGAAGGCGCCATGGTCACGACCATACCAATCACTGCCTGTACGCTGCCCATCACTCGGCGGGGAAAGATCGAGAAGCTGACCGCTTGCGTAATCGGAATCATCGCGCCACCCATGAAGCCCTGAATGGCGCGCAATACGATAAGTTGTTCGATTGACGTGGCCATGGCGCAGCCAAGGCTTGCCAAGGTAAAGCCCGCGCAGGAGAGGGTAAAGGCTACGCGGGTCGAAAGAATCCGCATCAGCATACCCGATAGCGGAATCATCACTATCTCTGCAATTAGATAAGAGGTTTGCACCCAGGATATCTGATCTGCGCTAGCCGAAAGACCCGACTGGATCTCGTTTAGCGAGCTGGCGACGATCTGAATATCCAGAATCGCCATAAACATGCCAAACACCGCGGCAATGAAGCCGACTCGCTGGCGCCAGGACGGCATGTCGCTGACGCCTACTGTCGGGCTTTTGGCCGCTTCGCTCATAGGTCGGAGTGTTCCTGGGTGCTGTCAGGGCTATTCACACGGGCAAACTCTGCTTCATTGCCTGGCTCAAGATCGCGAGTGTCGATTTCCGGCACTGCCGAAAGACCTGCACGCAGCAGATTTAGCGCATTTTCTGGGCCGGTAAAGCGAATCTTGACGGGCACTCGCTGCACGATTTTATTGAAGTTGCCGGTAGCGTTATCTTGAGGCAACAGGCTGAACTCAGTGCCCGTGGCCGGAGACAGGCTGTCGACCACGCCCTGATACGTGATATTCGGGTAGGCATCTAAATGAATATTGACCGGCTGACCGATGCGTATCCGCTCAAGCTGAGTTTCCTTGAAGTTAGCCGCCACATAGGCTGATTCAATGGGCACCAGCTGCAGCAGCGTTAGCGACGGCTGAGCCAGCGCGCCGGCCTTCACCTGCAGGTTGCCGATGATGCCCGCCCGCGGCGCGACGATACGCGTTTTGTCGAGCTGATGCTGGGCGTAGTCGAAATCGGCGCCTGCGGCATCCAGATTGGCTTCGGCGCGAGTCACGTCGCTTTCGGCCACTTCCAACTGACGCCTGGCCGAGACAGCCGCGGCGCGGCTCTGGGCTAGATTGGCCTCAGCAACCCTGAGCGTGGTCTGGTCGTCCTCGTTTTGCTGGCGAGAACCATAGTTGCTGGCGGCAAGAGAAGACGAGCGTTCAAGATGCTGGCGAGCCTGGCCGACATCGGCTTCGGCGGCATCCACCTGGGCGTTGGCCTGGTCGATAGATGCCTGCTGTAAGGCTATCTGACGCTGTGACTGAACGATTGACGCCGCGGCCACCGCCTGTTGCGCTCTAGCTTGAGCCAGCTGGTCGCGGTAGCTGGCATCGTCCAGACGTATGAGTAGATCACCTTGGTTTACCGTTTGGTTGTCATGCACGGCCACTTCCACGACGCGTGCCGACAGCTCTGCACGCACGGCGACGCTATCGGTGCGCACATAGGCGTTGTCGGTTTCTGCCATGAATCGCCCGGTCTGCCACCAGCCGACGCCCCACCAAATCAGCGCCCCTAGCGCGATTAAGCCGATGATGACAGCCATTATCTTGCCCTTGGATTTTTTACCGGGATGAGCTTCTTGCTTGCCATCTTCCGACATGGACACTCCTTAACGATGTCATCCCTAAGAAACGCTATCACCCCGAAGAGACTGCTCAATGGTGAGAAGTGACATGCTGAACGTAGGCGGGAATGGTTGTGAAGACACATAGTGTAATGAATGCTACATTACATGGCTAGTGTAGAAAATAACTGTTTACGGCAGCGTCTGTATAATTAACGCTCTTTTAGCCTGCCTCTATAGGAGTGTGGATGTCTCTTCCAATCATGAAAGATCCGGCCGATAGTGCTAAAAAAACCGATGCGACGCCGACGGCGCGCGGCGTGGCCCGTCGTGAGCGCTTGCTAGACGCGGCGCGAGATGTGTTTCTCGAGCAGGGTTATGCTGGCGCCAGTGTTAATGAGGTGGTTGCCCGTGCGGGCGGCTCATTGGCAACGCTCTACAAGCAGTTTGGTAATAAAGAGGGGCTGTTTATGGCGGCGATGGAGCGTCATATCGCTACCGCTTGGACGGTGCTAGAAGAGGGGCGGCGTGATCAGCAGGCCCCCGAGCAGGTGCTTTACGAGCTGGGCCGCCGCATGCTGATGCTGGTGTTCGATGCCGGCGTGATTCGCTTGGTGCGAGGCCTAGCGTTTGAGGCCGAGCGAGCCCCTGAACTTGGCGAGATGTTCCTGACCCGTGGCCCAGATCACACCCGCCAAGCGCTCGCCAACTACCTTCGTGATCAGGTTGAAAGTGGCCGCCTGGCGCTTGAAGAGCCCCGTGAGGCTGCCGGTATTTTCATGGGCATGCTGCTTGGCGAGTGGCATATCGACGCCTTGCTCGGCCGCGAGCTGCGGTTTGACGAGGCAAAGTGTAATGCCCGCGCACGGCGCTGCGTGGAAATATTTCTCGCTGGTGTGACCCGCCCGCAGGCTTAATGCCAATGATTATTCCGTGAGCTCTTCAGCAGTGGCCCAGGGATTGACCCATCTGAACCGCAGTGGTTTGAGCCGATTCGTCAAAGCTCACGGGCTTGGCAAAGCACATCACTACCGTAGAGCCGAGTTTGAAGCGCCCCATCTCGGCACCTTTGGCTAACGTGATAGGCTGACCAAATTGCATGCGCTGTGGCTTGCCCGACAGCGGCGTGACCTGCCCGGACCAAACGGTTTCAATCGCCGCAACAATCATCGCGCCGACTAAGACCATCGCAAGGGGCCCGTGTTCGGTGTCAAAAATACACACCAAGCGTTCATTCCGTGCGAATAGCCCCGGCACGTAAATGGCCGTCGCTTGATTCACGGAGAACAGCCTCCCCGGGACATAAATCATTTCCCGCAGCGTGCCGGTGACCGGCATATGTACGCGGTGATAGTCCCGCGGTGAAAGATAAACGGTGGCAAAGCTGCCGCCGAGAAACTCTTCAGCCAAAGCGGTATTGCCACCCAGCAGCGTCTGAGCCGAGTAAGTGTGACCCTTGGCCTGCACTAGCTGACCCGCTTGCAGGCGCCCGTATTGCGACAGCGCGCCATCGGCCGGGCTTAGTATGCCTTCACCCAGAGGGCGAGCATCTGGCTTTAAGGCGCGGGTGAAAAAGTCGTTGAACGTTGCGTACGCGCTAGGATCGGGCTCTAAGGCTTGGCTCATATCCACATTAAAGCGCTTGATAAAGGCTTTAATCAGGTTGTTTTTCACCCACGGATTGTCGCATTGAGCAAAATGCCCCGTCAGGCGCGAAAGCGCGTGGTGGGGCAGCGGATATTGAAGTAGCGAAAAAGCTTTTTGGGAAACGGTCACGGTCGTCGGTTCACTTCTCAATCGGTGTGTCGTCGCGGTTGCCCCACTCGCCCCAGGAGCCAGCGTAGCCGCGCATATTAAAGCCCAGCGCCTTGCCTACCAGCCACGTAAAGCTGCTGCGGTGATGGCTTTGGCAGTGGGTCGCCACTTCCATATCCGGCGTTAGGCCCAGGGCGCCCAGCTCAGTGATGAGTTCGGCATAATCACGGATACGCAAAGCGCGATGGCGATCCATGACCTGCAGCCAATCCATGTTGACTGCTCCCGGTATATGGCCCAGGTGCTTGTTGTTACCCCGCTCGCCGTCGTATTCACCCTGCGAGCGAGCATCCCATACGGCGAACTGCTTATCGTCGAGCTTTGACTTGATCTCTTCACACGTAATAAGGGCGTGCGGGTTAAGAATGTCAGCCTGGTAGTCGCTGGGAGTAGGGGCGTTGGATTCGCTGCTTTCCTCAAGCCCTGCGTCACGCCAGGCATGAATGCCGCCGTTTAGATAGGAGTAGCGGGTATGGCCGATCAGGTCTAGCGTCCACAGAAGGCGTGCTGCCCAGCCGCCACCTTCATCGTCATAAGCCACGACGTGGGTGTCGCGTGTCAGGCCTAGCGCACTAAACAGGCGGGACAGCGCTTCAACGCTGGGGACGTCGTTGGGCACCGGCCCTTCGCCGCGCATTAAATAGCGAAAATCGAGGAAAACAGCCCCCGGCACGTGGCCCTGACGATAGCTATCGCCATTAACGGGCACGTCGATAATCAGCAGCTGGGGATCATTTAAGTGTTCCTGAAGCTGCTCAGGCTCTACGATCAGCGAAAAAAGATTGGCTTCTGACGATAGGCTTTCAGTGCTCATGGGTAACTCCTGTAAACGTTAGCCATCCAGGCTATCAAGAATGCGTCGATAGCTGGCAAAACGGGCGGGATGAATCTTGCCGGCCTCAACCGCTTCGAGCAGCGCGCAGCCGGGCTCGGCGCGGTGACGGCAGTCACGAAAGCGGCAGTGGCCAATGAAGGCATGAAACTCAATAAAGCCGTCGGTGACTTCCTGCTCATTAAGGTGAATCAGGCCAAACTCACGAATGCCCGGTGAGTCGATTAAATCACCGTCGGCCACTTCTTCACGGCTCATCGTATAAAGGCGCGCCGTCGTGGTGGTATGTGTGCCTTTACGAGAGTCTTCCGAGAGCGCGCCAATGCGCAGGGTTTCATCCGGCAGCAGCAGGTCAATCAGCGATGACTTGCCCACGCCGCTCTGACCAACAAATACCGACGTGCGCCCCTCAAGCTGGCTACGCAGCTCATCAAGCCCCGTCTCTGTGGCGGTGGTGGTGCGCACGACCGGGTAGCCCAGAGCGCGGTAGCGCTCCAAAAGTTTGCCCAGTTCGCCGCCATCCTCGGGCAGTAAGTCGGTTTTGTTGAGGACCAAGACTGGCGTAATGCCGGTGGCTTCGGCAGCGACGAGATAGCGGTCGATCAAATTAGCATGGGGCGCGGGCTCCACAGCAAACACAATCAGCAGCTGATCAATGTTAGCCGCAACCGGTTTTAGCAGGCCCCGGGCGTCGGGGCGCTTAAGTACGCTGTCGCGTTCTTCTCGCGCTACCACAACGCCTGAGCCTTCTTGGCCGGCGCGCCAGATCACGCGGTCACCGGTGACCAGACCGTCTAGGTTGGCGCGTAAGTGGCAACGCACCGGTTCATTATCGCTATTGCGCACCTCTAAGGTGCGCCCAAAGTGAGCAACGACTCGGCCCGGTTGTTCGGCACCGTATTCGCCAGCAGAAAGCTTTTCAGCGTCTTGCACATCGCGCTTTTCAGCACGCTGGGCGCGTTCCGCCTGAACCTTGTCGACTCGCCACTGCTGCTGGCGACTTAATTTGCGTTTGCTCATGTCCACCTGATGCTAAGTACAATAGCGGCCATTGTACCTACCAAGTAGCCAAGCTGTCCTGCATGGGCTGCTTGGCAATGCGATTTAAGGCACTATTCTGATTTTAAACTGACTTTACGCCATAATTGCACGCTGATAACGGCTATTTTGGCAAAGGAATGAACGCAATGAGCAATGATACGACCGAGACCGACGTGCCCCGCGATGACTTATTGATATGGATAGACCTGGAAATGACCGGTCTAGATCCTAATAAGGAGCGCATTATTGAAGTGGCAACGCTGATTACCGATGCGGATTTGAACGTGGTGGCAGAAGGGCCGGTCATGGCCGTGAAGCAGCCCGACAGCCTGCTGGCGCAGATGGATGATTGGAATCAGAAAACCCACGGCGAATCGGGTCTGGTTGCTCGGGTGAAAGCCAGTCAGGTGGAAACCGCAGAAGCTGAGCAGAAAACCTTGGCGTTTTTAAAGCAGTACGCCGTGGCCGGGTCGTCACCGATGTGCGGCAATAGCATCCATCAGGATCGGCGTTTTTTAGAGCGTGAAATGCCTGAGCTTCTCAACTTCTTTCACTATCGCAATCTCGATGTATCGACGTTGAAAGAAGTGGCGAAACGCTGGAACCCAAGCGCGCTGGCAGGCTTTAGTAAGCGCAACGTGCACCTAGCAATGGACGACATTAAAGAGTCTATTGCCGAACTTGCCCACTATCGAACGACTTTTTTACGCGTTGATCAGGGCCGCGACGAAGAAGAGTAGCCATTAGGCGGTGGCAATACGCTCGCCACGTTTGAGGCGCTGTTCCTCCAGCGCCCAGGCCACGTGCTCGCGCACCAGTTCGCTGGGAAAGCCGCGCCGCGCCCACAGCGCCGCTTCCGTGGCCTCGCTCCATGGAGCGTTGCCAAGGCCAATGGCGATGTTGCGCAGCCAGCGCTCGTAGCCAATGCGCCGGATGGGGCTGCCCGCGGTCTTGTCCAGGAACTCCTCTTCGCCCCAGGCGAACAGGCTGATAAGCGCTGCGCGGTCTAAATCATGGCGCGGTGCAAAGTCATCTTCCTGGGTAATGCGAGTGAAGCGAGTAAAAGGGCAGACTAGCTGGCAGTCGTCGCAGCCATAAATCCGGTTGCCCATGGCGCGGCGAAACTCAATGGGTATTGCGCCGTGGAGCTCAATGGTGAGATATGAAATGCACTTGCGCGAGTCGACCACTTTGTCGTCAACGATGGCGCCGGTGGGGCAGGCGGTACGGCAGCTGTTGCAACTTCCGCAGTGCTCATGCTCAAAGGGCGCATCAATAGGCAGCGGTAGGTCGGTGTAAAGTTCGCCAAGAAAAAACAGCGAGCCCGCTTTAGGGTTGAGCAGCATGGCATTTTTGCCAAACCAGCCTAACCCGGCCTTTTGGGCCAGGGCGCGCTCCATCACCGGCGCTGAATCGACAAACGCGCGGTAGCCGAACACGCCGACTTCCTGCTCAATTTTTTTTGCTAATAGAGCTAACCGTTTACGGATGAGCTTGTGATAATCGCGCCCCAGCGCGTAGCGCGATACGTAGGCTTTGCTGGGCTGGCCAAGCACTTTGGTGGTTTCTACCTCGGGGGGCAGGTAATCCATTCGGACGCAGATAATGCGCTGAGTGCCGGGTTCCAACTGCGCAGGCCGCGTGCGTTTGGTACCGTGTTTGGCCATAAAGCCCATCTCGCCGTGATAGCCTTTTTCTAGCCATGCGTCGAGATGAGCCTCGTGGGCCGACAGTTCAGTATCGGTGATGCCGACTTGCTGAAAGCCGAGCTCCTGCCCCCAGGTCTTGATTAGACCAGCAAGGCGAGCAAGCTTTTCGTCAGTCAATGCATCGCTAGGGCGTTCAACGGCAGTGAAATCCGGCATAGTTAATCAAATCAGTCGTTCATCAAATAGATAGAGAGTTAAATAATATAGTCAGGTCGTCGTCAGTCTAGTCATGCAAGCTAAACAGTTGCCAGCACAGCGGTTGTCAGACTGCGACAAGGTTTTAAGCGCGCTATGCTAACGCATTGGCAGCCATCAAAATACGTGAAAGGAGAGATCGTGACGGTCCCGAATACTTCCATGCTACGCCCTCTGTATAAAGCCGCCCAGGTGCGCGAGCTTGACCGACGCACGATTGCCGGTGGTATTGATGGCTTTGCATTAATGCAGCGCGCTGCATCCAGCGCTTGGCATTGTTTCCGCTCACGCTGGCCGCAGGCGCGCAGTTTAACGGTGATATGTGGCCATGGTAATAACGGCGGCGATGGTCACGTGCTCGCGGCGCTGGGGATGCAGTCTGGTCTTAAGGTTCAGCGGATTACGCTTAAGCCTCTTGATGAGCTAACCGGTAGCGCGGCCCGCGCCGCAGAGCTGGCAACCTCGGCAGGCGTTGGCTGCGAAGAGTGGCATGCGGGCATTGCGTTAACGGGCGAGGTGATTATTGATGCGCTGCTGGGCACCGGTTTTAATGGTGCAGTAGAAGGGCGCTTCAAGCGTGTCATTGAAATGATCAATGCCGCTGATCGACCGGTACTGGCGATTGATATCCCCTCTGGGCTGGTAGCCGATACCGGTGCCATCCCCGGTGTAGCGGTTAACGCTGCCTGCACGGTGACTTTTATTGGCGATAAAGTCGGTTTGCACACGGGCGATGCGCCGGCCTGCACCGGCGAGATCGATTTTCGCTCCCTGGGCGTTAAAGCCCAGGCGTATTTTGATATTCCCCCCGCCGCCTGGCGACTGGATGAGTCGCTGTTGGCGGGCGCTTTTACACCGCGCCTGCGCACTAGCCATAAAGGCACAATGGGTCATGTGCTGGTGATGGGGGGCGCGCCTGGATTTGGCGGGGCCGCTTTATTGGCGTGCCAGGCGGCTGCGCGCATGGGCGCGGGAAAAGTAAGTTTGGCAACGGCGCCTGAACATATCACTGCCAGCTTAGTGCGCTGCCCCGAGGTGATGGCGCATGGGGTGCGCGGTGGCGCTGAGGCAGGCGAATTGCCACGCCATGCCGATGTTGTCGTTGTGGGGCCGGGGCTTGGCCAGGCGGCCTGGGGGCAGGCCGTGCTGCAAAGTGCGTTGCAATCGGACGCGCCGCTGGTCGTTGATGCCGATGCTTTGAATCTTTTGGCGCGCCAGTGGCCTGATGTTCAACGGGATAACTGGATTTTGACGCCGCATCCTGGCGAAGCCGCAAGGCTGCTGGGGTGTACGATCGCCGATATTCAGGCCGATCGACCTGCTGCCGTTCAAGCACTGCAGCGAGCACGCGGCGGCGTGGTGATATTAAAAGGCGCAGGCAGCTTAATCGCCGGCCCTGGCGGCTTGGTCGTTTGCCCGTATGGCAACCCAGGCATGGCCAGCGGAGGAATGGGCGACGTGCTGAGCGGCATGCTGGGAGCGTTGATCGCCCAGCGCGGTGAGGTTGAGTTCTGCGCTTGGCTTGGCACGATGGTGCATGCGTTAGCAGCTGACCGTGCGGCTGAGCAAGAAGGCGAGCGTGGCCTGCTGGCCAGTGATCTGGCATCCTATGCGCGAAAATTGATTAATCCTTGAAGGCAGCCCACATGCAGGTGCAATTAGATAATGAAGATGCCCAGGTAACCTTTGGTGAGGCGCTAGGGCATGCTTTGCAAGGCCGCGGGCTGGTATATCTTGAAGGTGAGTTAGGCGCCGGTAAAACAACGCTCTCGCGCGGCATTCTGCGTGCCTATGGTTATCAGGGGGCTGTGAAAAGCCCTACCTATACGCTGGTAGAGCCTTACGAGATTGGACCTCAGCGGGTGTATCATCTGGATTTGTATCGACTGTCTGATCCAGAAGAGCTTGAGTTTATCGGTGGTCGCGATGTGCTGGCCGACGCTGCCCTTAGTATTGTTGAGTGGCCCAGTCGTGGCGAGGGTTGGTTGCCTGCACCTGATCTTCGCTTAATGCTAGAGGTGGCTGCTCACGGGCGTTTGGCCTCATTAACGGCGTGCAGTGATAAGGGTAGGCTTGTGCTGGCATTATTACAGCGCCAAGTGGATGAAGGAAGTCAGGTTCGTTCCGACCAGCTGGAGAGTGGTGTGATTCAATGGAAATGAAAGGCGCAGTAGCACGCGCATGCCGGCTGCTGGCCACGGGTCTTTTTACCTTAGTGGCGGTCAATGTTCAGGCGGCGACTGTGGACAGTATACGTTTATGGGCGGCGCCTGATCATGCGCGCCTGGTGTTCGATTTGTCGGCTGCCGCAAATGCCAACGTCTTCTCGTTGGAAAATCCCGCGCGGTTAGTGATCGATTTAGACGATACGCAGATGGATACTGACCCCAGCACGCTGCCGCTTCACGACAGTGCCATCACGTCGGTGCGTTCAGGGTTGCGTGACGGTGGTGGCTTGCGGGTAGTGCTTGAGCTTAATCGCGAGGTAGAGCCGCGCCACTTCGCCCTAACGCCGAACGACCAATACGGGCATCGTCTGGTCGTTGATCTTGAGTATCCCGGCGAGAGTGCCGTTGAAAATCCCATTGATCCCATTGAGGCAATGATTCGGGATCAGGAAATTCAGTCGCAGCTTGCCATTGCTCAACAGCAGGTGCCGGGCAGTCCGCAGGTGTCTGCACCCGCCGAGCCAATAGAAGTGCAGGAAGCTAAGCCGCATCCGCGTCGAGATATTATTATTGCCGTTGATGCCGGACACGGCGGCGAAGACCCGGGCGCGATTGGCCCTTCAGGTACCCGCGAAAAAGACGTCGTGCTTGAAATTGCCCGACGTTTAGCCGCTGAGGTGAACAGCACCGAAGGGTTCAAGGCGGTGCTGACGCGCGACGGTGATTACTACATTGGCTTGCGTCAACGTACGGCGCTGGCCCGCGAACAAAAAGCCGATTTCTTTGTTTCAATTCATGCCGATGCCTTCACCAGTCCGCGCCCTCAGGGCAGCTCGGTGTATGCGCTTTCTCAACGCGGGGCAACCTCGGAAACCGCGCAGTGGCTGGCCGATAGCGAAAACCGCTCTGATCTTATTGGCGGTGTCGATGGCAGCCTTTCGCTGCGTGATAAGGATCAAGTGCTGCGCGGCGTGCTGTTAGATTTGACTATGACGGCCACGTTGAACGATTCGTTATCCATCGGCGGGCAGGTGTTAGAGCAGCTTGGGCGGATCAATCAGCTGCATAAACCGCGCGTCGAGCAGGCCGGGTTTATGGTGCTTAAATCGCCTGATATTCCGTCGCTACTGATTGAAGTTGGCTTTATCTCCAATCCTGATGAAGAGCGTCGCTTACGCGACCCGGTGCATCAAACGGGGCTGTCGCGGGCTATTTTTGGCGGTCTGCGCGAGCATTTTGTTCGCTATCCGCCGCCCGCCAGTTTGCTTTCTTGGCAGCGTGATAACCAGCGCCGGCCGTCAGGTAACGAGTACCGCATTCAGTCAGGCGATACGCTGTCGGCGATTGCCATCCGCCACGGCGTGCCAGTGAACCAGCTTCGCCAGGCCAATGACTTAAACGGTGACGTTATTCGCGTTGGCCAAGTGCTACAAATTCCCAGCTCATGAGGTGCTGTTTATGAGGTGCTGTGTTGACTGATATGACCGCTACCGCATCGCGTATTCATGTGCTCGACCCGCGCTTGGCCAACCAGATTGCGGCCGGCGAGGTCGTTGAGCGCCCTGCATCGGTAACCAAAGAGCTGATAGAAAACGCCATTGATGCCGGCAGCCAGCGTATCGATGTCGATATTGAGCAGGGCGGTACGCGGCTCATCAAGGTGCGTGATGATGGTATCGGCATCGGTGAGCAGGACTTGCCGCTGGCCTTGGCGCGCCACGCAACCAGTAAAATTGGTAGCCTGGAAGACCTGGAGGGCGTTAGTTCGCTAGGTTTTCGGGGTGAGGCGCTGGCGTCTATCAGTTCAGTTTCACGCTTAGAGCTGATCTCTAACGCTGAAGATGACCCTCGCCATGGCTGGCGAGTGGTGGCAGAGGGGCGTGGAATGGAGGCCAGGGTCACGCCAGCGCCGCACCCCCGAGGCACCAGTGTTGGCGTGCGCGATTTGTTTTTTAACACGCCGGCTAGGCGTAAATTCTTACGTACCGAAAAGACAGAATTTGCTCACGTGGAAGAAGCGTTTCGCCGTCAGGCGCTGTCGCGTTATGACATCACGTGGGTGCTGCGGCACAATCAAAAGGTCATTCATCAGCTGCCTTCCGGGCACTCTGTCGCAGCCCGAGAGCGTCGAATTGCCTCGCTGCTCGGTAAGAATTTTATTGAGCATGCTCGCTACATTGAACGCGAGGCGGGCGGCCTGCGGTTAAGTGGCTGGGTAGGTCTGCCTACTCATTCGCGCTCGCAGGCCGATCAGCAGTATTTTTTTGTGAATGGACGTGTGGTTCGCGATCGGCTCGTCGCCCATGCGGTGCGCCAAGCTTACCGTGATGTGCTGTTTAATGGCCGTCATCCGGTGTTTGTGCTCTATCTTGAACTTGATCCTGACGTTGTCGATGTCAACGTTCATCCGACCAAGCACGAAGTACGCTTCCGTGATGGCCGCATGGTGCACGACTTTCTGTATTCGAGTCTGCACCACAGTCTGGCGTCCTCTAAGCCCTCAGCTGATCATGATGCCGACGGCGATGAGGTAAACGAGAGCGACGACGGTCATTCACAAGAGGGTGTAGCAGAAAATGCCGAGCAGCCGCGCTGGCAGCAGCAGGGGATTGCACTGACTCACTCGCCGGATCGCCACCCGGGCGCTGAGCGCGTGCGCCGCTTCATGCAGGGCTATCAGGCGCTTCATCCCAATCATGAAGAAACCCTGTTGACCCCGCAGACTAGCGATTCAAATGAGCTAGGCGGCAGCGCGATGAGCAACAGCCATGGCGCCAACCAAGTGCGCGAAGCGCCGCTGGCAATGCCGGATGACGACCCGACCGCGCCGCCGCCGCTGGGGTTTGCGCTAGGCCAGTTACACGGTATTTATATTTTGGCGCAGAACGCGCAGGGGCTCGTGTTGGTGGATATGCACGCTGCTCATGAGCGCATTGTTTACGAGCGTATGAAAACCCAGCTTGCAGCCGCGAAAGGCTTAGATGCTCAGCCGCTGCTGGTGCCTGTTTCTATTGCCGCTAGCGGGACGGAGGTGGCGACGGCCGAGAGCGAGCAGGCGGCCATTGCCAAGCTGGGTATTGAGCTTGATATTGCCGGGCCAGAGACATTGCTGGTTCGCCAGATGCCAGCGCTACTGGCGCAGGCCGATCCTGAAGCGCTAGTGCGCCAGATGCTTGAGGAACTCGCCCGCTATGGCCGTACTCACCAGGTTGAAGCGCGGCTGCATGAGCTGCTCTCCACGATGGCCTGCCATGGTAGCGTGCGCGCCAATCGGCGGCTTACCCTTGATGAGATGAATGGGTTGCTGCGCGATATGGAGCGCACCGAGCGCAGCGACCAGTGTAATCACGGTCGCCCCACCTGGACGCAAATGGGCTTAAAGGCGCTTGATCGTTTGTTTTTACGTGGGCAGTAGCCACTAGTCGCTTGATAAGTGATGTCTTGTTCAATAGGCGCTAAGGCGCCTTTTTTTAATCCGGAGTTTTAACAGCGCATGGCTGATACGCGCCCCTGGGCGATTTTTTTGATGGGCCCTACGGCTGCGGGTAAAACCGACGCCGCTATGGCGTTACACGAGCGCTTGGGGCACGAGCTGATTAGCGTTGATTCAGCCATGGTTTACCGCGGCATGGATGTTGGCAGCGCAAAGCCTAGTGCTGCAGAGCTTGCCCGCGCGCCGCATCGCTTGATTGATATTCGTGACCCTGCGGAGCCTTATTCAGCCGCTGATTTTCGTGAGGATGCACAGGCGCACATGCGACAAATTAGCGCGGCTGGCAAGGTGCCCCTGCTGGTAGGCGGCACCATGCTGTATTTCAAGCAATTGATGGAAGGCGTTGCCAATCTTCCCTCGGCGGATTCGGCTATCCGTCAACAGCTTGAGGATCAGTGTCAGGCGGAGGGGCTTTTGGTGCTCCATAAGCGCTTGGCGCAGGTTGATGCGCTGTCCGCTGAGCGCATTCATCCTAATGATCCTCAGCGCATTATGCGCGCGCTGGAAGTTTATTACGTCAGCGGACGGCCGATGAGCGAACTTTGGGCAGAGCAGCAGCCGGAAACCTTTCCATGGCGGGTGCTGTCGATAGCTTTAGCGCCTAATGATCGCAGCTTCTTGCATCGGCGTATCGAGCAGCGCTTTGAACTAATGCTGGGCGAAGGCTTGATAAATGAAGTCGCCGCCCTCAAAAAGCGTAATGACTTACATTCAGGCTTGCCTGCTATGAAAAGCGTTGGCTATCGCCAAGTCTGGGAATATCTGGATGGCGAGTACGATTATGCCACTCTCGTTGAGCGTGGCGTCATAGCTACGCGCCAGCTTGCTAAGCGTCAATTGACGTGGTTAAGAAGCTGGCCTGAGTTAACGTGGGTAGATTCGCAGCGTGACGATGTGTTCGATAACGTGCTGAAAATCGTGCGTGAAAGCGGTGCTTAGCGTAAGATGATGATCTAGTGAATGTGTGTTTTCGAGCGGCCAGTTGACTAGGCCTTTCGGGCAACAAGATTGCGGCGTAGCACCAGTAGGGCACGCCATTGATAATTAACCCCAACGACAGTTTTAGGGAGAGCAACATGTCCAAAGGGCAGTCCCTTCAAGATCCTTACTTGAATATTTTGCGCAAGGAGCGCATTCCGGTCTCTATCTTTTTGGTCAACGGCATTAAGCTGCAGGGCCAGATTGAATCGTTTGACCAGTTTGTTATCTTATTGCGTAATACCGTCAGCCAGATGGTTTATAAACACGCTATTTCTACGGTTGTGCCTTCTCGCAATGTACGCTTGCCTGCGCCAGATCTGGCAGAGCAGGATGCAGAGATTTAACACCGCTGGAAAAGCAAGAGAATCCACGAGGTATTGATTGTTTTTCGAACGCCCAGACGCCGGTGAAACGGCAGTTCTTGTTCACGTTGATTTCCATGATGAACAAAAACGTGAAGACCCGGGTGAGTTTTTAGAGCTCGTGCGCTCTGCTGGTGCAGAGCCTGCGACTCTACTCACTGCTAGCCGACATCGTCCAGATTCGCGCACTTTTATTGGATCCGGTAAGTTGGAAGAGTTGCGGGCATTGCTTGCGGCTCATAAAGCAGAACTGGTCATCTTCAACCATAGCTTAAGCCCCTCTCAAGAGCGCAATGTTGAGCAAGAGCTCAAATGCCGAGTGTTAGACCGTACCGGTCTTATTCTCGATATCTTTGCGCAGCGGGCACGAACTCATGAAGGTAAGCTGCAGGTAGAGCTTGCCCAGCTTGAATATATGTCTACTCGCTTAGTGCGAGGCTGGACACACCTAGAGCGCCAAAAGGGCGGTATTGGCCTGCGCGGCCCGGGTGAGACACAGCTTGAAACTGACCGACGCCTATTGCGTGGTCGGATTAAATCGATTCATAAGCGGCTTGATAAAGTGCGTAGCCAGCGAGACCAGAATCGTCGCGCCCGCGCTCGCGCTGAAATCCACAGCGTCTCGTTAGTGGGTTATACCAACGCCGGTAAGTCAACGTTGTTTAACGCGTTAACCAACGCCGATGTGTATGCCGCGGATCAGCTGTTCGCAACGCTGGACCCGACGCTACGCCGCCTGGAAATTGCAGACGTTGGCCCTGTGGTTATGGCAGATACGGTTGGTTTTATTCGCCATTTACCACATAAGCTGGTTGAGGCGTTTCAGGCAACGCTGCAGGAGGCGTCCGAAGCTTCACTGCTGGTGCATGTTATTGACGCCGCGGATCCTGACCGCGAACTCAACGTGAAGCAGGTAGAGTTAGTGCTAAAAGAGATCGGTGCTAACGATGTGCCGGTGCTCAAGGTTATGAATAAAATTGATAGGCTGGGCAGCGCGCCGCGCATAGAGCGTGATGGCCAGGGCGTCCCGGAAGTCGTTTGGCTCTCGGCGCAGGAAGGGCAAGGCCTTGATTTGCTGCACGAAGCGCTCAGTGAGCGGTTGGCAAACGATGTCATTGGCTTTTCGCTGACACTCAGTCCTGAGCAAGGTAAGCTGCGTGCAGGGTTGCATGAGCTTAATGCCGTTCGCACAGAGTCCTTTGATGAGCAGGGTCATTCTGTATTGGGTGTGCGCCTGCCACGGCGTGATTTTAATCAGCTGATGGCGCAACTGGGCGAGCGCGCCAATACGTATCTACCTAAAGCACTACGTGAAACCGATGAGTGGTAGTCTAGTTGTTAAGATATTCCGTGCACTGCCGGTTTTCTGTTTCGCATAAGAATGAGACAAGATTTATATAGCAACAATATCAAAACGCGACGGCTTCTCTTACCGGTGGAGTCACGTCCGTTAGTGAATTTCTTAGTGGAGACGATGTATGGCCTGGAATGAGCCTGGTGGTGGGAACAAGCACGACCCGTGGAGCAGCGGCGGCCGACGTGGTGGAAGCGACGGCGACAGAAGCCAAGATGGCAACAACGGCGGCAATAACGGCGGTGGCAACAACAATGGTAATAAAGGGGGCAATAACCAAGGCCCGCCTGACCTTGATGAAGCGCTGAAGAAATTCCAGGAAAAGCTTAGCGGCATCTTTGGCGGTGGCAAGAAGAGCGGCGGTAAAAAAAGTGATGGGGGCGGTAGCGGTAAAAACCGTAATCCTCTTGCTTTGCCAGGTCTGCTGATTGTCGTTGCGCTGGCTATCTGGGCTGCCATGGGTTTCTACCTCGTTGACCAATCTGAGCGCGGCGTTGTACTGCGCTTCGGTGAATTCCAGGGGATTGTCGACCCAGGCCTTCAGTGGAACCCACCGCTGATAGACGAAGTGCGTATGGTTAACGTGACGCGGGTGCGTTCGCTGACACAAATGCAGTCGATGCTGACGCGTGATGAAAATATTGTAGAAGTGGAAATTTCGGCGCAGTACCAGGTCGCTAACCCTCGCGATTTTGTACTAAACGTGCGTGATCCCGCCATTTCGATTGAAAACGCGCTGGACTCTGCACTGCGTCACGTGGTCGGCGGTACCGATATGATCGATATCCTTACCTCTGGGCGTGAAATTTTGGGCAGCTCTGTGTCAAGTCGTCTGCAGTCTTACCTCGACAACTATGGTGCCGGTATTCGTCTGCAAACTATCAACATTGAGTCTACCTCTGCGCCTGGGCCCGTTATCGATGCCTTTGATGACGTTATCCGCGCTCGTGAGGATCGTCAGCGTACGATCAACGAAGGGATGGCTTATGCGAACGCTATCATTCCTGCGGCTCAAGGTCAGGCGCAGCGTGTGGTAGAGCAGGGTCAAGGTTATCGCGAATCGGTTGTCGCCGAGGCGCAGGGTCAGGCCAACCGATTTAACTCGCTGTTGACCGAGTACCGTAATTCGCCTGAGACCATGCGTGAGCGTATGTACTTAGACACGATCGAAGACGTGTTCAGCAGTACGCCTAAAGTGCTGTTAGACGTCAGCGAGAACGCGCCTTTGATGTATCTCCCGCTAGATCAGATGCGTGGCGGCAGCGGCGGTAATCGAACTGGCTCGTCGTCTAATAGCAGTAGTGATGGCAGTCAAGAGCAATTAGATCCTGATGTGATTGAGCGTTTGCGCAGCACGCAGAGCAGCTCTTCAGGCAATACCAATAGTAGCTCCATCCGCAGGGAGGGCCGGTAAATGATTAATAATCGATCCTTACTAGTGGTTGGTGTTTTAGCCGCAGTCGCATGGCTTGCGAGCAACACTCTGTACGTCGTTGACGAAACCGAGCGCGCTGTTAAATTGCGTTTTGGTGAAGTCGTTGAAGAAAATATTCAGCCTGGTTTGCACGCAAAAGTGCCCATTGCCCAGACGATCCGTAAGTTTGATACTCGCTTACTGACACTGGATACTGATACCAGCCGCTATCTGACGCTTGAGCAGAAAGCGGTCATCGTAGATTCCTACGTGAAATGGCAGGTCATTAACCCCACTCGTTACTACGAAGCAACGGCTGGCGATGAAATGATGGCCGTTCGCTTGATTCAGCCGCGCGTTGACGAAAGCCTGCGTAACGAGTTTGGCCGTCTTAATCTCCAAGAAATTATCGCTGAGCGTCGCGATGACCTGATGGTTGGGCCAACCGCTGAGCTTGATGAGCTGATGCGCGAAGAGCTAGGCGTGGCCATCCGGGATATTCGTATTAAGCGAATCGACTTGCCCGAAGACGTTTCCGCTGCAGTTTTCGAGCGTATGCGTTCTGAGCGTGAGCGTGAAGCTCGCGAGTGGCGCGCTCAGGGTCAAGAAGAGGCGGAGCGTATTCGCGCTAACGCGGATCGTCGCCGTCAGGTATTGCTTGCCCAGGCTAACGAACGTTCTGAAACGTTACGTGGTGAGGGTGATGCGCAGGCCGCTGCGATCTTCTCCGAAGCCTATGGCCAAGATCAGGAGTTCTTTTCTTTCTGGCGCAGCCTGGATGCCTATCGCGCAAGCTTCTCTGGCGATGGCAATTTGATGGTTTTAGAGCCTAATAGCGATTTCTTCCGCTACTTGCGTAGCGCTGATCCAGAAAGTGGTGAAGACACAGGCGAATAATTCGCAGGTGTTCGTGGTGGTCCTCGTCTTAGCTGGTTGACGGCCAGGCGGGGTTCACCTAGCCAATAAACGTGATAGAATTTGTTAACCGGGCGTCGCCCGGTTTTTTTGTGGCCCTCATTTAATGCGAGCGGCATCGACGGTCGTGAGCCGTTACTGCTTGAATTTGTTGGGCCTTCATCGTCTGTAGGATTGTTTACATGACCATCGCTGACCGCTGGCTACTGCCCGACGGCATGGATGAGGTGCTTCCGCCTCAGGCAAGCCGTATGGAAGAACTGCGCCGTGCGCTGCTTGATCTTTACCATTGCTGGGGCTATGACCAAGTAATGCCGCCACCGGTAGAGTTTTTAGACTCTTTGCTCACCGGTACCGGTACGGACCTTGATCTGCAGACCTTTAAGCTGACCGATCAGCTAACGGGCCGTATGATGGGGGTTTCGGCGGATGTTACGCCGCAAGTCGCGCGTATGGATGCCCACTCATTAAGACGCCAGGGCCCGGTGCGGCTATGCTATTGCACTAATGTGCTGCGCGCTAAGGCCGATCAGCACCAGGGCGGGCGTAGCCCCGTGCAGGTAGGCGCAGAGCTTTTCGGTCATGCGGGGCTTGATGCCGATAGTGAAATTATTTATCTAGCCTTGGCCAGTTTAAAGACTGCTGGTGCAGAAGAAATTCATCTGGCGCTGGGGCATATCGGTATCTATCGCAGCCTTGTTGAGGCGGCGGCGCTGAATAATGAGCAAGAAAGAGCGCTCTTTGAAGCCCTGGCGCTAAAATCGCCTAGTCAACTGGCAGAGGTTGTGCAGTCGAGTGTCTCAGAGCCTGCATTGGCCGAGATGCTGCTGGCACTTGGAGAGCTGCACGGCGGGGCAGATGTATTGAGCCAGGCGCGGGATCGCTTTGCCGGCGCACCCGCGACGGTAACGGCGGCATTGGATCAGTTGGATGCTCTTTATCAAGGTGTGCTCGCACGCTTTGACGTGTCGCTGTACTTTGATTTGGCTGAGCTGCGCGGTTATGAATACCATACCGGTATGATGTTTGCCGCCTACGTGCCCGGCTATGGGCATGCGCTCGCGAAAGGCGGGCGCTATGACGATACTGGTCGGGCCTTTGGTCGTGCGCGTCCGGCGACTGGCTTCTCAATGGATCTGAAACAGCTAGCTTCGCTGGCGTTAGTATCGTCGAGCCGCGGTAGCATTTGGGCGCCTGCTCATCAGGATGAGTCGCTCAACGCTGCCATTGTCGCGCTGCGTGAGCAGGGCGAACGCGTGATTCAAGCGCTGCCTGGGCAGCGTACTGGGCCGGCGGAGCACGACTGTGACCGCTGTCTTGAGCTTATCGATGGTCGTTGGCAGCCAACGACCCTGACACAAGAGACGAGTGCATCATAATGGGTAAGAATGTCGTAGTGCTAGGCACCCAGTGGGGTGACGAGGGCAAAGGTAAGATCGTTGATCTGCTAACCGAGTCCGCATCTGCCGTGGTACGTTTTCAGGGTGGTCACAATGCTGGCCATACGCTGGTCATCGACGGTGAAAAAACCGTCCTGCACCTGATTCCTTCAGGTGTTCTACGTCCAGGCACAAAGTGTGTGATCGGCAATGGCGTGGTGCTTTCACCAGAAGCGTTGATCAAAGAGATCCGTGAGCTGGAAGCCAAGGGCGTACCCGTGCGTGAGCGACTGCGCCTTTCGCCTGCCTGCCCGCTAATTTTGCCGTACCACGTACGTTTGGATCAGGCGCGTGAAAAAGCCCGTGGTATCGCTAAGATTGGCACCACCGGCCGCGGCATTGGCCCCGCCTATGAAGACAAGGTGGCGCGCCGTAGCCTGCGTTTAGGCGATATGCTGCACCGCGAGCGTTTCGCTTCTAAGCTGGGAGAAGTGCTCGACTACCACAACTTTGTGCTAGTTAATTACCACGGCGAACCGGCAGTCGATTTTCAAGAAGTACTCGACTCGGCCATGCAGATGGCTGAAGAGCTTCGCCCGATGGTATGCGATACGGTCAGCATGGTGCACGACCTGCGTAAGGCCGGTGAGAACATTCTGTTTGAAGGTGCTCAGGGTTCACTGCTGGATATCGATCACGGTACTTACCCTTACGTTACTAGCTCCAATACGACTGCTGGTGGTGTTGCAACCGGTTCTGGCGTTGGCCCGCTGTATTTGGATTACGTGCTGGGTATCACTAAGGCATACACCACGCGCGTGGGCTCTGGCCCATTCCCGACGGAGCTTTTCGACGTAGACGGGCGCCACCTTGCCGAGCGCGGTCATGAGTTTGGCGCTACCACTGGGCGTGCACGTCGCTGTGGTTGGTTTGACGCTGTGGCGCTACGCCACGCGGTGCAAATTAACTCTGTCTCCGGTATCTGCTTGACCAAGCTTGATGTACTAGACGGGCTGGAAAATATCCGTGTATGCGTTGGTTACCGCAGCAAAGATGGCTATGTGATGGATAACCCGGTGGATTCAGAAGGCTTTGAAGCTATCGAACCGCTTTATGAAGATCTGCCAGGCTGGAAAGAGTCGACCCTCGGTGCTAAGCGAGTAGAAGATTTGCCCGCCAATGCCCGTGCTTACATCAGCTATCTTGAGCAGCAGGTAGGCACCAGTATCGATATTATTTCCACCGGCCCGGACCGTATGGAAACAATCGTATTGCGTAACCCCTTCACAAGCTAATGATGGGTAGCGCAGGCTGAACGTCAGCCAGTGGACGCGAAAAGGGGCAATTTAATTGCCCCTTTTTTTATAGTTAAAATAGCGTGCTGAAAATCGCGTCTTTAAAACCGATTTTTACGGAAGGCTAGTAGTCGATACCTCTACGCGCTTGAAGTCCGTTGTTGAAAGCATGGCGGACTTCCTGCATTTCGGTCACCGTATCGGCCATGGCGACTAGCTCGCGATGAGCATTACGACCGGTAATGATGACCGTCTGTTCCGGCGGGCGATTCTCCAGCGCCTGTTTCACCGTTTCAATCTCTAAATAGCCAAACTTGAGCATGTAGGTAATTTCATCCAGCACCACTAGGTAGGTCTCTGGGTCGGCCAGCATGCGCTCGGCCTCTTTCCATACCGCGTGGCAGGCGTCGGTATCCGCCTGTCGGTTTTGCGTATCCCAGGTAAAGCCTGTGGCCATAATCGCTACTTTTAAATGGCTGTCTTCTTCTAAGCGATTGCGCTCGCCACACTCCCATAATCCTTTGATAAACTGCACAACTGCCACGTTATAACCATAGCCCAAGGCGCGGGTCACCGTTCCCCAGGCTGCCGTGGTTTTGCCTTTCCCATTGCCGGTGTTGACAATAATAAGGCCGCGCTGCTCATTGGCGCTGGCGACTTTCTCATCTACGCGCGCTTTGAGCTTCTCCATCGATGCTTTGTGGCGGGTGTCGCGATCGCTCATGGTGCCTCCTAAAAAGCGCTTACTCTGGAAAGTGGTCAAGATAGCGCATTAGCGTAAGCCATCTACTTTGCATTGAACATTCTTTTGAGTCAGCTTTTGAGTAGCTTCTGTACAACTAATTATGAACTTATGTTAGGCATTGTTTAGTTAATAGGTGCTTAAAACACACAACAAGACGAAGAGAATTGGCCGGTAGGGGGCTGCCTGCTCTAGAATGGTGGGCCATGTCTTGTCAGGAATTGAATCATGCCCTCATTTGATATTGTCTCAGAGTTCGATCAGCACGAAGGTGCTAACGCCGTTGATCAGGCAAACCGCGAAGTGCAGTCTCGCTTTGACTTTAAAGGCGTCAATGCCATCTTCACACTTGAAGCCGATAAAGTGCAGCTAGAAGCGGACGTTGATTTCCAGCTCAAGCAAATGCTGGACGTACTGCGCGGCCGGCTAATTGCTCGCGGCATTGATGCTCGCTGCATGGATATTCAAGATCCCGTGCTTTCCGGCGTTAAGGCGCGCCAAGAAGTGGCGCTAAAGCAGGGGCTTGATGCGGCAGAGGCAAAAGATGTGGTCAAGCGCATCAAAGCCAGCAAGTTAAAAGTACAGGCGCAAATTCAAGGTGAGAAAGTGCGCGTCACGGGTAAAAAACGCGATGATTTACAAGGGGTCATGGCGTTACTACGCGCTGAAGAAGGGCCCGACTTGCCGCTGCAGTTTGATAACTTTCGCGACTAGTACGAGGGATTTAACGTAGTCCATCGCCATCGCCCTCATTTAATCATGTGAATGATCGTTTTAAACAGGAGTCATGCACTATGTCTGATCCGCAGCCGGTTTTTTTAAGCGACTACCAGCCACCCGCCTACCGGGTTACCCATGCCGAGCTGACGTTTGATCTTGACCCCGCCGCGACCCGTGTGAAAGCGCGCCTATCGATTGAACGTCATGCGGACGCTGACGCCGACGCGCCGCTACTATTAAACGGCGAGCACTTAAAACTGATTTCCCTCGCCATTGATGAAACGGCGCTGGAGGCATCGTCGTACAAGCTTGATGACAAGTGCCTGCGTATTGCCCAGGTGCCTGAACTGTTTGTGTTGGAAAGCGACGTTGAAATTGCTCCGCAGGCTAACACGGCGTTAGAAGGTCTTTATCAATCTAACGGTATGTACTGTACCCAGTGCGAGGCTGAAGGTTTTAGGCGCATTACGTTTTATCCTGATCGTCCCGATGTCATGGCGACGTTTAAGGTAACCGTTATTGGAGACCGTCAGCGTGAGCCGGTGCTGCTCGCCAACGGTAACCCGATTGAGCGCGGTGACTTAGAAGGCGGCCGCCATTTTGCTACGTGGGAAGATCCACATCCCAAGCCCAGTTACCTGTTTGCGCTGGTGGCAGGAGACCTTCAGTGCGTCGAAGACTACTTCACCACCATGAGTGGGCGTGAGGTCACGCTGCAGATTTGGGTCGAAAAAGACAATCTCGATAAAACTGAGCATGCGATGTCGTCGTTAAAGCGAGCGATGGCATGGGATGAGCAGGCCTACGGCCGTGAGTATGATCTTGATCTGTTTATGATCGTTGCCGTCAATGATTTCAATATGGGGGCAATGGAAAATAAAGGCCTCAATATTTTTAACTCCGCCGCCGTATTAACGCATCCTCATACCGCCACCGATGCAGCGTTTCAGAATGTAGAAGGCATTGTGGCACACGAGTACTTTCATAACTGGTCCGGCAATCGGGTGACGTGCCGGGACTGGTTTCAGCTCTCACTGAAAGAAGGTTTTACGGTCTTTCGTGATCAGTGCTTCTCGGCGGATACGAACTCTGCGCCGGTTAAGCGTATTCAAGACGTGTCTTTTTTCCGTACTGCGCAGTTTGCCGAAGATGCTGGCCCCACTGCGCACCCGATCCGCCCCGACCGCTTTATTGAAATTACCAATTTCTACACCCTGACGATTTACGAGAAGGGTGCCGAAGTTGTACGCATGCTGCGTAATTTGGTTGGTGAAGAGCGTTTTCGTCAGGGCTCTGACCTTTACTTTGAGCGTTTCGACGGGCAAGCGGTAACGATTGGAGACTTTGTTGGCTGTATGGCGGAGGTTTCCGGCCAGGATTTTAGTCAGTTCATGCGCTGGTACTCTCAGGCGGGAACGCCGGATATTGATGCTCACGGCGAGTACGACTACGTTCACGGTGAATATCGTCTAACGCTTCGCCAGCGCACGCCGGCAACACCAGGGCAGCCGGACAAGCTGGCGCTGCATATTCCTGTGCGTATGGGGCTCGTCGGCACTAAGTCTGGGCAAGACCTCACGCTGACACTAAATGGTGAAAAATTAGGCAAAGATGCGGTTATTCATCTGCGTGACGATGAGCAGACGTTCATCTTTACCGATGTGGCTGAAGCGCCCGTGCCGTCACTGCTGCGAGAGTTTTCTGCACCTGTGAAGCTGCACTATCCCTACTCGCGAGAAGATCTGGCGTTTTTGTTAACCCATGATAGCGATGGCTTCAATCGTTGGGATGCAGGTCAGCGCCTCGCATTATTGGCATTAGATGACCTTATCGCTGCACATCGCAACGGCGTGGAAAAGGTCATGGATAGCCGCGTGATAGACGCCTTTAAGACGCTTTTGACCGGTTCAATGAGTGATAAGGCGGTACTGGCAGAGATGCTAACGCTGCCTTCTGAAGCGTATATTGCCGAGCAGCAGCCCATCGTTGATGTCGATGCTATTCATGCTGCCCGTGAGTTTGTGCGCCAGTCGCTGGCGGTGGCTCTGCGTAAAGAGTTTATCGCTGTTTACGAAGCCAATGTGACTGAGCAGCAATACGCGCCGACGCCAGAGCAAATTGCCCAGCGCAGCCTGAAGAACGTTGCACTCAGCTACTTGATGTCGATTGAAGATGAACAGGGCTTGGCACTGTGCGAAGCGCAGTTCAGCGCCGACCATAACATGACCGATGTGCGTCAAGCGCTTACGTTAATGGTGCACAGTGATCGTGATGACTTGGCGTCGCCGGCGCTAAAAGCATTTGGAGAAAAGTGGGCGCACGACCCTTTAGTGATGGACCAGTGGTTCACTATTCAGGTATCGCGCCCTCAGGCCGATGTTTTAGAGCGCGTTAAGTATTTAATGCAGCACCCTGCGTTTTCGCTTAAAAATCCCAATAAGGTTCGCGCACTGATTGGCGCATTTGCTCAGAACCGGGTTAATTTCCACCGCTTGGATGGCCAGGGCTATCAATTGCTGACCGATGTGGTGATTGAGCTCAACCGCCTTAACCCTGAAATTGCAGCACGTCTGATTACGCCGTTAACACGCTGGCAGCGCTTCGATGAAACCCGTCAGGGATTAATGCGGTCTCAACTTGAGCGTATTCAAAAAGAGCCGCTATCTTCAAATGTATATGAAGTGGTCGAGAAGGCGTTGGCATGACGGTAAGCAACGGTGGTTAACCAAGGAAAGGAACAATAACGGTGACAGACTCTCAGCAGCATTATTTACTCATTATTAATGGTAAATCTGCCGGTAACCCGGCATTGCGCGACGCCGTTGATGAGCAGCGCCAAGCAGGGATGCTAATCACCGTTCGCGCTACTTGGGAAGGTGGCGATGCTGCTGATATCGCTGAGCAGTCAGCGGGGATGGGGATCACACATGTGATTGCCTGTGGCGGGGATGGCACCGTTAGCGAGGCCATGAATGGCTTGATGCGGCTGCCCCACGATCATCGCCCGGCACTGGGTATTGTGCCACTGGGCAGCGCTAATGATTTTGCTACCTCCGTAGGCTTGCCTTTAGAGCCAGGCCCGGCGTTAGCGGCAGCGATGACGCTAACCTCGCACCCCATTGACGTTGTACGCGTGACGGCAGGCAGGGATGGCGAGTCGACGACCAGCTATTATGTCAACATGACCACCGGCGGTTTTGGCGCTGAAATTACCTCCTCAACGCCCAAAACGCTCAAGCGTTTGCTGGGCGGTGGCGCCTATTCGCTGATGGGCGCATTAAAGGCTTGGCGCCATCGCAGCTATCGCGGCAATCTTCACTGGGATGGCAAGGAGGAGAGCGCTTCGCTGCTGCTACTGGCGCTGGGCAATGGCCGCCAGTCAGGCGGTGGGCAAGTGTTAGCGCCGCGCGCCAAGCTTGATGACGGGCGCTTGGATGTGCTGCTGGTGAAGGACTTTAATTCCGTTACCGAACTGACCAAGCTGATTGGTGAGCTGCAAGATTTCCCTTATGACGGAAAATTTGTTCGTTACTTCACCACTAGTCAACTGACGGTAACCACCCAGGCAGATGATCCTCCCTGGCCGCTCACTCTAGACGGCGAGGCGCGCTGGTACGATCATTTCTGTGCTGAAGTGGTGCCGCTTGCGCTGCGCGTGCTGATACCCGAGGATTGCCCGTTGCTATCTTCCGCCCATCAGCATTAATGGGTGGACACAGAATTTTATTGTTATGAAGGAGACGTATCAAATGGCAAATCGCGTGTGGATACCTGCACTTGCCGCCGTGGCATTAATGCTAAGCGCCTGTGGAGACTCTCAAGAAGATCCTGCCGTGGCACCCGCTGATAATGCTGAAGTGGCGGATGAAGAAACGGTACGCGAGGATGAAGGGCCCGCTGCGGCTGAAAATGCGGCAAAGATGGAGACGCCTGAAGAAGTAGAGGATGACATCGAAGCACGTCAGGCCGAGGAGCAGCTTGAGCGCGCCGATGCCCTCCGTGAAGACGAAACGCAGGAAAGCAATACCGAGGGTGCCGCACCGAGTGAAGCGTTAGAGGCGAGTGAAGAGACGCTGGCTGCTGACCCTGATGATGCGCTCAACGAAGATAGCGCAATGCCCGGCGAGGCAACGCGTTCCGATGTTGATGACATAATTGCAGAAACCGAGCGCCGCTTTGAGGAGGCCGAAAAGCGTCTTGAGGAGCAGTTTCAGGAGGTTGAGCAGCAGGCTCCCGCGTTTGAGCCGATGGAAAGTGAAGATATTCCGCCTAGCTGGGAAACCGACAGCAGTATTTCAGAGCGCACGCCGTTAGACGACGGTCTTGAATCTACCGATGTAGACGCTTTAATTGAAGATACTGAGCGCCGCTTTGAAGAAGCCGAGCAGCGTCTTGAGGAGCAGTTTAAAGAGATGGAAAGTGAAGAGGCTCAGAGCGGGCCAGCGTTGCCATCGGAACGCCAGAATTAATGACTAGCAATAAAAAAGGCCCGCATCAGCGGGCCTTTGTCCATCCGTTCGCAATTAAGCTGGTTGGATGTTTGAAGCCTGAAGGCCTTTTTTACCCTGAGTCACTTCAAAGCTGACTTTTTGACCATCTTGCAGGGTCTTGAAGCCTTCAGCTTGAATTTCGGAGAAGTGGGCGAACAGATCGTCTCCGCCGTCATCAGGAGAGATGAAGCCGAAGCCTTTAGTATCGTTGAACCACTTAACTGTGCCAGTTGCCATTTTCTAATTTCCTTAACTTGCTTAGTAATCAAACGGGCAACTCAATTGTCCACCCGCTACAATTACTCTAGATGTAAATCCGGCTGTCGTCCAGCCAGATTCCTAAGATTTTTTCATTTCGTGGCGAGCAAACAATCATGATGCAGTTTGGCTTTATTGATCCGCAGTTTCTGTCTTTTCTAGTGGCGATCACGCTATTAACCATTAGCCCTGGGGTGGATACGCTGCTGGTGATTCGCAATACCGCACGTGGAGGTATTCGTGATGGAGTCACCACCAGCGTTGCTATCTGCTGCGGGCTATTTGCTCATGCGACTATTTCCGCGCTGGGAATTTCATTGATACTGCTGCAGTCAGCGTGGGCGTTCAATATGCTGAAACTAGTGGGGGCGGGCTACCTGATTTGGCTGGGCGTGACGAGCCTTTTGGCGGCGCGCCGTGGGCAGCCCCTGCCCATCAAAGGAGTGTTACAAGGTGGCGCTGTCGTATCTCGCTGGCAGCCCGTGAAAGAAGGATTCTTGTCTAATGTGCTGAACCCCAAAACGGTGGTGTTCTACATGGCCTTTTTACCGCAGTTTATTGCACCTAGCGACCCTGTGTTATTGAAGTCGCTGTGGCTTGCGGGCGTGCATTTTATGATTGCTAACGTTTGGCAAATTGGCGTTGTGCTGATGGTAGGCAGTGCGAGTAAGTGGCTGGCCAGTGCGCGTGTTGCGCAAACCTTAAACGCCGTGACCGGCACGGTGTTGATCGCCTTTGGTATCCGGCTTGCGCTAACGCAGCGCCCCCTATAAAGGGGGCGCTGCGCAATGCATGGTTATATGAGTGGTGATGCCGCGCTAAGCGGCTTCGCCGTTTCGCCTAGATTCAGCGGCGGGCAAGTAGCGCGCGGTCATAGCGTACCTGCTGCTCAGCGTCGCTAAGCAGCGAAACGCCTTCACTATCTCCGCCGTTGGCGAGGCTCTCGAAAATTACTCGATAGCTGAGAACCGCTTGTACGTAGTCGCGAGTTTCACGGAAAGGAATGCTTTCCACGAACAGATCAAACTCTTCTACGCTATTGCCGAGCCACTGGTCAACGCGGCCGGGGCCTGCATTGTAAGCCGCCGTCGCTGCAAGGCGATTGCCTTGGTAGCGCTGCAGCTTATCGCGTAGGTAGGTACTGCCTAACCGGATGTTTAGCTCAGGATCTAGTACGCCATAAGGCCCTGGATCGCTAATCCCCAGTTCGCGGCTGACCTGGCTTGCAGTGCCCGGCATCAGCTGCATTAATCCGCGTGCGCCTGCCGGTGAGAGAGCGTTGGGATTATAGGCGCTTTCACGGCGAGTAATGGCCATCAACAGGTAAGGGTCTACGCCGGTTAGCCGGCCCCAATGTAAAAAGCTGTCGTGATAGGCCTGGGGGAAGCGCCAGTCGAGGGCGTCCCAGAGCTCCCCGGCAATGGTGGTTTGAACTAAACGTGCGTGCCACTGCTGGCTGGCGGCGTAGTCTGCCAATGCCCTGGCTTGTTCGGGGGTGCCACTCTGAACGGCGTGCAGCCACTCGCTGTTAGCTAACCCATCTTCACCAATGCGCAGTAGCGCTTCAGTACGCTGGACGGTCGGTAGCTGAGCGATGCGCTGTCGCGATGCTTCGTCAAAATGATTGCGCTCAAGATTCAACTGATATGGTTGACCAAGTTTTTCGGCAGCGGCAAAACCATAAAAACTGCGATCAGTGGCGGCCTGCTGATAGCGTGATTCGGCGGCTACCTGGTTGCCAAGCTGGCCGTTTGCACGTCCCAGCCAATACTGCCAGCGGCTGTTTTCCTGCTGGCTGGCCGGCATTTCAGCAATCCAGTGGACGACATCGTTCCAGCGTCGTTCTGCCAGCGCACGGCGCACGCGCAGCTCTAGTACGCGCTCGCTATCCAGTGACGGAAGCACGCTGTCGACCCAGCTAAGCGTGCCCGGCACCTCTCGTACCAACGCATAAAAAGCCAGTTCTTCCTCAATGGCCTGCTGGTCACTGGGAAGCAGGCTTAGGCGCGGTGCTATTTCTTGCCACGCGGCAAAGGCAGCGGGGGTGTCTTCGCGGGTGAAGCGTTGCATCGCTGCTCGATAAAAGCTTGCGGTTGCTGCGCACTCAGGGCCCAAGCATAGCGGGGCCTGGGTAATTGCCCGGCTGCGTGCTGAAACGTCATCAACGTTGTCTAGCGCGGTTTGCCACTGTCCGCTTAGAAGCCCGCCCAGGTAGCTTGAGAGGCTGTTTTCTCCCGCCTGCCACGCCAGCATCTTGCGCTCCCAAATTGCCGTGGCGTCAATTGTGCCGTTGGCACGCAGTCGCTCAAACAACGTATCACAAGCATTTGGCTGAGAACCGCCGGTCAGCCACAGATCAAGACCCGCCTGATTAGCCTGCTGCGGCTGGGCATTCAGTAGTGCGGTGTAGTAATAGCATTGGCGTGCGATGCCGGCCGGTTCGCCATCAGCCACGCTAAGCAGATCGCTATAACGTCCCGCATGGCCATACTTGGCAATGGCTTGACCGCGAATCCACCCGGCCAGCGGTGAATCCGCATAGTGATCCATAAATTGCTGGACTCTTTCAGGGGACACATTCGGCAGCTGTCCTCTTATGCGGTGATAATCAACGTAGCCGCGCAGCGGGTGGTCTTCAATCAAGCGCTCGTCAACGCGCTGCCACTGCTGCTCCCTGGCTGCGCTGAGGGCATCACGAAGATCGCTATCCGAAGCGGCCCAGGACAGCGTGGGAATTCCAGCCAGCAGTGCCGTACACAGTACACGAGCGGTATGGCGAAATGGCGAAACCAACATGGTGCTCTCTCTCTATTGATTGACGTCTATTTAGGTCTGAGGGATTGCTGAGCAACCGCTAAAATGAACCAATGTTTACAATGATGATCCGACAGCTTAGAGACTAGGAGGATTCAATTACGATGGCTCCATTATCCACTTGGTGGTTCTTGCGTCGACTCAAATCACGCGTTTGGGCCACAAAACGCATTCTGCGTGCGTTAAAATTGTTTTTACCCATGACCCGGGACGTGTTGCGAGGCGATTTCCGGCCTGTTCCTTGGTCGGCATTCGCTATGATGGCATTGGCGCTGGCGTATTTAGTCATGCCGTTCGACCTCATTCCCGATTTTCTGATGCTGATTGGCGTTATTGATGATGTGCTAATTGTGGGGTGGCTGTTAAACCGTATTGATCAACGCTTAGAAGGCTATCGTGCCTGGAAATACACCGACCCCGATATGACGCCGTCTTAATACTTGCCCGCTAGTTATCACCTACCTGCTTGAAAAAACGTTGCTTAACACCATATAAGGCTCACGAAACTAGATTATGCCTCTGGGCGCTTGGCGCAGAGGCGAATGACTCAACCTGATCCTAAAACGTGATCCATAAATAAGGGGCTAAGCGCATGACTACTGCTACCCATGAAGAAACTCTTGGCTTTCAAACGGAAGTTAAGCAGCTCCTGAATCTGATGATTCACTCGCTGTATTCTAATCGCGAAATATTCTTGCGCGAGCTTATCTCGAATTCAGCGGATGCCTGCGACAAGCTTCGCTATGCCGCATTGGATAACGATGCGCTGTATGAAGGCGACAGCGAGCTGCGCATCGAAATTGAGCATGACCGCGATGCCAACACCATTACTCTGCGCGATAACGGCGTGGGTATGAATCGCGAAGATGTCATCGCCAACCTGGGCACTATTGCGCGCTCGGGCACGGCTGAATTTCTTAAGCAGCTTTCCGGCGAGCAGCAAAAAGATGCCAAGCTGATCGGCCAGTTCGGTGTGGGGTTCTACTCAGGCTTTATTGTGGCTGATGAAATTGCGGTGCGTACGCGTAAAGCGGGCACGGAGGCGGCTCAAGGCGTTGAGTGGCGTTCAAAAGGCGAGGGCGAGTTTACCGTTGCCGATATCGAGCGCGCGCAGCACGGTACCGAAATTACCCTGCACTTAAAAGAAGATGCAAAAGAGTTTGCCGACGACTATCGCCTGCAAGGCTTAGTGCGTAAGTACTCCGATCATATCGAAGTGCCTGTCCGTATGCCGAAAACCGAAACGGCTAAAGACGACGAAGGCAACAGCATTGAAGGCAGTGAAGTCACGACGTGGGAAACGGTTAACGAGGCGACGGCGCTATGGGCGCGTCCGAAGAGTGATGTTTCCGAGGACGAGTACAAAGCGTTCTACAAGCACGTGGCTCACGATTTTTCTGACCCGCTGGCCTGGAGTCACAATAAAGTTGAAGGCAAGCTTGAATACACTAGCCTGCTGTATGTGCCCGGCCGTGCGCCGTTCGATATGTTCGACCGTGATGGTTCTCGCGGCGTTAAGCTCTATGTACAGCGCGTCTTTATTATGGATGATGCTGAACAGTTCCTGCCGCTATACCTGCGTTTTATCAAAGGCGTGCTGGATACCCGCGAGCTGTCGCTAAACGTATCTCGCGAGCTGCTCCAGCAAGATCCTAAGGTCGACAAGATCAAAGCAGCGCTCACCAAGCGCGGCTTGGACATGCTTAAAAAACTTGCCAACGACAAAGAGCAGTATCAAACCTTCTGGAATACCTTCGGCAGCGTGCTGAAAGAAGGGCCGGGAGAAGATGCCGCTAACCGTGAAAAAATTGCCAGCCTGCTGCGCTTTGCCTCAACGCACACCGATACGTCTGCCCAAGAGCATGCTTTAGCCGATTACGTTGAGCGCATGAAAGAGGGCCAGCAGAAGATTTATTATGTGGTTGCCGATAGCCTCAATGCGGCAAAAAATAGCCCGCATTTGGAGATCTTCCGTAAAAAAGGCATCGAAGTACTGCTGCTTTCTGATCGCATCGACGATTGGTTGATGAGTCATTTAACCGAATTTGATGGCAAAACCTTTGCCGATGTGGCCAAAGGCGAGCTTGATCTTGGCGATGTTGAGGACGAAGAGGAAAAGAAAGCCCAGGAAGAAACGGCCAAAGCTAAAGAAGATCTGGTCAAGCGTGTGAAAGAGGCACTAGGTGATGGTGTTCAGGACGTTAAAGTGACCCATCGCCTGACCGATTCACCGGCCTGCGTCGTGTTGCCCGAGCATGAAATGGGCTATCAAATGCGCCGTATTATGGAAGCAGCGGGACAGCCGCTGCCCGAAGTGAAGCCGATTCTTGAGCTTAACCCGGAGCATGCGTTAGTGGCGCGCCTTGAAAGCGCCGAGGGCGACCTGTTCACCCAGCTTTCCTACATTCTGCTGGATCAGGCCATTATTGCCGAAGGCGGGCACTTGGATGACCCCGCCGCTTACGTGAAGCGTCTTAATAGCGTGCTGACCGCCTAATTTAAGCGCTTTTTTTAGCACGTTCTTAGGCAATGTCGGTAACGTATCGTTGCTATGCCGTCGGCCCGTTTGGTTATCCAAGCGGGCCGTCTGCTTTAATAAACCGACTTTGATACAGTAGCTATACGTTCCGCGAGACTTATTAGGACATTATCATGGCTGAGCAGCAAACCAACGACGTGGTGCCCATTAACGTTGCGGTATTGGGAGGCGGCAGTTTCGGTACAGCGCTGGCAAGCATTGCCGCTGATAATAACGCCCGTGTTCGCCAGTGGATGCGTGATGAAGCGCTGGTGGCGCAGATTAATCAGGAGCATCGTAACGGGCGCTATTTACCCCATTACGCCATCAACCCAGCCGTGCAGGCCTCAACCGATCTTAAGGCCGTGTTGGCCGATGCCTCGCTGGTGCTGATCGCTATTCCCTCAAAGGCCTTTCGCAGCGTAGTGCAAGCGGCCAAAGCATGGCTAACGCCTGAGCAGATTCTGGTCAGCACCACGAAAGGGATTGAGCCGGATAGCTTTTTATTAATGAGCCAAGTGCTTGAGCAAGAAACCGGCTTTGAGCACATTGGTGTGATTGCAGGCCCCAATTTGGCCTCTGAAATTGCCGATAAGCAGCTGACCGCTACCGTGATTGCAAGCGCTGACCCGTTGACGCGCACGCGCGTTCAGCAGGCGTTAGGCTGCCGCTACTTTCGCGTTTACGCCAGTGATGACCGTCACGGCGTTGAGCTAGGCGGAGCACTGAAAAATATTTATGCGATAGCCGCAGGAATGGCGGCGGCGCTGGGCATGGGTGAAAACACTCGCAGCATGCTGATGACGCGTGCCTTGGCAGAGATGAGCCGCTTTGCCGTCGCTGAAGGCGCTAATCCGATGACGTTTTTGGGCTTGGCGGGCGTCGGAGACCTGATTGTTACCTGCTCGTCTAACTTGTCGCGCAACTATCGGGTCGGGCATGCCATGGGTGAAGGGCGCACGCTGGAAGAGGCCGTTAGTTCGCTGGGTCAAGTCGCAGAAGGCGTCAATACCGTCAAATTGGTGTGTGCTAAAGCGCGTGAAATGGGTATTTATATGCCGCTGGCTGAGGGGCTTTCTCGCGTGCTGTTTGACGGCGTACCGGCACAGGATATGGCGCGCACATTAATGATGGCAGAGCAAAGCAGCGACGTAGAGTTTATCTTGCCTCGCGAGTCTGTTCAGCAGGCCCATCGAGATCAGCCTACTCAGCATTCTTCCCTTCAAACCCCGTCACCGCTAAAGAAAGGGCATTAGCATGCAACGTCTGCTGATTATGCGTCACGGCGAGGCCGCGCCGGGATTTCCCGATAATGCGCGCCGGTTGACCCCACGCGGCATGCAGGAAGCCGACACAATGGCGCGCTGGCTGGCGCAGCGCGTTGCCAAGGGCGAGCTGCTCATGCCTAGCCTTTACGCTAGCCCCTATGTGCGCGCACAGCAGACGGCACAGGCGCTGAGTGATGCGCTGGGTATTGGGCATGAGACGCTGGATTTTATTACCCCCGATGATGCCCCTGCGGCCATCAGCGACTGGCTGCTTGAGCAGGAAGACGGTGCGCCGATCATGCTGGTCAGCCATATGCCCCTGGTGGGAAATTTGACGAGTTGGCTGGTGGAGGGCAGCTACGCCCAGGGCGTTGGTTTTCCTACCGCGGCCATTGTCGAGCTGAAAGCCGAAATTTGGGCCGCAGGCTGCGCGCAGTTAATGAGTTTTACCCAGCCTAGCCAGCTGGCGAGTGGCTAACGTGCCATAAAAAAGCGGCTGCCGAGGCAGCCGCTAACGTCTTAGAATATTCAGGCGAGATTAAAGCAGCGCATCCAGTTTCTGCTTCAATATGCCGTTCACCTGCTGTGGATTAGCGGTGCCCCGTGACGCTTTCATCGCCTGACCAACAAAGTAGCCAATCATTTTGCCGCGCTTGTCGGGTTCCGAGTCGCGGTATTGGGCCACCTGGGCGGGGCTGTCTGCGATCACTTTGTCAATCATGGCTTCAATGGCGACGGTGTCAGTGACTTGCTTGAGACCTTTAGTCTCAATGACTTCATCGGCTGTTTCGCCCTGGCCGTTCCAAAGCGCCTGGAAAACGTCTTTAGCCGCTTTGCCGCTAATCGTATCATCGAGCACACGACTAATCAGTTCGCCGAGCTGGTGTGCGGATATGGGGCTGTTGGCAATGCTTAGGTTTTCGCGATTAAGCGCACCGGAAAACTCGCCCTGCACCCAGTTTGCCGATTGCTTGGCATCGCCGCACACGCTATGCACTGCTTCAAAGAACTCGGCCATATCCCGGCTAGCGGAGATGACGTTGGCATCATACGCCGACAGGCCTAGCTCACTTTGAAAGCGCTCGCGCTTGTCAGCAGGCAGCTCGGGCAACTGGCCACGCAGATGGTCCAGGTAGGCCTGGTCGAGCACGATCGGCAGTAGGTCCGGGCAGGGGAAATAGCGGTAGTCGTTGGCCTCTTCTTTGGTGCGCATGCTGCGCGTCTCATCACGGTCTGGATCAAACAGGCGTGTTTCTTGAACGACCTTACCACCGTCTTCGATGAGCTCAATTTGGCGTTCAACCTCAAAGGCGATCGCGCGCTCGACAAAGCGGAATGAGTTGACGTTTTTGACTTCAGCCCGAGTGCCTAAAGTGGTCTGGCCTTTCGGACGCACCGAGACGTTCACGTCGCAGCGCATAGAGCCTTCCGCCATATTGCCATCGGAAATGCCCAGGTAAGTAACAATGGAGTGAATCGCCTTGAGGTACGCGGCGGCCTCTTTGGCATTGCTCATGTCGGGCTCAGAAACGATCTCTAACAGCGGGGTGCCCGCGCGGTTGAGATCAATGCCCGTCATGCCCTGGAAGTCTTCGTGCAGCGACTTGCCTGCATCCTCTTCAAGGTGCGCATGGTGAATGCGAATACGCTTGGTGCTGCCATCTTCCAAGGTGACCTCAACATCGCCAGGGCCCACAATCGGATGGTACATCTGGCTAGTCTGATAGCCCTTAGGCAGGTCAGGGTAGAAGTAGTTTTTACGATCAAATATGGATACTTCAGCAATCTCGGCATGCACCGCTAGGCCAAACTGAACGGCCATCGCAACGGCCTGTTCGTTGAGCACTGGCAGCACGCCCGGCAGACCTAAATCGACCGCGCACGCCTGGGTGTTTGGCTCAGCGCCAAACGCCGTTGAGGCGCCGGAAAAGATTTTTGAGCGCGTAGCGAGCTGAACGTGGACTTCAAGCCCAATCACGGTTTCCCATTGCATTAGGCGTTCTCCTCGGCAAAAGCAGGACGTTGTAGGTGCCAGTCAGTCGCTTGCTGGAACTGGTGGGCGACGTTAAGCAGCTGCGCCTCAGCAAAATGGGTGCCTAGAATCTGCAGACCCACGGGACGCTTGCCGACAAAGCCGGCGGGTACGCTAATGCCGGGAATGCCCGCTAGGTTAACCGCGATGGTGTAAATATCCTGCAGGTACATCGATACAGGATCTTTTTTAGCACCCAGGTCGAAGGCGGGCGTAGGCGATGCCGGGCCCATCAGTACATCCACGTCTTCAAATGCGTCTAAGAAGTCCTGGCGGATCAGGCGGCGCACTTTTTGTGCCTTGGTGTAGTAGGCGTCAAAGAAGCCTTCTGAGAGCGTATGAGTGCCGATCAGAATGCGCCGCTTTACCTCTTCACCGAAACCTTCAGCGCGTGAGCGGGTATATAAATCAGTTAAGTCGCTGGGGTTTTCGCAGCGGTGGCCAAAACGCACACCGTCGTAGCGTGACAGGTTTGAAGACGCTTCGGCGGGCGCAATGACGTAGTAAGCGGGAATCGCATAGTGCGTATGCGGTAGGCTAACGTCACGCACCGTGGCGCCCAGCGACTCGTAGACGCTGACCGCTTCGCGCACGGCTTTTTCGACCGCGGGGTCTAATCCGTCGCCAAAATATTCTTTAGGTAGGCCGATTTTGAGCCCTGAAAGTGGGGCGTTAAGCCCCTCTACATAGTCTGGCACGCCACGCGCAACGCTGGTTGAATCGCGGCCATCGTGGCCTGCAATGACCCCTAGCAAGTGTGCGCAGTCTTCAGCGCTGCGCGCCATGGGGCCTGCCTGATCAAGGCTTGAGGCGTAGGCGATGATGCCGTAACGCGACACTCGGCCGTAGGTAGGCTTCAAACCGGTAATCCCACAAAACGCGGCCGGCTGGCGGATGGAACCGCCGGTGTCGGTGCCCATCGCTGCGGGTACTAAACCTGCCGCCACAGCTGCCGCGCTGCCGCCGGAGCTGCCGCCGGGTACTGCCGTCAGATCCCAGGGGTTTTTTACCGGGCCGTAAAAGCTATTTTCATTGGAAGAGCCCATGGCGAACTCATCCATATTGGTTTTACCCACGCTGACCGTGCCCGCGGCGTTGAGCTTTTCAACCACGGTGGCATTGTAGGGCGCAATAAAATTATCCAGCATTTTAGAGCCGCAGCTGGTTTTTACATCGCGAGTACAAAAAATATCTTTGAGAGCGAGGGGAATGCCCGTGAGCGTTCCTGCTTTACCAGCGGCGCGCGTACTGTCGGCTGCGTCAGCCTGTGCCAGCGCCTGCTCTGCGGTCACGCTGATAAAGCTATTGAGCTTGCTATCAGCCTTTTCAATACGCTGTAGATAATGCGAGGTCAGTTCGCGGCTTGAAAACTCGCCTTTTTTTAAGGCGGCGGCGAGTTGCGTTAATGTTTTCTCATACATGACCCAGAAGCTCCGTTCAGGGGCGAAAAAAATAGCGGCGAAAGTGGCAGCCCGGTAATCTCAAACGCGTGTTGATTCAACAGCTTTATTCAACAAAGTTTATTCAACAACGCGGGGGACGAGATACAGGCCGTTTTCCACTGCCGGAGCACAGCGCTGAAACGTGTCGCGCTGGTTGGTTTCTGTGACTTCGTCGGCGCGCAGCCGCTGGGTCGCATCTAACGGATGAGATAGCGGTAAAACACCTTCAGTATCAATGCTTTGTAGTTGGTCGACCATATCCAGAATCCGGCTTAGGTCATCTACAAAGCCACTGGCTTGGTCATCGCTGACGGCGAGTCGGGCTAGGTGGGCAGCCCGGCGCACATGAGATTCTTCAAGCGCCATGATCGGAATTTCCTCATAAACGTAAGGGAACATAATCCGCTTTAAGCGGTATACATACCGATATCAAAAAAACGTCTTGTGTCGCAGACGTGGAAAATAGCCGCAAAAGGTACCACATCTTGGCCTTAACGGGCAGTATTAGGCACGACTCGTGCTTGCTGCCAGGGGGTTGCGGTGATACCGTTTGCATCCGCACAGGGTTCCCGGTCTGCACTAGGTAACGACATCCATGTTTAAACGTTTGAGGGGGCTGTTTTCCAGCGATCTGTCGATCGATTTGGGTACGGCCAATACACTGATTTATGTACGCGGTCGCGGTATCGTGCTTGATGAGCCGTCCGTGGTCGCTATTCGCCAGTCTGGCACAATGCGCAGCGTTGCGGCAGTCGGCACCGATGCCAAGCGAATGCTGGGTCGTACGCCTGGCAATATCACTGCGATCCGTCCGATGAAAGATGGCGTTATCGCCGATTTCACCGTGACCGAGCAGATGCTCCAGCATTTTATCCGCAAAGTTCACCAAAGCACCTTTTTAACCCCGAGCCCGCGTGTGCTGGTGTGCGTTCCTTGCATGTCAACGCAAGTCGAGCGTCGGGCGATTCGTGAGTCGGCGGAAGGTGCCGGTGCCCGCGAGGTGTTCTTGATTGAAGAACCCATGGCGGCAGCCATTGGCGCAGGCCTTCCGGTTGATGAAGCCCAGGGCTCAATGGTCGTGGACATCGGTGGTGGTACCACTGAAATTGCGATTATTTCACTCAACGGCGTGGTCTACTCCGAATCTATTCGAGTGGGTGGCGACCGTTTTGATGAAGCCATTACCGCCTACGTTCGTCGTCACTACGGCAGCTTAATTGGTGAAGCGACGGCCGAACGCATCAAAGAAGAGATTGGCTGTGCTTATCCGGGTGGCGAACTGCGCGAAATAGACGTGCGCGGACGTAACCTGGCTGAAGGCATTCCACGCAGCTTTACGCTAAATTCTCACGAAACGCTTGAAGCCCTGCAAGAAACGCTTGGCTCCATTGTTTCCGCGGTCAAAAGCGCTCTTGAGCAGTCGCCGCCAGAGCTGGCCTCCGATATCGCCGAGCGTGGCTTGGTGTTGACCGGTGGCGGTGCCTTGCTTCGCGATCTCGATAAGCTGATTGCTGAAGAAACAGGGCTGCCGGTGATTGTGGCTGAAGACCCGCTGACGTGCGTTGCGCGCGGTGGTGGTAAAGCGCTGGAAATGATTGATCAGCATACCTTTGAGTTGCTGTCGAGCGACTGATCTCAGCGGTTAATGCGGGGGGATTGCCTATTAAACCGCTGTTTTCGCACGGGCCATTGCCGGGCTACCGGTTGTTTTTTTGCGTGCTGGCCGCCAGTGCCTTGATGTTTGTCGACCATCATTTCACGCGTATGGAGCAGGTGCGCGCGCAAATGTCGATGGTCGTGGCGCCTATACAATGGGTCGTTAGCGTGCCTAGCGACCTATTGAATTGGGGGTCGCTTGCGCTCTCCGATCAACAGGCGCTGGTGGACGAAAATCGACGCCTGCGCGAGCAAATTTTAACGCTTTCCCATCGCGGTCAGCGCATGGCTAATCTGACGGCAGAGAATAGCGAATTACGTGATTTGCTGAATGCCGCCGAGCGGCGTGATATTCCCTATATCACCGCTGAGCTGTTGTCGTTAGATAACGATCCATTTAGTCATCAAATGGTGGTTAACCGCGGTCACCGTAACGGTGCCTACGTGGGGCAGCCGGTCATTGATGCGTCGGGTTTGGTCGGCCAAATTACCGCGGTGTCGGCTTACTCTAGCCGCGTACTGCTATTGGCTGATGCTAGTCATGCCTTGCCTGTGCAGCTAAATCGCAACGGTCTGCGTTTTATCGTGCAGGGTGCCGGGCGCTACAGCAGCGTCAATGTAATGCACGTGCCGGATACGGCAGACATTCGTGAGGGCGACCTGCTAACAACGTCAGGCCTGGCCGGGCGTTTTCCTCCCGGGTACCCCGTGGCCCGAGTGACCGAGGTCTACCATGATCCGGGTCAACCTTTTGCACGCGTAACGGCTGAGCCAATGGCACAGCTGCAGCGCTCGCGTCACTTCTTGCTGCTCTTTCCGCCGCCTCAGCAAGAGATAGACGAACATGCGTGGGATGAGACGCTGGATATCTCTGCAGCAGCGCTGCGCTCTTCGCTTCAGCTATCCAATCCTGATCCAAATGTATCACCTCAAGAGGTGCCCTGATGGCCCGCGCACCGATTGTTCCGCTACTGTTTATTTGGCTAAGCCTGCTATTAGCAGTGTGCCTGCAAGTCATGCCGCTGGCCGATGGCTGGCAGGTATATCGCCCTGAATGGCTGGGCCTGATGCTGATCTACTGGTGTATGCGCACGCCCGATCGAGTCGGCGTTTTTCACGGCTTTGTGCTGGGCATTCTGATGGATTTAATAGAAGGCACTGCGCTAGGCCAGCATGCGATGGTTTATGCGCTGCTGGCTTTTTTATGTGCCTTGGTATACCCCCGATTCCGCGCCTATTCACTGGTGCAGCAGTCGGCGCTCGTGCTGGTGCTCATTGGCTTAGTGCAGCTTGTTGCGCAGTGGTTACGTACTATCGTGGGCGATTTTTCAATCCATTTGGCCTTTTTGATTCCTTCCTTGATTAGCGCTCTGCTGTGGCCTTGGCTATCCACTATGTTCCAAGCATTGGAACGCCGGTTAGCCGCTTCGTGAGCGCTTCTGCACCGGTTTTGTGTCTGGCCTCTGCATCCCCGCGTCGGCGTGCGTTGCTGGCTTCCATCGGCGTGCCGGTGACGGTTCATCCCTGTGATATTGATGAAACGCCGCTGGCAGGGGAGTCGGCGACGGCTTACGTGTATCGCTTAGCGATTGCCAAAGCAGAGGCGGCGCTGTCGCTTACTGACTTGCCAACCTTAGGTTCCGATACCGCTATTGCTGTTGATGGGCGTATTCTAGGTAAGCCTGCGGATGCTCAAGAGGGAGCCTCGATGCTGCGCCTATTGTCAGGGCGATCGCATCAAGTGCTCACTGCCGTAGCTGTGACCGGGCCGGAGGGCATGCTCTCTTGCTGCGTCACCACTCAGGTGACGATGCGCGTAATCGAAGAGCAGGAAATCTCCACCTATTGGCAGACCGGTGAGCCGGCTGATAAGGCGGGAGGCTATGCCATCCAAGGTTTAGCATCGATATTTGTAAAAGAGATTCAAGGCAGCCATTCTGCAGTAGTGGGGCTGCCGCTATTTGAGACGACGAGCTTGCTGCGCCGACAGGGAGTTCCTATCTGGCAGTGCATTTAACGCGCTAAGCGCGAGTCGATCGGCGCATGTATCGCTAGCAAGGAATACGTCAACCTATAAGGATTTGTGCATGAGCGGTGAAGTTCTCATCAATTTAACACCAATGGAAACCCGCGTTGCGCTGGTGGAAAATGGCGTTTTGCAAGAGGCACTGATCGAGCGCTCCCGTCGGCGTGGCATCGTGGGCAATATCTACAAAGGCAAAGTGGTGCGCGTGCTGCCGGGTATGCAGGCTGCTTTTGTCGATATTGGCCTTGAGCGTGCCGCTTTCATTCATGTGCACGAAGTGATGCCCCCCGGCACGCCTCAGGATGAACAGCAAACGATCGCTCAGCTGCTGCATGAAGGTCAGGCGCTCGTCGTACAGGCGACCAAAGACCCTATTGGCAGTAAAGGTGCGCGCTTAACCACGCATCTGTCGATTCCTTCGCGCTACTTGGTTTATATGCCTGATTCGCCACACCACGGTGTTTCTCAGCGCATTGAAGATGAGCATGAGCGTGAGCGCTTAAAGGCGCTGTTGGACGCCAGCGTCAGCGAGCAGGCGCTAGAGGTGACGGGCGGTTTTATTGTTCGTACGGCGGCCGAAGGCGTGGGCGACGAAGAGCTTAAAGGCGATATGAATTTTCTGCTGCGGCTATGGCGTAACGTCAGTGAGCGGAAAGTCAGCGCGGCCCCGCAAACCGTTATTTATGATGATCTGCCGCTATTTATGCGCACGCTGCGTGACGTGATGCGTGATGACATCGAAAAAGTGCGTATCGATTCGCGTGAAAATTTTGTCAAGCTAGTCGAGTTTGCTGAAGAGTTCATGCCTAATGCCGTTGATCGCATTGAATATTATCCTGGCGAGCGGCCCATTTTTGATCTTTACAGCGTCGAGGATGAAATTCAAAAGGCGTTGGGTCGTAAGGTACAGCTGAAGTCGGGTGGCTATCTCGTGATTGATCCGACCGAGGCAATGACCACCATCGATGTTAATACCGGCGGCTATGTCGGCCACCGCAATCTTGAAGAGACTATCTTTAAAACCAACCTGGAGGCAGCAACAGCGATTGCTCGCCAGCTTCGGCTACGCAATTTAGGTGGCATCATCATTATCGATTTTATCGATATGATTGACGTTGAACACCAGCGCCAGGTCTTGCGCGTTTTAGAAAAAGCCTTAGAGCGTGATCATGCCAAAACCAAGTGCACGGGCGTCACAGAGCTTGGGCTGGTTCAGCTTACCCGCAAACGTACCCGTGAAAGCTTGGAACAAACACTCTGCGAGGCTTGCCCCACCTGCAGCGGCAGGGGAACGCTGAGAACCCCAGAAACCGTCTGCTACGAAATCTTTCGAGAAATTTTGCGCGAAGAGCGCGCCTACAGTGCTGAAACCTACATGGTGCTTGCCTCGCAGTCAGTTGTTGACCGGTTGCTGGATGAAGAGTCCGCGGCGGTGGCAGACCTGGAAACCTTTATCAACAAAACGATTCGCTTCCAGGTTGAGCAGCACTACTCCCAAGAGCAGTACGATATTGTGCTGATGTAAATCATGCAGACTCGTTTCCTGGTGCGTTGGAGTTTGGTGGCCGTGGCATGGGTATTGGGCAGCATCGCCGTACTGCTGCTGTTGCTCCGCCTGGTGATGAGCCAGTCCGACGCCTTAACCCCGCGTATTGAAGCGCTGCTTGAAGCGCGTATTGGCGTGCCCGTCACTATCGAGCGATTGTCGCTGTCTCTTGCACGTAATGATCTGTTGCTAAGCCTTGACGGCGTGAATGCGCAAGCGCCGGATGGCCAAGCGCTATTTTCTCTAGACCATGCGGGACTGCGGCTGGATACGTGGGCGTCACTTGCCAATTTAGCGCCGATCTTTAGCGACGCTCGCATCACCGGCACGCAGTTTCATCTCTATCAGGGCGCTGGTAGCGCGTGGCAGTGGCCTGAGCCGGCTCAGCTACCGCTGTTATCGCCCGACCCCGATATGGATTTAGCCACTGTCGACGACTGGGCCGGGTTAATTTTGCGCCAGAGGCTGTGGGTTGATGACACCCGCGTCGTGCTGCATGGCCGGGAAGACACCGTGCTGCTGCACGCCCAGACTCTGCTACTGACCGGTGATGAGCGACGTACTCGGCTTGAAGGCGCTATCGATATTGCGCAATCACTCCAGCAGGCGCGCGAGGTTGCTCTGCCCGCGGCTGAAATAAAGGTCGAAATGCAGCCTGGCCAGCGTGGCTTTAGCGACTTTTCGGCAGCCTTGCAGTTGGATGTTCAGTTAGATCAGCTGGTCGTGTTAGCCGCCATGTTTCGTCCCGACCATATGCCTTATTTAGAGCAGGCGGGTGGCAGTGCGCGGCTATGGGGACGTTGGGGCGCCGGGCGCCTTGAGGAGGCCAGGGTTTCTGTCGAGATTCCTGAGCTGACGTTGCGCCACGACATTCAGTACGCGGTGTTAAGGGATATTAAAACCAGCGGCTTGTGGCAGCGCGACGGTGACGGCGGTGAGGCATGGCTAAGTGGCGATGCGGATAGCGTTGAGTGGGCGCAGCCACCGGGTGCCAGCGTTGGGCCTGCTTTGCCAAGACATTGGCATGCCACGCATCAGCCGGGCCGGTGGGAGGTGCGCACCAGTGCCTTTGAGCTCGCGTCGCTTACCGCTTGGCGTGACTATGTCTTGCTGCCCGAATCGTTGACCCGCGTTTTGCAAACGCTCTCGCCGCGCGGTCAGGTGCAGGGGCTACAGGTGGGTCAGTGGGATGGCCGCTGGGGAGTAGACGCCGCACTAACCGGTGTTGAAGTGTCGCCATGGGAACAGGTGCCCGGCGGCGGCCCCCTCGATGCCTGGGTCCAGGCGCGCGACTTTCGCGGTCAGGTGCAGTTTAGTAGTGACGGTGACAGCACCCTTTATTTCCCCGAGTTTTTTGCCGCTCCCATGCAGTTGCAAAGCGCCGAAGGAGAGGTTGAGTGGGTCTACGACGGCCCTAATACGATGGTCAGCGGCAAGCACCTTAACGTTGAGTGGGACGGAGCACAGGTATCGGGTGGCTTCGGATTGGTCAGCGGTGATCAGCGCGGCCATTTTGGTTTAGATCTTGATTTTAGTGACGTGGACGCCCTTGAGCGCCCGTTGGCTCAGTGGCTGCCGCTAGGCGTTATGGATGATGAGCTGCAGGACTGGCTGCTTGATGATATCGGCGGCTACGTGACCGATGGATCATTACAGCTGAGCCTGCCTATTGGTGAAACCGTCAGTGCCGATGACTTTACCGCGACGCTCGCGCTGGCCGTTACCCAAGGACATTTGCCCATTGCGCCCGGCTGGCCGCGCCTTGACGATATCGAGGGCCGCCTCAAGTGGCAGGATAAAGTGCTAAAAGCGGAGATAGAGAGCGCCCAGAGCCATGGCGTGGCAGCTTCCAAGGGCGAGCTAGTAATGGAGGATGAGACGCTTAAGCTCTCCGGAGAATTACAGTCGGAAGGCTCGGCGCTTATATCGTTTCTTCAGGCCATGCCTGATATTGATCTTTCGCAGTTGAGTGATTTGCGGGTAGCCGGTGACGTTGATGGCGATATTGCGCTGTCGCTGCCGCTGCAAACGCCTGAGGCTATCCAGCTAGAAATTAATGCGCTGCCACGGTTCTCTGAGGTTGTTTATTTGCCGCTGGGAGTGCGTCTTCGCTCGGCCGAAGGGGATCTACGCTGGTTGCAAAATGGTGAAAGCGGAGGGCTGGTTGGCACGGCGAATGGCCAGGTTTTGGGTGGGGAAATAAACGCCGATATAGATACGCTGGGCGACGGGATTCAGCTGCAGGGCAGCGTCGCGACGGCGGCACTTTTCGGTTTGGCAGGGTTAGACGATAGCCAGGGGCGTTTGCCGCTAGAGGGGCAGCTGCAGTGGAAGGGCCGCGTAGGCCTGTTGCCCACACCGACCGTAAGAGTGGAAAGTCGTTTAGTCGGCGTTACTAGCCATTTACCTGAACCGTTTGCAAAAACGCCCCAGCAGCCTTGGCCTTGGGTATTGACCGCCGATATCGACTCTGGGCGTATTGAAAGCCGCCTAGCGGATATTTTTTCTGCGCGAGGGCTGTTCGGTAATCAAGCGCTGGCTGGCACGGTGCATCTGGGCAGTGCCGCAGAGCAGGTGCCTGCTTGGCCAGCTCAGCCAGGTATAAGCCTTGTTGCGAATGTGCCGCGCATTGATCCTCTGGCGTGGCAGCAGGCTATTAAGCCGATGATGGCGCTAGGTGCATCTCAGCCGAGTGGCGAAGATAATCAGATGCCGCTGAATGTCTCGCTAACGACGCCCTGTGTGATCTATCAGGCGGAATGTTTAGGCAATGTCAACGCGTCAGGTAGTGTCAGCGGCGGCCAGGTCGATCTTGATGTGGCCGGCAATCTAGTCACCGGGCATTTGCTGTACAATAGTGATTCGCCGCAGCCGCTGGATATTGCGATTGAGGGCATTGCGCTAGATCGCCTGTTGAAGCTTGCCAATGTAGAGCATGACAGCGAAGCGCCAGCCCCCGATTCTTGGTGGCAGGCGGTTGAAACCCAGCGCAAGCCGCCTGCTGTGATTCCCGATTGGCTAGCCGATGTGCCCAATGGCCGCTTGCGGTTAGCAGAGATAGCCATGGGGCCACGTCGCTTTGGCCCGTTGACCGCTTATTGGCAAACCGATGGACAGGGGTTTTCGCTAACCCCGGTCGGTCTCACCATAGGGCAGCTTTCCGCTCGCGGCGAGCTTCACTGGGAAGGGGATTCAACCACCAGCCACACGCGGGCGGATATCTCTATTCAAGGTGGAGACATCGGCACGGCGCTTGAGCGGCTTGATCAGCCTATTGTGATGCGCAGCCGCAGTACCGACGTAAACGCATCACTGGATTGGCCGGGCGCGCCTTGGCAGCTCGATTTACGTAATGCCGATGGCTATCTAGATACAGACATGCGCGATGGCCGTTTTGCCACGTTAGAGTCTGCGCCAGCGCGTTTAGTCGGGCTGCTCAATTTCGATAATATTTTACGCCGCATACGCTTAGATTTTTCTGACGTTACCGGCCAAGGCACGGCGTTTGATCGTGTCAATGGCACCGCCGATGTCACCGATGGACTGCTAACGCTGCGAGGGCCATTGCAAATTGAAGCTCCGGCCACCACCTTAACAGTCACCGGTAATGTCGACCTGATGACGCGTGAACTTGATCAGCGGCTTGGCGTCACACTGCCAGTGACACAAAGTTTACCTATCGCGGCAATTGCTGTTGGTGCGCCCATTGTAGGCGGCGCGCTATTTATCGCAGACAAGCTTTTTGGTGACGCGCTAGATCGGGTCACGACACTTCATTATCGCGTGCGAGGCCCTTGGACCTCGCCGCAGGTTACTTTAGAGGGCCCCCTATGACCGTACATAAAAGTGATATAGACGCGGCTGCCGCCATTTTGCTGACACCCGGGGGGCTGGATTTAGACGCTCTGGAAACCGGGCTTGGCTACGCGATGGGCGCGGGCATAGACTACGCCGATCTGTATTTTCAACGTACCTGGCAAGAAGGCTGGGTGTTAGAGGATGGCGAAGTAAAAGAGGCCAGCTACAGCATTGATGGCGGTGTTGGTGTGCGCTCACTGGCGGGTGAAAAAACTGGCTTTGCCTACTCAAACCAAATCACCGCCGATGCGCTAATGGACACTGGCCGCACCGCGGCAGGCATTGTGCGCAGCGGTAAGCGCCTGCCTGGACAAAGGGTACGCCCGGTGTCTGCTATGTCACGCTATGCCGGGATTGATCCATTGGCTGGGCTGAGCGCGGAAGATAAAGTGGCTATGCTTAAGCAGGCCGATCGCGTGGCGCGTGCAGCGGATCCGAGCATTAGCCAAGTGAGTGCCTCTCTCTCCGGTACCTATGAGGTCGTACTGGTGCGGGCCAGCGATGGCACTCTGGCGGCGGATATTCGCCCGCTGGTGCGCTTCAACGTTAGCGTTATTGCCGTTAAAAACGGCCGTCGTGAACGCGGCAGCGCGGGCGGCGGTGGGCGTTATTCAATGGCCAAGCTGCGCGATGAGCAGGTGGCGGAGCACTACGCTAAAGAAGCCGTGCGTCAGGCGCTGGTAAACCTTGAAGCCGTTGATGCGCCCGCGGGCCAAATGCCCGTGGTTCTGGCGTCAGGATGGCCGGGTATTTTGCTGCATGAAGCCGTGGGCCACGGCCTTGAAGGAGATTTTAACCGTAAGGGAAGCTCCGCTTTTTCCGGGCAAATGGGCAAACGGGTCGCTGCGAAGGGCGTCAATATTGTGGATGATGCGACGCTAGTCGATTGCCGTGGCTCAATGAGTATTGATGATGAGGGGACGCCCGGCCAATACACGCCGCTTATCGAAGATGGCATTTTAACCGGCTACATGCAGGATAAACTCAACGCTCGCTTGATGGGAATGGCGCCGACGGGTAATGCGCGGCGCGAGTCATTTGCCCACATGCCGATGCCGCGAATGACCAATACCGTCATGCTGGCTGGTCAGGATGAGCCTAGCGACATTATCAAAAGCGTAAAGCGCGGCATTTACGCGGTAAGTTTTGCGGGTGGCCAGGTTGATATAACGTCGGGTAAGTTCGTATTCTCCGCCAGTGAAGCTTACTTAATTGAAGATGGCAAAGTGACGGTGCCGGTCAAAGGCGCGACGCTTATTGGTAATGGCCCGGAGGCGATGGGGCGCGTTTCGATGATCGGCCACGATATGGCCCTTGATACGGGGATTGGTGTGTGCGGTAAAGAAGGCCAAGGAGTGCCGGTCGGTGTTGGCCAGCCCACCCTTAAGTTGGATGAGCTGACGGTAGGCGGTACTCATTCATAATCGCCGTCTTAAGCTCGGGCTTAAAGTGCCAGAGTTTCGCGCAGGTGTTTGAAGAGCTTGCGCGAACTAGTTGGCGGCTTGCCCTCTTCGCGTTCTCGCTGGGCGTTGCGAATGAGCTGACGCAGCGTTTGACGATCGGCGTCGGGGTATTCCGTCATGAACAGATCGACAGCTTCATCGCCCTCGTCAATTAAGCGTTCGCGCCATTTTTCGAGGCGATGAAAGGCATGATCGCGCTGCTCTTGTTCCTGATCAATGGAATCGAATACGCCTTGAATAGCAGTGAGATCTTCTTTACGAATTAATTTGCCAACGTACTGCATATGACGTCGGCGACCTTCATGAGAACGAATGCGCGCGGTCTCTTCAATTGCGCGCAGCATATCGTCAGAGAGGGGGAAGCGGGCTCGTTCCGCTGGTCGCATAGCGATCAATGTTTCCCCAAGTGCCTGTAAGGCATGCATTTCGCGTTTGAGTTGCGACTTGCTAGGGCGTTCTTCCTGTTCTTCTACTTCAACTGGATCGGGACGTTGCTTACGCATAATATGACTCACAGACAAGATTCGTTGCGGCATTATACCAGCTGCGAGTACAACATTGATTCGCCGAAGACAATTCTATTGAGAGAGATTCGGTGAAAAAGGAGGCCATATGGCACAGGCATTTGATGCATCCGCGCAGCAGTCGCTACTCACCGCGCGGGCCGAAGAGGCGCTAGCGTTGGCAAAACGCATGGGCGCAGATGCCGCCGAAGTGGGCGCAAGCGTTGATCAGGGTATGGGCGTGAGCGTGCGTTTGGGCGAAGTTGAGACGGTTGAGCTCTCCCGCGACCAGGGTATTGCCGTGACGCTTTACGTAGGACAGCGTAAGGGTAGCGCTTCATCTACAGATGCCAGTAGCGCGTCGATTCAGGCCGCCGTAGAGAAAGCGTTGGCGATTGCTCGATATACCGGTGAAGACCCCGCCGCAGGGTTAGCCGATGCGTCGCTGATGGCAAGCGAGCAGCCCGATTTAAAAGTGCACTATCCTTGGGCGCTAACCACAGATGAAGCGATTGAATTAGCGCTTGCCTGCGAGCAGGCAGGGCGTGACGTGGAAGGAATTTCTCAGTCGGATGGCGCCTCGCTGTCCAGCGGTGAAGGGGTGCGTGTTTATGCCAACAGCCATGGCTTTTTAGGCACTCAAAAAGGCAGCAGCCATTCACTCTCGTGCATGCTGATTGCCCAAGATGCCGGCGGCATGCAGCGTGACTACGACTATACCTCTGCGCGCGACCCCAAAGCGCTGCGTGACCCCGCTGACGTAGGGCGTGAAGCAGCCGCACGCACGCTGCGTAGGCTGGGTGCTCAGCGTCCGCCCACTGGGACCTTTCCGGTGTTATTTGATCCGTCGTTATCCGGTGGTTTGATCGGGCATCTGTTGGGCGGTATCGCCGGTGGTGCGCTCTATCGCCAGTCGTCTTTTTTATGTGATCGGCTTGGTACTGCGCTCTTTCCCGACTGGTTTAGTCTTGAAGAGCGGCCCATGGAAGTGGGCGCTACCGCGAGCTCACCGTTTGATGGCGAAGGGGTGCAAACGCGCAATAATCGCTTTATCGATCAGGGGCGTATCGAAAGCTATATGCTGTCTTCCTACAGCGCTAGGCGGATGGGTATGCAGACCACGGGTAATGCCGGTGGGGCGCGCAACGTACGCCTGACTGCGCCGCTGAAGCCTCGCGAAGCGTTGCTGCAGGAGATGGGGAAAGGCATTTGGGTGACGGAGCTGATGGGCCAGGGCGTTAATGGCGTTACCGGCGATTACTCCCGTGGCGCGGCCGGCTTTTGGATCGAGAACGGTAAGGTTCAATATCCGATCGAAGAGTTCACGATTGCTGGTAACCTGGAGCGGATGTTCGCAGGCCTAGTGGGCATTGGTGATGACACCGATACCCGTGGCAGCGTGCACACGGGTAGCTGGCTGATTGATGCCATGACAGTGGCCGGTAATTAATCAGTGTAAATGGCTACTGATCTTCCTCAAAGCGAGCTTCGAACAGCGCTTGAATTGCATCAAGCGCCTGTTCTGCATCGTCGCCCTCGGCATGGATAGTTAGCTCAGTGCCGCACGGGGCGGCGAGCATTAATAGCGACATAATATTAGCGGCATCGGCAATCTGTTGCTGCTTATAGACACGTATATTAGCCGTGAACTGTTGGCCGCATTTAACGAGCTTCGTCGCCGCGCGGGCATGTAGTCCGCGTTGATTGGTGAGTGTGAGTGTTCTTTCTGGCACCCTGGTTCCTTTTCGCCGAGTGGTGTCATTAATCAATAGACGTGCTTAAGACGTTGGTGGTTGATCGCTGATCGAGGGGAGGCTGGCCAACGGCGTCGAGGGCTGTTCGCTCAGCGTATACTGCAGGCCTAGCTCGCGGTGACGCAGTTGAACTTCGCCTACACGAGCCGCTAAGCCTTTTGCAAGCTGCTCCACCATATAGACAGAGCGATGTTGACCACCGGTGCAGCCAATAGCAACGGTCATATAGCTGCGTTGGCTATCCTGATAAGCCGGTAGCCAGCGTTCAAGCCATGCCTGGATATCGTCACGCATGGCGTCCACAACGGGATAGCCTTTTAAGAAGGCAACGATGTTGGCGTCACGACCTGTCGATTGCCGCAGCGTTGGATCCCAGTAAGGATTGGGAAGGCAACGCACGTCGAAGACGAGATCAGCATCCAACGGCACCCCACGCTTGTAACCGAACGATTCAAACGTCAACGTCAGCTGGTCTCGCCGTTGATGAGCCACCTGATCAGTGATGCGGCGGCGTAGATCGTGTACTGACAGTCGCGATGTGTCGATCAATAGATCGGCCAAATCACGTATGTCGTGCAGCGTCTCTTCTTCTTTATTGATGGCCTCTTCAAGGGTCATTTCGCTATTGCGCGTCAACGGATGTCGGCGGCGTGTGGCAGAGTAACGCTCTAGAAGAATACGGGCATCAGTCGTTAAGTAGATGACTTGAAAATCAATGGTGCGCTGGCGCAACTCTTTTAATAGCGAGGGCAGACGTTCAAGAGCCCCCGGTAAGTTGCGTGCATCGATGCTGACGGCCAAATGGGCACGGTCACCCTGGTCGCGTAATTCGTCGACCAGTGATCCCAGCAGCATGACGGGAAGGTTATCAATCGCGTAGTAGCCTAGGTCTTCCAACGCTTGTAAGGCGATAGATTTGCCAGACCCAGAACGACCGCTGATGATGACCAGTTGCATAGAGTTTCTCTTCGCGTTAATCCAACGGCTTAAATGGGGGCTTGGTGATCAGTGATCGCCGTTTAATCCGCTGAATGCTCACGAATTTTAGCGGTAATGAGATCAAGTAGTTCGCGCTGACTGCCTGCTTTGCGTAGCTGCTGGCGAGTATCCGCATCATTCATGACGGTGGCTACTTGGCCTAACAAAGAGAGGTGTGTGTCGTCCGCTTGTTCCGGTACCAGAAGTACAAACACTAGATCAACGGGGTCGCCGTCAATAGCATCAAAATCAATCGCTTCTGAGAGCTTTAAAAAACCAGCAATAGGCGTAGAACAGTGAGGGCTGCGGGCATGGGGAATAGCCACGCCGTTGCCAATTCCTGTACTACCTAGGCGCTCTCGGCCGATTAATCGGCTGAACACTTCTTGGCTATCGAGGCTGGGCGTATTTTGGGCGATAAAGGTGCTGAAAAATTCCAGCACCCTTTTTTTGCTGCCCCCAGGTACGTCGAAGAGAACGCGTTCTGGGGGGAGTATGGTTTCCAACGTCATTGAATTAACGCACACCAGCGCCTTGGGCGCGGGCTTGTGCTTTTTCCTTATGTTTAACGAGTTGACGATCAATTTTGTCCGCCAGCGCATCGATAGCGGCGTACATATCACTGTCTAGGGCTTCTGCATGTAAATCAGCACCTGCTGCATGCAGTGTGCAGGCTGCCTGCTGGCGTTCTTTCTCCACCGATAGGGTGACCTGCACCGTGGTTATATTGTCGTAATGACGCTCAACACGCTCAAGCTTTTCATTAACATAGTCACGCAAGGCGTCAGTCAGTTCTACGTGATGACCAGTGATATTTACTTGCATTGACGTACTCCTTATCTATCGGGCTGTACTTAGGAACGGTACTTAGGGACTGTACTTAGTACTTAGATATGTAGCCCTTTTGATTGTAACCCTTTTTGCTCCGTTGCAAAGCCCTTGTCGAGAGTTTCGCTGAAACCTGGCAGCTCCTAGCGTAAACGGCGCCGCTCACTGGAAGAGGGAATGCCCATGGCTTCACGGTATTTGGCTACCGTGCGGCGCGCAACCTGAATGCCGCCTTCTTCTAATAACGTCACTAAGCGGCTATCCGAAAGCGGCTTGCCGGGGGCTTCTTCGTGAATCAGTTTCTTCAGGCGGGCGCGTATCGCGGTGCTGGAGTGGCTGTCGCCATCCTGGCCGCTCACCTGGCTAGAGAAAAAGTATTTCAGTTCAAACACGCCGCGCGGCGTATGAATATATTTCTGCGTTGTCACCCGTGAAATCGTTGATTCATGCATCTCAACGGCTGAGGCTATATCGGCCAAAATCAGCGGTTTCATGGATTCTTCGCCGTGTTCGAGAAAGCCGATTTGACGGGTAATGATTTCACGGCCCACTCGCAGCAGCGTGTCGTTACGACTCGAAAGGCTCTTAATTAACCAGCGCGCTTCCTGCAGGTGTTCTTTCAAAAACTGATTATCCTGACTTTTATCCGCACGCTTTATCAAACTGGCGTAGTCAGGTTGAATTCTCAGCCGAGGCAGGGCGTCCTGATTGAGTTCTAAATGCCAGCCCTCATTATCATGACGCACTACTAAATCGGGCGTGATATAGCTGTCGTTGGTCACGCCGTAAGCGCTGCCTGGGCGTGGATCTAGGCTGCGAATTAGCTGGATAACATTGGCTAGCTGCTCGTCATCGAGCCCTAAGCGGCGCTTGAGTAAGCGCATGTCATCTTTGCTGAGCGCTTCAAGAAACTGGCGCACTAGCCTGCGGGCAGGCACCAGCAGCGGCGTATCATCTGGCAGGGCAGCGAGCTGCAGCATCAAGCATTCACGCAGGTCGCGGGCAAAAATACCGGTGGGCTCGAACTGCTGCAGCTTGAGTAATGTTGTTTCCACTTCGCGCTGGCTAAGGCCATCAATACCCTGGGCGCGTAGCCCTTCACGAATATCATTAAGCGGCTGGGTCAAGTAGCCGTTGGCGTCTAGGGCGTCGATGAGACTCTCGGAAACCAGCTGCTCACGCGCGCTAAAATCGGTCATGGCGAGTTGCCACAATAGGTGGCCGTGAAGGCTCTGTTCGGCAGCCTGGCGCTCAAAATCAGGGCCCTCACTGCTGCTGCCCGTGCCGCCAAGGTCTTGATAGGTGTCCGACCAGTCGCTATCAACGGAAAGCTCGGTGGGGATGCTCTCTGACCACTCCTCCTCTTTAGGCTCGCTCACGGCCTCTTCACCGAACTCATCTTCCTGTTCCAGCATAGGGTTGGCATCTAGGGCCTGCTGAATTTCCTGGCGAAGGTCCAGAGTCGATAGCTGCAGCAGGGCGATGGCCTGCTGCAGCTGAGGTGTCATGGTCAGCTGTGTCCCAATGCGCAGTTGAAGAGAAGCTTTCATGACCATTTGAGAACCACTCGTTAATCGGAATGCTTTACCCTAGTGCGAGTGGGGGCTGGGTGCAAGTGCAATAAGCATGCCATTGGTAGTTAAAGCGTTATAAAGCGGGATTTATGGGCAAAAATAAGCCTACAGACGAAAATCTGCGCCCAGATAAACATCCCTGACTTGCTGGTTAGTGAGGATCGACGCCGGGGGGCCGCTGGCGATGATATGGCCATCGCCGACAATGTAAGCGATATCACAAATGTCCAGCGTTTCACGGACGTTATGATCGGTAATCAGAACGCCAATATGGCGCTGTTTTAGCGCGCGAATGATGGTTTTAATCTCGCCCACTGAAATGGGGTCAACCCCGGCAAAGGGCTCATCTAGCAAGATGAAGGCGGGTTCAGTTGCTAGCGAGCGGGCAATTTCTACACGGCGGCGCTCCCCGCCTGAGAGGCTCATGCCTAGATTGTCGCGAATATGGGTGATGTGGAAGTCTTCAAGCAAGGCTTCCAGGCGCTCTTCGCGGCCTGGGCGGTCGAGTTCTTTGCGCGTTTCTAATATCGCCATAATATTATCGGCAACCGATAATTTGCGAAAAATAGACGCTTCCTGGGGCAGGTAGCCAATGCCTGCCGCTGCGCGTTCATGCATCGGGGCGCGGGTTAAATCTAAGTCGTCAATGCCCACTTTGCCGGCGTCAGATTTGACCAGCCCGACAATCATATAAAACGACGTGGTTTTGCCCGCGCCGTTAGGGCCGAGTAAGCCGACGACGCTGCCTTGGGAGATTTCCAAGTTAATATCTTTAACCACTCGGCGGCGTTTGTAACTTTTCGCCAAGTGGTGGGCATATAGTGTTTTTATCGGCGCATTGTCAGCAGTTGCCATCGATTGACTCTCTATTGTTCCGGCTGAATAGTCATGCGGATACGCTGGGGCTCGCTACCGTCAACGTCTGAACGCGCTTGAATCACTTCACGGTCAATGAAATATTCAAGCCGCCCGCCGGTAAATGTGTCGTCCTGCTGGGTCAGTTCAGCTTGATCAATGAGCTCCACTCGGCGTTCGGCGACGTGATAAATAATCCGCCGAGCCCAGCCTTCCGTCGGGCCTTCTTGTCCTTCGACCTGATGGCGTAAGTAAGCACGCTCGCCGGTAGACGTTGCGCGCGAAAGCTCGCCCGCCTCATTGCGTTGAATTTCCACTCGCTCACCGCGCAGCTGCATTTCGCCCTGGCGAATATTCACATCCCCGGTGTAAACGGCGGTACCCGCGCGCTGATCAAGATCTAAGCGGTCGGCTTCCACCTCCACAGGCGCTTGGTTGGTTTGGGCTGCTGCTGATAGCGGCACTGCGAGCGCAAAAAGGGCGGTGTAGATAAGTGCTTTCATGGCGACTCCTGTTAGCGTTGTGTGGCAGGTGGATGAGTGCCGCGCACACCGTCAGATAAGCGGACCTGGCTATCGTTTAACCATGCATCCATATGTGAAGCGTTCATTTGCTGGGGCGGCTGTTGCAGTAATACCGGTGCCTCGCTCCATGCATGCTGAGTGAGACCATCATAGTGCAGTTCTTCAGTATCCAGCTGCCATCCTTCGTCTGGCGCAATCAGTCGCGCGGAGCCTGACATAACGAGGGCCTGAGTATTGGTATTAAGCGTGCCGACATCGGCACTGGCTAGCCACTGGCGCTCATCGCTGTCATACAGGGTTGCCTGAGGGCTCTCAGACCAGGTTTCCCCGCTTTGCGGCGTATGGATGAGGCGCGGTGTTTTTAGTGACTGTAAGACGTTACCGTTGTCGCCAAACAGAGTGATTTCAGCATCCTGAAGTACGTGCCCTGGCTCTTGGGCCTGCGCTTCTGGATCGATAGCGATTTTTTGAGACCCGCCAGGACCAAGCCACACCAATAGCACGCCCAGGGCGATAAAAAGCCCTGTTAATCCTAGACGTGTTTTAAGATGCTTAAGCATTTATGTGCGGCCGTGCAAGTAAGTGTCGAGCACTGCGCTCCAGTGCCCTTGGGCTTCAAGCAGAGTATCGCAAATTTCGCGTACCGCGCCGTGCCCGCCAAGCCGTTCCGTTGTCCAGTCGGCATGAGTGTGCATATAGTCCGGCGCGCTGGGAACGGTAATGCCGACACCGCAGCGCTTGATAACCGATAGATCCGGAAGATCATCGCCGCAATAGGCGACTTGTTCTAGCTCTATATCCAAACGTTGGCACAGGCCGCGCAAGGTGGCGAGCTTATCCTCACAGCCTTGAAAGACATGGTCGATACCCAGCGCCGCGGCACGCTGGCTAACCATGGGCGAATCGCGGCCAGTAATCAGCGCGACGTGGATGCCGACCCGCTTAAGCAGCTTTAGACCATGGCCATCCTGAGTATGAAAGGCTTTAATTTCGATGCCGTCAGCCTGAAAGTAAAGTCGACCATCGGTGAGTACGCCATCAACATCTAACGCCAATAGTCGAACGCGGCGGAGTCGATCAAGTAGGGCTGCAGATAGGGTCATAAAGCCTCCATTCTTTTAAGAAGTCGCTAAATCTTGCGATAAATACGTTAAATAACGCCGCTAACAAGCAAGTCATGCATATGTAAGGCACCAACCGGGCGCTGTTGTTCATCAACCACCGCGAGTGCCGTAATTCGGCCCTCTTCCATAATGCGTACCGCCTCTGCTGCTAGTATGTCGGGGCCGATACGTTTACCTGGCCGAGTCATGACATCATCAACTAAGACGTCGCGTAAGTTGTGGTATTGGTCCAGCGTGCGCCGCAGGTCGCCATCGGTATATACCCCGGCTAAGCGACCGTCACTATCAACCACGCAGGTAAAGCCTAGCCCTTGACGGGTAATCTCTAATAAGGCATCACGCAGCGGGCTGCCTAGCGGAATTTGCGGCAAGCGCGCGCCATCGTGCATAAGATCCCTCACGCGCAGCAGTAAACGTTTGCCTAAGCTGCCACCCGGATGCGAAAGAGCGAAGTCTTCAGCGGTAAAGCCTCGGGCTTCCAGCAATGCTACGGCGAGCGCATCACCCAGCGCTAGGGCGGCCGTGGTTGAGCTAGTGGGGGCAAGGTCCAGCGGGCATGCCTCGCGCTCAACGCCGCTATTTAGATGCGCATCAGCATGCTTGGCAAGCGTGGAGCCGGGCCGTCCGGTCATGCTGACCAGCGGCGTACCTAGGCGTTTCAGCAGCGGCAGAAGGGCGGTCACTTCGGCCGTTTCACCGGAGTTAGACAGCGCCAGCACAACGTCGGCACGAGTAATCATGCCCAGATCGCCGTGACTGGCTTCGCCTGGGTGAACAAAGAAGGCGGGTGTGCCGGTGCTGGCCAAGGTGGCGGCAAGCTTGCCGGCTATATGACCAGATTTACCCATGCCGGTGACCACGACGCGCCCTTGGCAGGCGAGTATAAGCTCGCAGGCGCGGTCAAAGTTTTCGTCTAACTTGGCTTGCAGGCCACCAATAGCTGCCTGCTCAATTTGCAGCGTACGTAAGGCGCTTTCGCGCAGTAGGCTGGGGGAGGCGAGAGGCTGGCGCATAGCGATATCTCTTGGCGATTGAATATATAAAGGGCGACAGCCGCTAAGAATAACATCTTGGCAGTGCTCGTAGGCAGTACTTCAGCCGCTATTGGGGCAGATGTGCGTGGGCATGCTGTGCCTGTTGATCGTAACATCGGTTAGCGTGATAGCGCTTAGTAGAGTTATAGTACGTTGTTCGATAATGTATTAGAACGCTGTTTTTTTAAATGCGGCATCGGCAAGTGGCGTATAATAGCTAGCCCTGGCCGCGTCGCGCTAAGAGTCAACTGAGCTATGACAGAGACACCCTTCATAGAAATTGAAGATCTTTATTTTTCTCGTGGCGATCACGAGATTTTTCGTGGCGTCAATATGTCGATTCCGCGGGGTAAAGTCACTGCTATCATGGGGCCCAGTGGCACCGGCAAGACAACGCTGCTTAAGCTCATAGGTGGCCAGCTGGCGCCGGATCGAGGGCGAGTCTTAATTGATGGTCAGGACGTTCATCGCCTGTCACGCAAAGCGCTGTTCACGCTACGCAAGCGCATGGGCATGCTGTTTCAAAGTGGTGCGCTCTTTTCAGATTTAGACGTGTTTGAAAATGTTGCCTTTCCGCTGCGCGTGCACACCGACTTGCCCGACACAATGGTGCGTGATCTGGTGCTGTTAAAGCTGCAGGCGGTAGGTTTGCGCGGAGCGCGTGAACTGACTCCCGCCGAGCTTTCAGGCGGAATGGCGCGGCGAGTTGCCTTGGCGCGAGCCGTCGCGCTAGACCCCGAGCTTGTTTTGTACGATGAGCCTTTCGTTGGCCAAGACCCTATTTCAATGGGCGTTTTGGTTCAGCTGATTAAGCGTCTCAATCAGGCGCTACAGCTAACCTCTGTCGTGGTCTCGCACGATATTAAAGAAACACTGAGTATTGCGGACTACCTCTATTTGATTGCTGATGGCCAAGTAGTGGCGCATGGCACGCCGCAAACGCTGGATACCAATCAGGACCCGCGGGTTAGCCAATTTGTGCATGGCGAGCCCGATGGTCCCGTGCCGTTTCACTATCCCGCTGAGGCGTTTTATCGCGATATTCTGGGGCAGGCCGCGCAACGATAATAGGCTAAGGAGCCTCTGACTAACGCCGTGTAGGCAAGCGCAATAGTTAATCAGAGGTTCCCTAAATGTATAAAGGCAGGATCAATGCAGTCAAAATTCTCAAACGGCACCGCGCGTATCACCCGACTGGGGCGCAGAGGATGCGATTTAATGGAAGCCTTAGGCCGCGCTGGGGTGTTTCTTGCCCAGTCGGCCGTTGGCGTTCCCTCGCGGGAGGGTTGGCGGCTATGGGTGCATCAAATGCACTTTGTGGGCGTGCTCTCGTTGGCTATTGTGCTGGTTTCTGGGCTGTTTATCGGCATGGTGCTCGCGCTTCAGGGTTACACCATTTTGGTGGACTTTGGCGCTGAGCAAGCGCTGGGTCAAATGGTGGCGCTGTCTCTACTGCGTGAGCTCGCGCCGGTGGTGGCCGCGCTGTTGTTTGCTGGCCGCGCCGGCTCTGCGTTGACCGCCGAAATTGGTTTAATGAAAGCCACTGAGCAGTTAACCAGTATGGAGATGATTGGCGTTGATCCACTGCGCAGAGTCGTGGCGCCACGGCTATGGGCGGGGTTTGTGTCACTGCCTATTCTGACCGTCGGGTTTAGCGTGGTGGGTATTTGGGGTGGTTATCTAGTCGGCGTTGAGTGGTTAGGCGTGTTTGAAGGCTCCTACTGGAGCAACATGCAGGCCAACGTCGCCTTCGTCAGCGATATTGGTAATGGCATGATCAAAAGCTTGGTCTTTGCCCTGGTGGTGACGTGGATTGCTGTCTTTCAGGGCTATGATCTGGTGCCTACCTCTGAAGGTATCTCTCGCGCTACCACGCGCACGGTTGTGTATTCGTCGCTTGCAGTTCTGGGGCTTGATTTTGTGATGACGGCCGTCATGTTTGGCGGCCTTTGATGGGTGGAGTCGTTTCATGAGACGTAGTAAAACCATGGAGTTTGGTGTTGGCCTGTTTATGATTGCCGGCATTTTGGGCTTGGTATTTCTCGGCTTGCGCGTCAGTGGACTAACGCTTTCAGCGCCCTCGCAGTCGTTTCAGCTGGAGGCCAACTTTGCCAATATCGGCGGGCTAAAGCCGCGTTCGCGGGTCACTATGGCGGGCGTAACGGTAGGGCGGGTAGAAAGCATTGAGCTAGACCCAGAGTGGTATGATGCCCGCGTGGTATTGAGCTTGAACAGCGAGCTTGAAGGCCAGCTGTCTAGCGACTCCATTGCTTCTATCCTAACGGCAGGTCTTTTAGGTGAGCAGTATATTGGCCTGAGCGTAGGCGGTGATCCTGACATGCTCGAAGACGGCGACTCGATTCGTGACACCCAGTCGGCGCTGGTGTTAGAAGAACTTATTCAACAATTTGTGTCCAATATGGCAAGTAGTTAATGGCAGCAAGTCGCTAAATGCCATTCTCATAGGATAACGAGTAGGGAGATTAAAGTGATGAAAAAAGTAAATAACACCGTTAGCCTTTGGCTTGTCTCAGTCACGATGCTGGTAGCAATGTCGGTGCCGTTTCAGGCGCTGGCGCAGTCTCAATCGCCCGAAGATATGATCCGTGACAATATCAGTTCGCTAATGGGGGACCTTGACGGTAGAGAAGACTACTACGCCAATAACTTGAATGAGCTTGAAGCGCTGGTGGACAGCAGCCTCGATCAAGTAGCTGACTTTCGCTATATCGGTGCTAGCGTCATGGGTAACTATTTCCGCAATGCCTCGCCAGAGCAGCGTAGCCGTTTTGCCGATGTGTTTCGTCAAACGCTGATTGACACCTATACGCGTGGATTGGTGACCTTTGATTATGACGAGCTGCGAGTGTTGGATGCTCAGCAGGCTCAGCGCTACGACGACCAGGCTAGCGTTGCCATGGAAGTGGTTGCCAACAACGGCCAAGTGTATCCCGTGAGCTATAGCCTGCGGCTGTCAGATGGCGAATGGCGAGTGGTTAATGTGATCGTCAATGGCATTAACTTAGGGCTGACGTTCCGTAACCAGTTCGACCAGGCGATGCGCGATAATAACCGCGATTATGATGCGGTCATCAATGGATGGTCGCCCGAAGTGGGCGTTGATGAGTTGGAACAAGGAGGCGATGCGTGACAGTGCTGTATTCACACACTGACGTCTCTATTAACGTAGAAAGCACGACCTTAAAGGTCGTAGGCGACGTAAACGTAGCACTGGCGGCCGATTTGGCCGCCAGTGGCGTTAAGTGGCTGAAAAGCACAGACCTAGACGCCGTGATGTTTGATTTTAGCGGCGTCGATAAAGCCAGCAGCGTTGCCATTAGCGTATTGTTTGAATGGCTGCGTATCTGCCAGCTGCGTGCCATCACGGTCGATGCGATCGATTTGTCTGAGCCCCTTAAGCGGCTAGCGTCCTTGGCTGAGTTGAACGAATTAATTGAGCATCCTGCCACGACGCTAGCCGTTTAACAGTGCGGCATCGCCAAGCGCACCGCTTTTCTTTATTATGTCGACCCGCTTACGCTCATTAATTACGATGACCCCAAAGGAGTTTTTTGCCCCATGCAACCCAACGAGGTAAAGGCACTGCTTGAATCCCGTATCGACGGATGTCAGTTTCATATCCAGGGTGAAGGCTGCAATTTTCAGGTGATTGCGGTTGGCGAAGCCTTTGACGGCCTTTCTCCGGTCAAACGTCAGCAGTTAGTTTACTCTGCGCTCAGCGACGAAATCGCTTCGGGTGCCCTTCACGCTATTAGCATCAAAACGTTTACTCCGACGCAGTGGCAAACTGCGTCGGAGAACGTTCAATAACGGCATTCCTATGGATAAATTACTCATTACCGGCAACGGGTCGGTAGATGGCGAAGTGTGGGCAAGCGGTGCTAAAAACGCAGCGCTGCCTATTCTATGTGCCAGCCTGTTGTCCGATGGCCCCGTGATTATTGGTAATCTTCCGCACCTACAAGATATTACCACCACGCTAGAGCTGCTAGGCCGTATGGGCGTCGAGCCGGTGATGGGCGAGAAGCTGAGCATACAGCTGGATGGTTCGCAGGTTACTCACTGCCACGCGCCTTATGAACTTGTTAAAAAGATGCGTGCGTCTATCCTCGTTTTAGGCCCCTTGCTTGCTCACTTTGGCAAGGCCGATGTATCGCTGCCCGGCGGCTGTGCGATTGGCTCGCGTCCGGTGGATCTACATATTCGTGGCTTGGAAGCCATGGGGGCGGAGATCCGCGTTGAAGCAGGCTATATCCGTGCGCGCGTCGATGGTCGCCTTAAGGGTGCCACTATTTATTTCGATACGGTGACGGTAACCGGCACCGAAAATCTGCTGATGGCTGCTACCTTGGCCGAAGGCAAAACGATTCTCGAAAACGCTGCCCGCGAGCCTGAAATTGTCGATTTGGCACAGTGCTTGATCAAGATGGGCGCTAAAATCAGCGGCCATGGCACTGATACCATCACTATTGAGGGTGTCGAGAAGCTACACGGCTGCGAACACGATGTGATGCCTGATCGTATCGAAACCGGTACTTTCCTGGTCGCTGCTGCTATGACCGGTGGGCGGGTAAAGGTTAAGCACACCCGTGCGGACATTCTTGACGCCGTTATCGCGAAGTTAGAAGAGGCTGGTGCCGAGGTTACCAGTGGCGATGACTGGATTGCGCTGGATATGCATGGCCAGCGTCCCAAGGCCGTTAATATTCGCACGGCGCCTTATCCTGCTTTCCCTACCGATATGCAGGCACAGTTTGTCGCTATGAATGCGGTGGCCGTCGGCAATTCTCGCGTGGTTGAGACCATTTTTGAAAATCGCTTCATGCACGTTCAAGAGCTTAATCGAATGGGCGCTAAGATCGTGTTGGAAGGTAATACGGCCTTGATTGAAGGGGTTGAAAAGCTTTCCGGCGCGCCGGTAATGGCCACCGATCTGCGTGCCTCTGCGTCGCTAGTCATTGCGGCGATGATGGCCGAGGGCGAAACGCTGGTAGATCGGATCTACCACATTGATCGTGGCTACGAATGTATCGAAGAGAAAATGCAGCTGCTGGGTGCGCGTATTCGCCGTATCCCAGGTTAAAACCGACGGGCCGAAACGATGAGTAAGCAACTGATTTTAGCCCTCTCGAAGGGCCGTATTCTTGAAGAAACGCTGCCGCTACTGGCCAATGCGGGTATCACGCCCGCAGAGGATCTAAGCAAAAGCCGCAAGCTGCTATTTGATACCAATCTGCCCGATGTAAAGCTGGTGATTTTGCGGGCGACCGACGTGCCAACTTACGTTCAGCTCGGCGCTGCCGACGTAGGTATCGCAGGTAAAGATGTGCTGCTTGAGCATGGTGCTGAAGGTCTTTATGAGCCGCTGGATCTGGATATTGCGCGCTGTAAATTGATGACAGCTGGCGTCAAGGGGCAGCTGCCTGCTCGCGCTCGGCGTCGTGTGGCGACTAAGTTTGTCAATATAGCTCGTCGCTACTATGCCGAGCAGGGAATTCAGGCTGAGGTGATCAAGCTTTACGGTGCTATGGAGCTTGCGCCCCTGATGAACCTAGCCGATGAGATTGTCGATATCGTCGATACCGGCAACACTCTGCGCGCGAACGGGATGGAACCACGTGAGTTCATTGCCCATATCAGTACGCGATTAGTGGTTAATAAAGCGGCCATGACGATGAAGCATGAGCGTATCCAGCCGCTCTTGGCGCGTTTAGAAAGCGCGGTCAAAAAGCGCCAGATAGCCCTTGCCGATTGATTTAAGGTGATCCATGAACGAGCTCACAAGCGAACAAGTTGCTGCCACGGTGTCACGCCTGTCGACCAGCGCTACTGACTTCCACCAACGTCTTGATGCTTTGCTGGACTGGGAAGGCGTGTCCGATAAAGCGGTGCAGGCACGGGTTGATGAAATTCTTGCCAGCGTGAAGCAGCATGGCGACGCTGCCGTGATCGACGCCACTAACCGTTTTGATCGCCTTTCCGCCACGCGCATGGACGAGCTGCAGCTAACACCCGAGCAGTTGAAGCACGCATATGATCACTTGCCCGCCGAGCAGCGCGATGCGCTGACGAATGCCGCGGAGCGAATTAAGCGCTATCACGAGCGTCAGAAGCCGAACTCTTGGCAGTATGAGGAAGCTGATGGCACGGTGTTAGGGCAAAAAGTGACGCCGCTTGATCGCGCCGGTATTTATGTGCCTGGCGGTAAGGCGGCTTATCCGTCGTCGGTGTTGATGAATGCCATTCCTGCTCATGTGGCGGGGGTGCGTGAAATAGTCATGGTGGTGCCCACTCCGGATGGTGTCTTAAACCAGCTGGTGCTAGCCGCAGCGCATTTGGCCGGTGTCGACTATGTGTTCACTATTGGCGGCGCTCAGGCAATCGCCGCGCTCGCGTATGGTACTGAAAGCGTGCCTAGGGTCGACAAAATTGTGGGGCCGGGCAACATTTATGTCGCGACGGCTAAGCGTGCGGTGTTTGGTCAGGTGGGCATTGATATGATCGCCGGTCCGTCGGAGATCATGGTTGTTTCCGATGGGCAAACGGACCCCGACTGGCTGGCGATGGATTTGTTTTCTCAGGCAGAGCACGATGAAGATGCTCAGGCGATATTGATTAGTTGGGATGCCGAGCACTTAGACGCCGTTGAGGCCGCAATTGAGCGATTGCTGCCGAGTTTAGAGCGGGAAGATATTGTGCGTGAGTCGCTGCGCAACCGCGGTGCCCTCATTCATTGCCAGGATGCCGAAGAGGCCGTGACGATCATCAATCGCGTTGCGCCTGAGCATTTAGAGCTATCGGTCAATGCGCCCGAGGCATGGCTAGACGATATTCGTCACGCCGGTGCGATCTTTATGGGGCGTTACACCGCGGAAGCATTAGGTGATTACTGTGCCGGGCCGAATCACGTGCTGCCCACGTCAGGCACAGCGCGTTTCTCTTCTCCACTAGGCGTGTATGACTTTCAGAAGCGCTCATCCATCATTCACTGCTCTGCTGCCGGAGCATCTGAGCTGGGCAAGATCGCTTCGGTACTGGCCAGGGGTGAGTCGTTAACTGCTCACGCGCGCTCCGCAGAATACCGTATCCGCGATTAAGCTTCTCGTAACGCCAACGTGACAATATTATGAGTCGCGTTGGCGCGGCACGACTTCGTTAATGGGGATGGCCGGCGGCGGCCGCTCTCCCACCACTAGCGTCATGTCCATACGCTCGCCGCTACGTACGATGGTCAGCGGCAGCGAAGTGCCCGGTGGAATAGAGGCGATGTCACTCATCGCAGTGCGCGCATCTAAGATAGCCTGCCCATCAACGGCGAGCAGTACGTCGCCAGGCTCCAGGCCTGCTTCTGCGGCGGGGCCATCACTGACGACTCCAGCGACGATAACGCCCTGCGGTGTTTGCAGGCCAAAAGAGGCGGCAAGCTCGCGGGAAAGTGCCTGCGCCTCGATGCCAAGCCAGCCACGAATAACGCGCCCTTGAGTGACAAGTTCATCGAGTATGCTGTGGGCGAGATTGGCAGGGATTGCAAAGCCAATGCCCTGTGAGCCGCCTGAGCGCGAGAAAATAGCCGTATTGATGCCTACTAGCGCGCCGTCAGGATTGACTAACGCGCCCCCCGAGTTGCCTGGGTTGATGGCGGCATCGGTTTGTATGAAGTCTTCGTAGGCATTGAGCCCTAAATGATTACGCCCAGTGGCGCTGATAATGCCCATGGTCACCGTTTGGCCCACGCCGAACGGATTGCCGATGGCCAACGCGACGTCGCCAACCGCCACGTCTGCTGAGTCGGTCAGCTCAATAACCGGCAGATCGTCTAGCTCAATCCGCAGCACGGCTAGATCGCTTTCAGGATCAGTCCCAATCACTTCAGCTAACGTCTCACGTCCATCGCGTAAGGCCACTTGAATTTCATCGGCACCGTTGATGACATGGTGGTTGGTTAGCACATAGCCATCGTCGCTCACGATAACGCCAGAGCCCAGGCTCGAAAGCATGCGCTGATGGGTGGTCGAATCATTGCCCTGATCATCAAAAAACTGCTGGAAAAAAGGATCAGACATCAGCGGGTGCTGGTCGCGCTCTACAATGCGTGAAGAGTAAATGTTGACGACGGCGGGGGCGGCTTGATCTACCGCGTATGAGTAGCTAGAGGGCCCCTGGTTGCGTGCCATCGGCTCTGCTTGATGTATCTCGGGAGCAGGGCGGTTAGGGCTTGGTTCGACAACGGCCGGCACCGTGACCACGGTAGGAGCAGGTTCTTGCGGCGCTGGGCTTTGAAACGGGTTTGATAACAGATCTGGAAGTCCCGGCAAGATCAGCAAAGCGATCAATACGCCAGTGATGACTGGCCATAAATAAGGCAGCACATAGCGTCTCATGCAAAAAATTCCTTAACGAGTCAGTCTTGCCAATCGTGACAAAAGAAGCGAGTTTAACAATAGCCGTATGGTAACACTTTCTTAGCGAGTTCCTCACGGGTGCAATTCAACCATTAACGAAAGGAGTCAGTATGATATATCGCGACCAACTAGTGGCAGCCTGTGATCATCAGCTGCGCGCCGCCCAGTTCAAAGATTTTACGATTAATGGGCTGCAGGTCGCAGGCACTGACTGTGTTAAACGCGTGATGACGGGCGTGACGGCCTGCCAAGCACTGCTGGATGAAGCGGTCGCTTGGAAGGCAGACATGGTGCTGGTGCATCACGGCTACTTTTGGAAAAACGAGCCCGTTGCTATTACCGGTATGAAGCAAAAACGCATTAAAACGCTGCTCGATCATGGGATTAATTTACTTGCGTATCACTTGCCTCTTGATGCGCATGCAGAGTTAGGTAATAACGCCGAGCTGGCCAGGCGCTTGGGTTGGAAAGTTGAGGGGTGCATTGACGGTGAGCTGGGGGAAGGGCTCTTGTGGTCTGGGCGTTTAACTCAGTCGAGCTCAATACAAGCGTTGGCTGCACAAATCTCGCAGGCGCTGCAGCGTGAGCCGCTGGTGATTGAGGCGCCGCAAGTGGGCGAGGTTGAGCGTATTGCTTGGTGCACCGGCGGTGCTCAAGACATGATTACCTCAGCATATGAAGCCGGTGCGCAGGTATTTGTGTCGGGTGAGATATCTGAGCGAACCACGCATCTTGCACGCGAAATGGGTATTCATTATATCGCCGCGGGCCATCATGCCACCGAGCGTTACGGTATTCAGGCGTTGGGCGAGTGGCTGGCCGATGAGTATGCGATCGAGCATCGGTTTGTGGATATTGATAATCCTGCCTAGAGGTCTTCTTAACCAGTGGGCCCCGACGCGTTTTTAGCCATCAGTCGCGAATAACGGCTTTTGACGGCTGTCGGGGCCTACTATATCGATTAATAGCGTGGTGGCTGGGGAGTGGCTGCCTCGTTGCTTTTTAAGCCGAAATTTTCGGATAGCGTGCCACCTTTGCCATCAGCGTAATCACGCGGCATAGCGGGCGTGGTGTCATCTTCTGCTGGCTGCTGCTTTGAATTGATACCGGAAAGATCAAGGCTGGGCTGAATAGCGGCATCCCGAATATTCCATTCCGCGGCGTCCTCTTTGAGCTGAAGCTCCAGCTGGTTGGCTTCATCACGAATATTGCTCAGGCGCTCATAGATGCCGGTTAAATGGCTGCCTACGCTGGTCTTCATTTCGGCGATTTGATGTTCGCGTTCAAGTAGCTGCTGGCGCATGGAGGCCGTCTCGCGCTGGCTTTTGCTGAATAGGCGATAGCAGCCCATTCCGATAATAAAACCGACGATAAGACCGATAACAGCAAAGGTTAATGGTGAGCTTGCGTCCACAGTGTTCTCCCTGGCGCCTTGTATATAACAGCCGACGCTATTAGCCAGCTGTTGTGAACTAACAGACTGCCATTATAGGCGTCAGTCCACTAGTCGGGTCAATCCGCTCATGCGTTATGGTGCCTCAATGGGTATAATCGCAGCCTTTTGAGGCGGGCAGTGACGATTCTAGCTGCCGCTTTACACGCTGTAGGAGGCGATTGCATGTCATCAACATCTGCTGCGGGTAGGTCTGTGCCAAAAGCGCGTCCTGCGACGCCTATAGAGCGCTATCGCGCGGATTTAGAACGCGATGATTTTCAATATGATGCAGCGCAAGAAACGGCAGTAAAGCACTTGCAGCGACTTTACGATGAGCTTGTTGCGGCGCCCACAACCATGCCCAAGGCGCTGGTTGCCCATAAGGGGCTGAAAGCAAAAATGGCGGGTTTGATGGGTAAGAAGTCATCTTCTTCTCGTGAGCCCATGCTGCCTCAGGTAAAAGGGCTCTATTTTTGGGGCGGCGTAGGGCGTGGTAAGACCTACTTAGTGGATACCTTTTATGAGGCGCTGCCTTTTTCCGACAAAATGCGCACTCACTTTCATCGCTTTATGCAGCGCGTTCACAATGAGTTGACGCACTATAAGGGCGAGAAAAATCCCTTAACGCTGATTGCTGGAAAGTTTGCCGCCGAGTATCGCGTAATCTGCTTTGATGAGTTTTTTGTCAAAGATATTACCGATGCAATGATTCTTGCCAACCTGCTGGAGGCGCTTTTTGAGCGTGGCGTGGTGTTGGTAGCGACCTCTAATATCGTGCCTGACGATTTGTACAAAGAGGGACTGCAGCGGGCACGTTTCCTACCGGCTATCGAGCTGGTTAATCGTCATTGCGACGTAGTAAATGTCGATTCTGGCGTGGACTACCGGCTGCGTGCGCTAGAGCGTGCAGCCATTTTTTACTCGCCGCTGGATGATACGGCTGAGCGCGAGCTGTCGAGAAGCTTCAAAGAAATAGCGGGCCATGAGGGCGAGTCAGATGCCTCGCTAGAGATAAATGGTCGCGTGCTAAAAGCGCGTCGACTGTATGAAGATATTGTTTGGTTCGAGTTTTTAGAGCTATGTGATGGCCCGCGTAGTCAGAATGACTATATTGAGCTGGCCCGAGAGTTTCATACCGTAGTGGTGTCTAACGTTGTGCGTATGGATGCCAAAACGGATGATCAGGCGCGCCGTTTTATTAATATGGTCGATGAGTTTTATGATCGCGGCGTAAAGCTGCTGATGTCCGCAGAGGTGTCCATTGAGCAGCTGTATAGCGGTGGAAAGTTGACGTTTGAGTTCCAGCGTACTCTCTCTCGCTTGCAAGAAATGCAGTCGAAAGAGTATCTAGCGTTAGCACATAAACCCTAGCCTTTGCTGCTAGTGTAAAAAAGTGGCGATGCGGCTTAACTTGTCTCGGCCCTTGCTGTAGAATGCCGCCTCGCTACATGTTGCTTGTAATGCAGGCAACCAAGAAAAATAGGGATGGTGCTTCGCCGTGTAAGCGGTGTGAGTCGCCCAATACATTTAATCTGGTGATTTCATCCATGAAGACGTTCAGTGCTAAGCCTGAGTCCGTCCAGCGCGACTGGTATGTTGTCGACGCTAAGGACAAAACGCTCGGTCGTCTGGCAACCGAGATTGCTCGCCGCTTACGTGGCAAGCATAAGCCCGAATTTACTCCTCACGTTGATACTGGCGACTACATCGTCGTCATCAACGCAGAGAAAGTCCACGTGACCGGTAACAAGGCGAAGGCTAAAACCTATTACCGCCACACTGGTTATCCGGGCGGTCTGCGCTCTATGACATTCGACAAAATGCTTGATCATGCGCCTGAGCGCATCATTGAGTCTGCCGTTAAAGGTATGTTGCCGAAAGGTCCTTTGGGCCGCGCCATGTACACTAAGTTGAAAGTGTACGCCGGTGCTGAGCATCCGCATGCTGCCCAACAGCCGCTTGAACTGAACATCTGAGGAAATCTTCGCCATGACACAGCAGTATTACGGTACCGGGCGCCGCAAGACTTCCACCGCTCGCGTGTTTATGAAGCCGGGCTCTGGTAAAATTACCGTCAACAATCAAGACCTTGACCTTTATTTTGGTCGTGTAACGGGTCGTATGGTTGTTCGTCAGCCGCTTGAGTTGACTGAAACGGTCAGCCAGTTTGACATCTTCGTGACTGTCGCTGGTGGCGGCGGCTCTTCTCAAGCTGGCGCTATTCGTCACGGCATTACTCGCGCCCTGATGAACTACAACGAAGACCTTCGTCCTTCGCTACGTGCCGCTGGCTACGTAACGCGTGACGCACGTCAAGTTGAGCGTAAGAAAGTTGGCCTACGCAAAGCACGTCGTCGTCCGCAGTTCTCTAAGCGCTAATTTTTACCAGCGCTGCAAAACGCCCAGGTCATCGACCTGGGCGTTTTTTATTGGAATCTTAAAAAAGATAGGCTGCCCGAATTATTGTCGCCGCGTACGGTTGTTCTTGTGCGCGGCGAGTTGTTTTTTTAGCATAGGGCATCATTAATTTTTGTTCGCATCACGGCTTTTCAGCGTAGCGGGTAGGCTAAAGAGGGTAATCTGAAATGGCAGATAGCGGCATTAACAAAAGCCGACGCCGTTTCCTCGTGGTTGCCACTTCCGTTGTCGGGGCGGTGGGTGCTGTCGGGGTGGCGGTTCCCTTTGTGTCCTCTTGGCAGCCTAGTGCGCGAGCCAGGGCAGCCGGCGCCCCCGTTCGTGCAGATATCTCGCGTCTTGAGCCTGGGCAGAGAGTGACCGTTGCGTGGCGCGGTCGGCCTGTGTGGATTATTAATCGCACGCCCGAAATGATTGCGCGAACGCAGGCGATAGATGTGGCGAGCTTGGCAGACCCAGATTCAAAGGCCCCGCAGCAGCCAGCCTATATTGCCGGTGGTCTACGCTCTGTTAAGCCTGACATTGGCGTGCTTGTGGGAATTTGTACCCACCTGGGATGTTCTCCGCTTTTCCGGCCAGAGCCTGATGCCGCCGGAGTGGGTGTTGATAATTGGCCGGGCGGTTTCTTTTGTCCTTGCCATGCCTCGCGCTTTGACTTAGCGGGCCGCGTATTCAACAACGTTCCTGCGCCAACCAATCTTGAGGTGCCGCCTTATCGATTTGAAACCGATGACATCATTGTTATTGGCGAAGATGAGGAGGCTTAATGGAAAAGTCCAATAAAGCCAAGGCTGAAAAAGGGGCTATGCGCTGGATAGATGAGCGCTTCCCCGCGACACAGGTGTGGCAAAATCATCTTTCTCGATACTACGCACCGAAGAACCTTAACGTTTGGTACTGTTTTGGCTCATTAGCGCTGCTGGTTTTAGTGAATCAAATTCTGACGGGCATTTGGTTGGCAATGAGTTTTAACCCCTCCGCTGAGGGTGCGTTTGCATCCGTTGAATATATTATGCGTGACGTGGAGTGGGGATGGCTGATCCGCCATATGCACACCACGGGCGCTTCTGCCTTTTTTATCGTTGTTTATCTGCACATGTTTAGGGGGCTTTTATATGGCTCTTATAAGGCGCCGCGCGAGCTAGTGTGGATCTTTGGCATGAGCATCTATCTCGTGCTCATGGCCGAGGCCTTTATGGGCTATTTGCTGCCATGGGGGCAAATGTCCTACTGGGGCGCGCAGGTCATTACCTCGCTGTTCTCTGCTATTCCCGGGTTTGGTCCTGATTTGGCGCAGTGGATACGCGGTGACTATCTTATTTCGGGTATTACGCTTAACCGTTTTTTTGCGTTGCATGTTATTGCTCTGCCCATCGTTATTCTGGCGCTTGTGGTGCTACATATTATTGCGCTGCATGAAGTAGGTTCCAATAATCCTGATGGGATTGAGATCAAGCAGTACAAAGATGGGGCAGATGTGCCGCTGGATGGAATACCTTTTTATCCTTACTACGTGGTCAAAGATCTTGTTGGCGTGGCCATATTCTTATTCGTTTTTTGCGTGGTGGTGTTCTATTTTCCGGAGGGCGGCGGGTTTTTTATTGAAAAAACCAACTTTGAACCCGCCAATCCTCTGCAAACGCCCGATCATATTGCACCCGTTTGGTACTTCACGCCTTTTTACGCCATTTTGCGTGCGATCACCTTCTCGGTGTTTGGCTTAGAGGCTAAGTTCCTGGGCATTCTGTTTATGGGAGGGGCCATTGCGGTGCTTTTCGTTTTGCCTTGGCTTGACCGCAGCCCGGTGCGTTCTATGCGCTATAAAGGGTGGGTGTCTAAAACGATGCTGCTTCTGTTCGTGGTTAGCTTTGTGCTGCTAGGGGTTTTAGGTGTTTTGCCGTCAACCGTCGGACGAACCATTTTGGCGCAGGTGTGTACATTTGTTTATTTTGCTTTCTTCCTGCTAATGCCGATTTATACCAAGTTTGAGAAGACGAAGCCGCTTCCAGACAGGGTAACCGGCTAATGAGAAAGCGCCGATTGAGAATGTTATTAGCGGGATGTTTTGCCGCCCTGTTGGCAGCGGCGACTGCTAGCGCGGCCCATTCGATGGAGCCTGACCTGCAGGATCAAGCGTCGCTGCAAAATGGCATGAAGCTTTATGTGAACTACTGCATGGGCTGTCATTCGCTGGAATATCAGCGTTTTTCTCGTGCGGCTGATGATTTAGGGATTCCGCAGGACTTGGCCAGGGCGAATCTGATTTTTTCGTCTGAATTGGCTTATAACGATCAAATGCTTACAGCGCTTGAAAGTGACGATGCCAAGCAATGGTTTGGTGCTGTGCCGCCAGACTTAACCCTGCAGGCGCGCCTGCGCAGCCCTGATTGGATTTACGCTTTTTTACTCGGCTTCTATCAAGATGCTAGTCGACCAACGGGTGTGAACAATACGGTATCTGATTTAGTGGCAATGCCTAATGTGCTGGAACCTTTGCAAGGTGTGCAGACGCTGGCCTGCGCTGAAGTAGATGGCCGAGACGCGAATGCGTTGTCGGCTCAAGGCTCATCCTGTGAGGGGCTGAAAATAACCCAGCCAGGTGAGCTGGCGCCCGCTGAGTTTGAGCAGGTCGTTTATGATTTAACTAATTTTCTCGTTTATGTTGGTGAGCCTTCCAGGCTTAAGGCTCAGGCGTTGGCGCCTAAAGTGCTGATCTTTATTTTCATTTTTGTGGTGATGGCTTACCTGCTCAAGCGCGAGTATTGGCGAGACATTCACTGATTCGCCGGTGCTGGCGGGCAATCGGGCGCACGACAAAGGCCGCGCGCCTTTTTGACTGCCAGCATGGCAACAAAAGCAAAGCAAGCTGGCTTCCCCTAAGGGAGTGCTGGCGTGTTATTATCCAAGATTGTTTTGATGCGAGGATGCTTTCATGGGTGTTGTGGCCAAGCGGTCGTCGATGATCTTTTACTCGGGTAGTGATGATCATTTCAGTCATCGTGTGCGCATTGTGCTGGCCGAGAAGGGGGTTGCCGTTGATATCGTCGATGTTCTCGACGAAAAACCACCGGAAGAGCTGGCAGACCTCAATCCGTACAATAGCGTACCGACGCTATTAGATCGTGACCTGGTTCTTTATGAATCTAAGGTCATGATGGAGTATTTGGATGAGCGTTTCCCGCATCCTCCGCTATTGCCTGTTTATCCTGTGGCGCGTGCACAAAGCCGCCTATGGATGCACCGCATTGAGCGCGAGTGGTGCCCGATGGTCGACCAAATTCGCAGCGGTGGAAAAAAAGAAGCGGATAAGGCGCGTAAAGAACTGCGCGAGAGCCTCATTGGTATCTCGCCGATCTTTGAAGATATGCCTTACTTCATGAGTGAAGAGTTTACGCTGGTGGATTGCTGTTTAGCACCGGTTCTATGGCGTTTGCCGGATCTCAATATTGAACTGCCCGAAAAGCAGGTCAAGCCCTTGTTGAGTTACATGTCGCGAGTATTTGAGCGTGAAGCGTTTAAGGCATCTTTAAGTGAGCGTGAAAAAGAGATGCGCGCTTGAATTCATTCGGCTCCCTTGCCTTGAGTAAAGGCAGGGAGCCTTACTGTTGGAGGAGGGAGTCTAGATGAAATCGAGTCGCCCCTATCTCGCCCGAGCGCTTTATGAGTGGTTGTTAGATAATGAGTTAACCCCTTACCTGGTGGTGGATGCCACCCAGCCAGGTGTCGAGGTGCCTCGTCAGCTAGTGCAAAATGGCCAGATTGTATTGAACGCGGCGCCGACGGCGGTGCGTGATTTTTTCATGGAAAACGAGGCGATCAGCTTTAATGCTCGCTTTGGCGGTCAGCCCATGCAGGTGATGATTCCTACGCCGGCATTAATTGCTATTTACGCCCGTGAGAACGGTGCGGGGATGGTGTTTGGTCAGGAGCCCGAGCTTGAAGATGGAGCCGAGTCCTTTGGGGATATTGAGGATAGCGCTAGCGCTTCTGATCCGTCAGAGCTTTCAGCTAAAAAACGAGAGCCTTCAGCTACAAAACGAGAGCCCTCAGCCAAACGAGAATCTGCTAAACCAGAGCTGTCGATCACCGCGCCAGTTCCTGAGGGAGGCGATAATTCCAAGGCTTCTTCAAAAGCAGCGGGTGATGATGCTAAGCCGAAGAAAAAGCCAACGCTAAGGGTCGTTAAGTAGTCAGCCCCGTGTTGGTCAATAAAGCTACGCAATAAAAAAGCCTCGCTCTTATCTAAGGGCGAGGCTTTTTAGTGGCGGCGCAGTTAGTCGATGTATTCAAACACCTTCACAATGCGCTGCACGCCGCCCACGGCGGAAGCGGCGTTAACGATACGGTCTGACTCTTCACGCGTAACAATCCCCATCAGGTAGACGCTAGCGTTTTCGGTGGTCACTTTTATTTTTCCAGAATCGATATGATCATTCGTCGCCAAGTGGCTGACCACGTTGGTGGTGAGCCATGTATCGGTCAGGCGTTGGCTGGCCGGAAGGCGTGCCGCAACGGTCAGCTCGTTATGTACTTCATTAACGCCTCGCAAACTGCCTGTCACTTCGCCAGCCATGTCGCGAAGCTCTTCGCTGGGTACTTGGCCAACCAGTAAGACAGCGCCATTAAAGCTATTAGCCCGTATGCGCGCATCGCCCAGTCGCGCATCGGCGCGTTCTAGCGCGCGCTCAACTTCACGCTCGATTGTGGCATCAACGGCTTCAACGTCGTTACTACGTTGGGAGTAGTTAGATTGATTGGACGCTGAGTTATTGGCACAGCCGCTGAGCAGCAATACTGCGCAAAGGGTGGTCGCCATTAAGCTGAGGGGAGAGAGGCGCTGGGTCATTGTATGGCTCCATGATGCAAGTGGTTTACGCATAGTTATATATGAAACATGCTGATAAGAAAAATACTGATAAAAACGCGAAGCCGTTAGGCGCTGCCAAACAGCTGTTCATCAATCAGGTCGCATAAACAGTGAATGACCAGTAGATGAACTTCCTGAATGCGAGCCGTAGAGGTGGCGGGTACGCGAATCTCGCAGTCATCCTGCCCCAGCAGTGACGCCATGTCGCCACCGTCACGTCCGGTTAGCGCAACCACGGTCATATCACGGTCATGGGCGGCTTGGATGGCTTGTACAATGTTGCCGGAATTGCCGCTGGTGGAAATGGCCAATAGTACATCGCCAGGTTGGCCTAGCGCGCGGATCTGCTTGGAAAAGACTTCGTTGTAGCTGTAGTCATTGGCAATGGACGTAAGCGTAGACGTGTCGGTGGTGAGCGCCAATGCAGGCAGGCTAGGGCGCTCTCGCTCGAAGCGATTGAGCAGCTCAGATGAGAAGTGCTGGCTGTCGCCTGCGCTACCGCCATTGCCGCAAGAAAGAATTTTTCCTTCGCTGACGAGACACTGCACCATCATTTGGCTCGCCACTTCAATAAACGGTGGAAGTACTTCGCTGGCGTAGGTTTTGGTGTCAATGCTGGCGTTAAAGTGGCCAAGTATACGAGTCTGAAAGTCCATCAGGGCTTCCTGGTTAGATAGAGTCAAAAGGCATCAAAAGCAGCTTTCGCCCAATGAAACTCTAAGTTGGGCGGCTTGCCAATAATTGCCAGGATATCAAACCGGCAGGGCGATGAAAGCCCGCCGCGAGCGAGATATAGCCTTGCTGCGCGTATTAGGCGCTGCTGCTTTTGATACGTGACGGTTTCCAGCGGGTGCCCGTAGCGCGTGGTGGTGCGATGTTTGACTTCGATAAACACAAGAATATCGCCATCCCGCATCACCAAGTCAAGCTCACCCCCTTTCACGTAATGATTCTGCGTAACGAGGGTGAGGCCTTGCTGGCACAGCCATTGAGCAGCAACCTGCTCTATGGCCGCGCCGCGCGCCCGAGCGGTTTGTGCATTATTCGCCACTGTTGTCCAGGTTAGGAATTAAAATAGGGGCGGGGGCGCCGTTTTGAAATTTCGCCCACGGCAGTTCGCGATAAATGCGTCCGTCACTTCTCAAGGACAGCGTGCCGGTGCTACCACTTAAACCTTCTAACTCCGCTAAGTTAGAAAAGCGAAGAGCCAGCTCGTAAGCGTCAACACCCATCGCCATCAGGCGGAACATCGAGGCATCGGATTCATCGCGTAAGCTGCGGTAAGAGGCTGAGAAGGGCAGTGCTTCTTCGCCACCGACGGCCGCGTCCGGAATTTGCCACGGAATATCCATAAACATCACGCCGTTAAGATCTTGGTCCAGGCGGGTTTGCAGGCGCCCTTCGTGTAAATGTGAGGTGGCATAGATGGGCAGGTCGGGAGCGTAGTAATAATCCATCGTGGGGGGCACTTGGCGAGCATATTCTGGTAAGGCAAGCAGAAAGAGAGCGTCAATATTGCCTAGGCGTGCACGCTCGCCGCTAACGTTGAGTGCGCTTTGAACGGCAGTGGAAACTGAGCTTTCGGGATTGTAGCGAACGGCATTGGTAATTTCGCCACCCTGGCTTTTCCACTCATTCCAGAAAGCTTCGCCTACGCGGCGACCCCAGCCATTGTCGGGCACCATCATCGACATTTGACGATGACCATCCTGCCAGGCGCGGCGGGCAGCTTGACGGGCTTCATCTTCAGCGGAAAGGCCATACTGGAACAGGCGCTGTGCCTGGTTGTGGTCACCGCTGCCGTAATTGAGCGCTAGTGTCGGCAGGGGTACGCTGTCGCGCTGTTCTAGCTGAGTGACCTGGTCTTTATCAAGCGGGCCAATCATTAGCTGGGCATTCATTTGCTGAGCCTGCTGATAAAGCTCGTCTAACGAGTAACGTGAGGCATCTATAAAGCTGAGCTCAGTGTTATCACCCTTGGTGTCATGGTGCTTGCGCATGGCGGTCGCGATGGTGTTGGCAACGCTGCTAAGCGGGCCCGATTCGGGCAGCGCAACCACAATGCGGCGTATTTCTTGGCCTTCAAGCTCGGGTAGCGCAACATTGGCCATGCCCTGCTGATCTAACGCTTCGCGCGCCCAGCGCTGGCGTTCTTCCAGGGTTTCCTGTTGATTGGCCTGCATCGGCAGTTCGTCGCTGAGTACCTGAGTGGCGCGTAGCACGGCACGCGGGTCATCTAGTGCTCGGGCCAGTTCAGAGAAAAGCAGCGCCCAGCGCACGCGATCGCCTTCCGATAAGAGGCTTTCATCAATGGCGTCGGCGGTTTCAAACGCCTTATCGCGCTCACCTTGGCCGGCCAAAATGCTGGCTGCTTCGAGACGAGTTTTGGCGGCTTGCTCCGGTGCTTGTTGTTCTGCCTGGCTGAGTAGTTGGCCGGCGTCCCCACCGGACATGCGGTCGACCACGCTGGGTGACTGCATAGCACAGCCAGCAACCAGAAGTGCCATGAGGGCAGCGGCGAGTAAGCCACGTAATGACTGTTTCATGTATCCTTCCTTAAATGTCCATTTGCGCTGTCGCAGCTTGCCAGCGACTGACAAGGCCACTGCACAAGCATAGCGCACCGGCAGAGCAAGCCATCAACGAATCGAGAGTCATCAATGACAGATCATAATCCGGGCACATTGTACGTGGTTGCTACGCCAATTGGGAACTTAGACGACTTAACCACGCGTGCCGCCCGCGTATTAGGGCAAGTATCGCGCATTGCCGCGGAAGATACCCGTCATAGTGCCCGCCTGTTGGCACATTTAGGATTGAACAAGCCGATGCTCTCATTGCATGAGCATAACGAGGCGCGCCGGGTAGATACGTTAGACAGCTATCTTGCCGCTGGCGAAGATATCGCGCTGATCAGCGATGCAGGTACGCCGCTGATTAGCGACCCAGGTTTTGTACTGGTGCGCGAGCTGCGGGCTCGTAATCGTCACATTGTGCCGATCCCAGGCCCTTGCGCACTCATTACAGCGCTTTCGGGGGCAGGTTTGCCGACCGATCGCTTTGTGTTTGGCGGTTTTTTGCCCGCTAAGCCAGGCGCACGCCGCCAGGCGTTAGAGGCTTGGAAGACCCGCGAAGAGACGCTTGTGTTTTATGAATCTCCTCATCGCATCGTGCATACCCTGGAGGCCTTGCAAGAACAGATGGCTGAGCGGGACGTAGTGCTGGCGCGTGAGTTGACGAAAACCTTTGAGACGTTTCTGCACGGCACCCCTGAGCTATTATTGGCACAGCTGGCGGCGGATCCGAATCAAGCGCGTGGCGAGTTTGTGGTGATCGTGGCCGGCGCGCCGCCCGTTACGCAAAGTGAGCGCCAAGATATTTCAGCGGATGCGCTGTTAGAAACGCTATTGGCGGAGGGTGTCGGAGTGAAGCAGGGCGCCGCGATTGCTGCGCGAATACTCGGTGGACGCAAGCAAGCTTGGTACGCTCGTTTGCAAGCAATCAAAGGTGAGCATTGAGGCTAGGCGAGGGCGCTGGTATGCTTGCCGCCGGAGTTGGCCAGACAGTCGCCGCTGATACCCCTTAAAAGGTGTCGGGGGAGGAAAGTCCGGGCTCCATAGGGCAGAGTGCCAGGTAACGCCTGGGCGGTGCGAGCCGACGGAAAGTGCAGCAGAGAGTAGACCGCCTAAGCCCCCGGATATAAATGCTGGGGGCCGGTAAGGGTGAAAGGGTGCGGTAAGAGCGCACCGCGCGCCTGGCAACAGTGCGTGGCATGGTAAACCCCACTCGGAGCAAGACCAAATAGGGACCCAATGGCGTGGCCCGCGCTGGGTCCGGGTAGGTTGCTTGAGCGCTGTGGTAACGCAGCGCCTAGAGGAATGGCTGTCCACGACAGAACCCGGCTTATCGGCCGACTCCCCTTTTTTATACCAAGGCGTGCCTGCACGCCTTCCCAAATCTTCTGTGAGAGAAACATGTCTTCTCCTGACGCTGAACAGGTTGCTAACCGCTTTCGCCATACCAGCGTATTACTGGAGGGTGCTGTCGATGCCTTGGTCAATGACATCCAAGGTGTTTATCTGGATGGTACTTTCGGGAGAGGTGGCCACTCACGCGTGATTTTAGATCGGCTTGATGAGCCGGGCCGGTTGCTGGCGATGGATCGCGACCCTCAGGCCATTGCGGCTGCCGCTGAAATAGACGATTCACGCTTTCACATTACTCAGCGTGAGTTTGCCCAGCTGGGCGAGTTTGCCCGCGAGCAGGGCGTGTTCGGAAAGCTTTCAGGGATACTGCTAGACGTGGGCGTTTCATCGCCTCAGTTGGATGATCCTGAGCGCGGTTTTAGTTTTATGCGCGACGGTCCGCTGGACATGCGCATGGATCCTACCCAGGGACAAAGCGTTGCTGAATTCCTGGCGCGGGCGAGCGAAGCCGATATTGCCTACGTGTTCAAAACCTATGGCGAAGAGCGCTATGCCAAACGCCTAGCGCGTGCCGTGGTGACCCGGCGAGTTGAAAAGCCGTTCACCCATACGGTGGATTTAGCCGAAGTGCTAAAAGTCGCTCATCCCGCTTGGGAGAAAGGGCGCCACCCGGCGACGAAAGCATTCCAAGGGCTGCGCATTTTTGTCAACGGTGAGCTTGAACAGTTAGACAGCGCGCTTGATGCCGCGTTAGAGGCGCTGGCACCCGGTGGGCATCTGGTGGTGATTAGCTTTCACTCATTGGAAGACCGTCGCGTTAAGCGCTTTATTCGTCATCACGTGCGCGGCGATACTCATCTGCCGCGCGGCGTGCCTATCCGCGACGATCAGTTGAATCGACGCCTTGAAGCGCTGGGCAAAGGCGTGCGGCCAAGCGACGAGGAAGTGGATGCTAATCCTCGTTCACGCAGCGCCGTGATGCGGGCTGCGCGTAAACGGATGTAATCATGAGCATGGATCGGATTGAGCAGTGGGCAACCACGCTACGCACCGAATGGCCGTTTAAGCTGCGCCTGCGCACCTGGCCCGTCATCATTAGCCTGTTGTTTTTACTCTGCATGGCCTCTGGGTTGAGCGTCGTCGTCACCACTTACATGACGCGGGTTCAATTTGCTCAGTTGCAACAGCTAGAGCAAGAGGAGAGTCAGTTGCAAACTGAATGGGGTCAGCTATTGCTTGAGGAAGGGGCTTGGTCAACACCTGCGCGTATTGAGCAAATTGCGACTGACCGACTAGGTATGCGAATTCCTGATGTTAACGATGTCGAGGTGATTCGACCATGATGCGCGAGCGTCGAGGCGGCACTTCTCGTCAGCAGCCCGTTGCGCCTGCTTTAGGCGGCGGGCGTTTTCTTTTTATTATTATCGCCATCGCCTTGGCGTCTACGATTCTGATTGGCCGTATCACTCTTTTGCAGGTTATTGATCGTCCCTTTTTGCAAAGCCAGGGTGATGCTCGAACCCTTCGTCATGAAGCGATACCCGCCCACCGAGGTATGATTACAGATCGCAATGGCGAGCCGCTGGCTATTTCTACACCCGTAGTAACCCTGTGGGCCAACCCACAGGAATTGCCAGCAGACGCTATTCAGCGCGTGATGTTAGCGCAAGCGCTAGGCATGACGCTGGACGATTTTGAATCGCGGGTCTCACGCTATAGTGAACGTGAATTTATGTATTTACGTCGCCAAATGACGCCTGCTGCCGCTCAGCGAATTCTCGACTTGCGCACCCCAGGCGTTTATCCCCAGCGCGAATATAAGCGCTATTATCCTGCCGGTGAAGTGGCTGCCCAGCTGTTGGGTGTGACCAACGTGGATGATATCGGCCAGGAAGGGTTAGAACTCTCCTATCAGTCTTACTTAGCCGGGCACCCGGGACAGCGCCGCGTTATTAAAGATCGCCGCGGCCGCCTGGTGCGTGAGCTGGGTGTGATTAGTGATGCCCAGCCAGGGGGTGAGCTGATTTTATCGATTGATCAGCGCATCCAATACATGGCCTACCGCGAGCTGCGAGCGGCGGTCGCCAAGCATGATGCGGATGGCGGCGTGCTGGTGATGATGGACGCTCGCACTGGCGAGGTGCTGGCGATGGCCAACCTGCCTTCCTACAATCCTAATAACCGAGCGGGGCTTGATCCTCGTGGGCTGCGTAATCAGGCGCTGGTGGATGTATTTGAGCCAGGCTCGGTCATGAAGCCATTAGCGATGGCCGCTGTACTGGAAAGTGGCGTCGTTGATCGTGATGCCTTGGTAGATACCTCGCCTGGCTGGATGCGGCTGGATCAGTTTACCATTCGCGATTTTCGTAACTACGGTGAGCTGGATCTAGCGGGGATCCTTGAGCACTCTTCAAACGTGGGTATGTCTCGTTTGGCGCTGCGTCTTAGCGATACCGCGATTTGGGAAAAGTATAATCAGTTAGGGTTAGGGCAGGCGCCTGGCACCGGTTTCCCCGGTGAGTCGACGGGCAGTTTGCCTGCTCCAGTGCGCTGGTCGCGCAGTGAGCGGGCAACGCTTTCCTATGGATACGGTCTCTCCGTTTCAGCGGTCCAGTTGGCGAGTGCCTACACCGCTATTGCAAACAACGGCGAACGTTTGCCACCGTCTTTACTGCGCCTGTCTGAACCACCTCAGGGTATACCGGCGATGTCGCCCTCGGTTGCCAATGACCTGCTAAGTATTCTTGAAACCTCGGTTGCCGCCTATACCGGCGGACGACGAGCACGCGTTGAAGGCTATCGCGTGGGGGGTAAAACGGGCACGGTGCGTAAAATAGGCCAGCAGGGCTATACCACCGATGCTTATCGCAGCGTTTTTGCTGGGATTGCGCCTATTTCAGATCCTCGAATTGTTACCGTTGTCATGATTGATCACCCCAAAGCGGGTGAATTTTACGGCGGCGCCGTTGCGGCACCCGTATTTTCCAGCGTGACGGGTAATGCTTTACGCTTGTTAGATGTGCCGCCTGATCACGAGGCGGAGTAGCTTTTAAGGAGATGGCATGACGCTGAGTCCAGGCGATGTGTTGACGGCGCTTAGGCAGATATGGCCAGCGTCACCACTGCCCGTTGACCTACCTACGCTCCCTGCAAAGGTGCGGATCGAAACAGATTCGCGCAAGCTGCAGCCGGGCGATATTTTTGTAGCGGTGCCGGGTAGTCAGCGTGACGGCCGCGATTTTATTGAGCTGGCCATTGAGGCTGGCGCTGCGCTTATCTTGGCGCAAGGCTCCCATGACGATGTGCAGTTAGAGGGCCGGGTGTTGACGCTGCCGCACCTGTCCGCGCGGCTGGGCGAGTTCGGCAGCGCGCTCTTCAAAGTGCCGTCTGAGCTTGAGGTCATCGGCGTTACCGGCACTAACGGTAAGAGCTCAGTGACGCATTACATCGCGGCCCTCAGCGAAGCGCTGGGAACAAAAGCGGGTGTCATTGGTACGCTAGGCATGGGGCGCCCCGGTGCGCTTAATGATAGTGGCTTAACGACGCCAGGCCCGCTGATGCTTCAGGCGGCGCTGGGCGAGCTTGCGCAGCAGGGCGTTCGTCGTGTGGCGGTCGAAGTCTCTTCTCACGCGCTCGATCAGCGGCGCTTGGAAGCCGTCAACGTTAGCGTTGGCGTGTTTACCAATTTGACCCGCGATCACCTGGATTACCACGGCAGTATGGCAGCCTACGCGGCATCCAAAGCGAAGCTATTTCGTCGCTCAGAGCTTCGCTTAGTCGTTGTGAATGGTGATGATCCGCTGGCGCGCTTAATGCTGGCAGGCTGCGCCGAAGGCGTGCGTGTCTTGGCAACGGGCCAAGACGAGGGGGTCACGCTAAGGGTGATGGATTGGCAGGCTTTTGAACATGGCCAGCAGGCTATGATTGCAACGCCGGAAGGCGAGAAAATACTGTCGTTAAAGCTGATGGGCCGCTTTAATTTAGACAACGTGCTGCAGGCAATGGCCGTGCTTTACGGAATGGGGGAGTCAATGTATGCGCTTTTTGAGGCCGCATCATCGCTCACTCCCGTACCCGGCCGCATGGCGCTCTACCGCGATACTGATACGCCTAGCGTGGTTGTCGACTATGCCCATACGCCAGACGCTTTGCGCAGCGCATTGCAAGCGCTGCGAGCGCACTTAGGCAGTGCAGGCAAGCTATGGTGCTTGTTTGGCTGCGGGGGTGATCGCGATACGGGTAAGCGTGCCGAAATGGCCAAGATCGCCGAGCAGCTCGCCGATAACGCTGTGATTACCGACGATAACCCTCGCTATGAGGCGGCTGCGGATATTCGTCAGCAGATTCTGGCAGGCTTCTCTGCTGCCGCGCGACCCATTGAAATAGCGGATCGCCGTCAGGCCGTAGCGACGACTATTCACGACGCTAGCGCTCAGGACGTGGTGCTTATCGCTGGCAAAGGGCATGAGGCGTATCAAGATATTCAAGGGGTGCGCCACGCCTATGAGGACAGTCAAGAGATCCTGCGCGCCTTTGGCGCACGGAGAACCTTATAATGCGCTGGACGCTCGGTCAGCTAGCCACAATGCTCGGCATTGAAGCGCCTGCCGCCAACGCTGAAGTGTTGATTAGCTCGACTGTCATCGATAGCCGTAAAATTGAGCCCGGGTGCCTTTTTGTGGCGTTAAGGGGCCCTAACTTTGATGGTCATGACTTTGTACAGCGTGCCTATGAACTTGGTGCAGCGGCTGTTTTGGTGGATACGTCTATCGACAGCGATCTGCCTCAGTTGGTATGCCCCGACACGCGGCTAGGGTTGGGGCTGCTAGCCGGGGCGCATCGTCAAACATGGCAGGGTGCTTTAGTCGCTGTAACTGGCAATAGCGGTAAAACATCCGTTAAGGAAATGTGCGCGGCGCTGCTGGCGCCGCTGGGCGATGTTTTAGCCACTCAAGGCAATCTGAATAATGATATCGGCGCGCCGCTTACGCTGTTGAGATTAATGCCAAGCCACGCTGCTGCCGTGATAGAGCTAGGGGCGAATCATCTAGGTGAAATTGCCTGGACGGTTCACATGGCAAAGCCGGACGTTGCGCTTATTACCAACGTGACCGGTGCTCATGTCGGGGAGTTTGGCGGAATGGGCCAGATCGCACAGGCGAAAAGCGAGGTGCTGGATGGCCTAAGCGAGCACGGTACGGCCATAGTGAATCGCGACGATCGCTATTTTTCTTTTTGGGCCGCGCGCAATGCGCCTCGGCAATTAGTTAGTTTTGGCTTTCACAGCTTGGCTGATGTTAGTGCCTCAGCGCTTTCCTGTGATCCTCAAGGACGTTATGCTTTCACGCTTATGCATAATGGTGCAGCGCTAGGCCGCGTTCAGCTGCAGTTGCTGGGTAAACATAATGTGAGCAATGCGCTTGCGGCCGCGGCCGCGGCGCTAGTGCTAGGCGTTACTGCAGAGCAGGTTGTTCAACGCCTTCAGTCTCTGCAAACATTATCGGGTAGGCTGGCCGTAGTGCCTGGTTTACGCGGTGCTAATGTACTCGACGACACTTACAACGCTAACCCTGGCGCGGTCAAAGCGGCGCTAGATACGCTGGCAAGCTTTCCTGCGCCACGCTGGTGTGCGCTAGGTGCGATGGGTGAGCTAGGCCGTGAGTCGGACGCGCTGCATGCAGAGATTGGCCGCTATGCCGCGGCACTGGGAATTGATGAACTATTGACGCTAGGCGAGGCTGCCCGTGCCGCCAGCGATGCCTTTGGTCGTGGGCTGCATTTTAACGATCACGAGGCGCTAACGCGCCATGTCACTAATACTTTGCCGCCTGATACCACGTTGCTGGTGAAGGGATCGCGCAGTGCAGGCATGGAACATGTCGTTAACGCGCTGCGTTCGGATGAAATAAGGTAAACGCCGTTCATGTTACTTCACTTGGCGAATTTTTTATCGCAGTACCAATCTGCTTTCCAGGTTGTTAATTACTTAACCCTGCGGGTGATTTTAGGTGCCCTCACGTCATTAATGCTGTGCCTATGGCTAGGGCCATGGATGATTAGGCGTTTGGTCGAAGGGCAAATTGGTCAAGCAGTCCGTGATGATGGGCCTAAGTCTCATCTCTCTAAAGCAGGCACGCCCACGATGGGCGGGGCAATGATACTGCTGGCGATTGCGATCAGTACCTTGCTGTGGGGTGACTTAACCAACCTGTATATTTGGATTGTCTTGGCGGTCACCTTGGGTTTTGGCGCCATTGGCTGGGTGGACGATTATCGCAAAGTGGTTGAGAAAAACCCGCGGGGTCTGCCTGCTCGATGGAAATATTTTTGGCAATCTATCGTGGGGTTAGGGGCCGCGGTGTTGCTTTATGTAACCGCCTCTACGCCGGTTGAAACCAGTTTGCTCGTGCCGCTATTCAAAGACGTTGCCCTGCCTTTGGGCGTTTTCTATATCGTTCTTACCTATTTTGTCATTGTCGGTAGCTCCAACGCGGTGAACTTGACCGATGGTCTTGATGGCCTGGCGATTATGCCCACCGTGCTGGTGGCGATGGGGCTGTCGGTTTTCGCGTATGCAAGCGGCAATACCGTGTTTGCCGACTACCTGCACATTCCGTTTATTGCAGGCACCGGTGAACTAGCGGTTTTTTGCGCCACGATTGCCGGTGCTGGGCTGGGTTTCTTGTGGTTTAACACCTATCCCGCGCAGGTGTTTATGGGCGATGTAGGCGCGCTAGCACTGGGCGCTGCGCTCGGCGTGGTGGCGGTGATTGTTCGCCAAGAAATAGTGCTATTTATTATGGGCGGCATTTTTGTCGTGGAAACGGTGTCAGTGATTCTTCAGGTGGGTTCTTACAAGCTGACCGGGCGTCGCATCTTCCGTATGGCACCTTTGCACCACCACTATGAATTGAAAGGCTGGCCCGAGCCTCGCGTCATCGTACGCTTCTGGATCATTACCGTAGTGCTGGTGTTGCTCGGCCTTGCGACGCTCAAAATTCGTTAATGCACGTGGTCATGACGGCCACCCCAATTGGGCGTGGCGCTGTGCGACAAGGAGCGGGTGATGGTTCGAGTAGCTAAAGGTTTGACGCTAGTGGTAGGGCTAGGGGTCTCAGGTCGCGCTATTTGCCGTCATTTAACGCGCTTAAATCTGCCCTATATGGTGGCCGACACGCGTGCCGAGCCACCGGGGCTGGATGACTTTCGCGCTGCTCATCCTGGGGTTGCTATTCACTGTGGCTCGCTCTCAGTACTTGATCTGAGCGATGTGCAGGAGGTGGTAGTGAGTCCTGGTCTTGATCCTCGTATGGCGGGACTAGAAAACCTTGCTGATCAGTTAAACCCTGACACAGGTGAGCCAATGGTGGTGGGTGAAATTGCGCTTTTTGTGCGTGCAGCCCATGCGCCTATTGCGGCGATCACCGGATCTAACGCCAAGTCTACGGTTACCACACTGTTGGGCGACATGGCGGCTGCCGCCGGTGTTGATGCAGCTGTAGGCGGTAATTTAGGCACTCCCGCGCTGGATTTATTGGCCAGCCATCCTAATGCTGAACTTTTCATACTTGAGCTTTCCAGTTTCCAGCTTGAGACAACGCCTCGTTTAGGCGCCAGCTGTGCCGCTTTTTTAAATTTGTCGGAAGATCACCTTGATCGTCATGGTGATATGCACGGTTATCGCGGGGCAAAGCAGCGAATTTTTATCGGTGCGCGACACGCCGTTGTCAACGCCGATGAGCCGCAAACGTGGCCGGACCAGCCGGTTGCCCAGATTGCTCACTTCTCAACGAAAGCGCCCAGCAATTCTGAGTGGGGCTTGGCGCTTCATCACGATACGTTGACGTTAATGCAGGGTGATAAGCCTTGGCTGGCGGTTGATGAGATGCCAATGACCGGCCAGCACAATTACGCAAACGCACTTGCGGCGCTAGCAATGGGGCAGGCGCTAGGCTTTGCCGAAGTGGCCATGTGTAATGCCCTTCGCGAATTTAAAGGCTTGGCGCACCGCAGTGAAGTGGTGGCGCGTATTAACGACGTTACCTGGGTGAACGACTCGAAAGGCACCAACGTAGGAGCTACGTTAGCGGCCATTAATGGTATTGGCGCTTCGCTGGAAGGGCGCCTAATTCTATTGGCTGGCGGAGTAGGTAAGGGGGCGGATTTTTCTCCTTTAGCGGTGCCGCTTGCCTCATGCGCGCGGCATGTATTGCTATTCGGCTTAGATGCCCCGCGCTTAGCTGACGCCTTAATTAAGCATGTGAGCGTTCAGGAAGTAGACAATTTGCCCCAAGCCATGGAGGCTGCCTTTAAACTCGCTCAACCCGGAGATTGCGTGCTCTTATCCCCCGCCTGTGCCAGCCTAGATCAGTTTGCCAATTATCAAGAGCGCGGTGGGATGTTTCGACGCTGGGTAGAGCAGAAGGCGCAGCGTGCCACCGAGGCTTCGCTATGAGCAGACTTCAGCGTTTACGCGATGCACTTACGACCCGCGATTTACCTTGCGATATTTGGCTGATTATCGCCGCCGTTGCTTTAGCGGGGCTGGGGTGGGTCATGGTCAGCTCAGCATCGATTGGTCTGTTGGAAGATACCTTTCATTACTCGCGTCAGCATGGCGTTTTTCTAGTGATCTCTATTGTCGCCTGTATCTTTATGCTCTGCGTGCCGCTTGAAGTTTGGCGCCAAAATGCCGCACTGATTCTGATGGCCAGTATTTTTCTGTTGATTCTGGTGCTGTTCGTTGGCCAAGAGATTAATGGCAGTAAGCGCTGGATTGCGCTGCCCGGGCCATTGCCTAGCTTGCAGGTCTCTGAGTTTGCCAAAATTGGGCTTATTTTCTATATGGCGGCGTTTATGTCGCGCTTTACTTATGATCTCCGTCAGCGGGCATTTAGCATGTGGCGCCCGCTGGCTGTGCTGGCGGCACCGGTTGGCCTGCTGTTTCTAGCCCCCGACTTTGGCGGCATGGTGGTGCTCTCTATTTGTGTCATCGGTATGCTGATGATGAGCGGAGCGTCGCTGGTATTGCTGGTTGGTAGTGGCGGGCTGCTCGGTTCCGGCGCTGTCATGATGGTGATCATTGAACCCTACCGACTGGCGCGCTGGACCAGTTTTCTAGATCCTTGGGCGGATCAGTTCGCTACGGGCTATCAGTTGACTCAGGCGTTAATTGCGTTTGGTCGTGGCCATGTTACAGGCACTGGTTTGGGCAATAGTGTACAAAAGCTTCACTATCTGCCAGAGGCGCACACCGACTTTATTTTTGCCGTCATCGCTGAAGAGCTCGGCATGATTGGCGCCATTATTGTTGTCTTGCTGTTTACTGTTTTTATTGCCCGCGCTATGTGGGTCGGGCGGCGTGCTGAGCTAGCGGGCCATCTGTTTGGTGCCTATGTTAGTTACGGTATTGGCTTTGTCATAGCGGCTCAAGCATTTATCAATATTGCAGTGAGTTCAGGCTTGCTGCCTACCAAAGGGCTAACGCTGCCGCTGATAAGCTATGGCGGCTCAAGCCTGTTGGTAACCGGTATGATGGTGGGGCTACTGCTGCGCGTCGATGCCGAAACACGCCATCGTCCTCGGCGTGCGTCCACCCCTTATAAGCCGCGCCATGAGCCGCGTTTATCGTAGGCATTTTAGGAGTTTAATGTGACCACGAACGCACGTCGAAGAGTGCTGATTATGGCAGGTGGAACCGGTGGCCACGTGTTTCCAGCGCTTTCCCTCGCTCAGGCACTGCAAGTGCAGCAAGTAGACGTTGAGTGGCTAGGCAGCCCTAGGGGCATTGAAAATCGCCTTGTTCCTGAAGCGGGCATTACATTGCGCACCATTGCAGTAAGCGGACTACGTGGCAACGGGCTAGTGGGCTGGCTCAAGGCGCCGCTAAATCTTACCCGCGCCGTTTTACAGGCGCGTGCAGTTATTCGTGATTTTAAACCGCAAGTAGTGGTAGGGCTGGGCGGCTTTGCCAGCGGCCCCGGTGGGCTTGCGGCATGGCTAATGCGCATTCCACTGATTATTCATGAGCAGAATGCTGTGGCGGGGCTCACCAACCGCGTTTTATCACGCTTAGCCAAGCGCACCTTTGCGGCATTTCCGGAAGCTTTTGGCGCGCGAGCCGACGTTATAGGCAATCCGGTGCGTGACGATATTGCTAGCCTAGGCAGTGTGCCGCGTGATGTGGCTGAACTTTCCGCACGCCCTCTGCGGCTGTTGGTGGTAGGAGGCTCGCTTGGCGCGGTTGCCCTAAATGAGCGCTTGGCACCGGCCTTAGCACAGCTGCCTGCAGAGCAACGTCCGCAGGTGCGCCATCAGGCAGGCAAAGGCCGCGACTCAGAGACAGCAGCGCTTTACCAGCAGCATGGTGTCGTCGCGGAGATCAGTGCGTTTATCGATGACATGGCTGCTGCCTATGATTGGGCTGATTTAGTCGTATGTCGTTCGGGCGCCTTAACGGTCGCTGAGCTGGCCGCGGCGGCCAAGCCAGCGCTGCTGGTGCCTTTTCCATTCGCGGTTGACGACCATCAGCGTATCAATGCCCAAGTGTTGGTAAACGCCGGTGCTGCACAGTGCGTTGTTCAGTCAGATTTGACCGTTGAGCGGTTAACCGATTTTTTAAATGAATTGCTCGTCCCAAATACCCTGGCAATGATGGCGTCTAAAGCACGCCAAGCCGCCCATTTAGACGCCACAGAGCGCTTGGCGGAAGGGTGTTTGGCGATGGTGTCGTTAGGAGACTACGCGTGACCGATTTAATCAAGTCCATGACGCCCCAACGTGGTTGTACAACCGCTCCGGGAATGCGCCGCATCCGGCGTATTCATTTCGTGGGCATCGGCGGTGTCGGCATGTGCGGTATCGCAGAGGTACTCGCCAATCAGGGTTACACCGTTAGCGGCAGTGACATGAGCGCATCTTCCGCGGTAGAGCGCCTACGTCAGTGCGGTGTATGTGTCGAGATTGGCCATGCTGAAGCCCATGTTGATGGAGCGGACGTGGTGGTCGTATCAAGCGCCATTGATGATACAAACCCGGAAATTCGCTGGGCCCACGAGCACCGCGTGCCGGTCGTGCGCCGGGCAGAAATGCTGGCGGAGCTGATGCGTTTTCGACATGGCATTGCCGTTGCCGGTACTCATGGAAAAACGACGACGACCAGCTTAACGGCGACGCTGCTCGCCGAAGGTGGGCTCGACCCTACGTTTGTGATTGGTGGCAAGCTCACCAGCGCCGGTGCTAACGCACGCTTGGGCGCCGGTGATTACTTGGTTGCTGAAGCAGATGAGTCAGATGCCTCGTTTTTACATCTCCAGCCGATGGTATCCATTGTTACCAATATCGATGCTGATCATATGGCGACGTATGGCGGAGACTTCGAACGGCTGAAGAGCACCTTTATCGAGTTTCTGCACAACCTACCGTTTTATGGATTGGCTGTGCTTTGCATTGATGACCCGCACATTCGCGGCCTTTGTGAACAAGTGAAGCGCCAGTTCGTGACCTATGGGTTTGACAGCGATGCCGACTACCGCATTGTGGATTTTTCTCAGTGCGGTGGTGAGGTCACGTTTACTGCGCTGCGTCCGGGAGACGTTGCGCCGTTAACGGTACGTTTGGCGATGCCTGGGCGTCACAATGCACTGAATGCCATGGCGGCGATTGTCGTGGCCACCGATGCAGGCGTCAGCGATGCCGCGATCTTAAGCGGTTTAGCCGGTTTTGCTGGGGTAGGGCGTCGCTTCCAAGTGCATGGCCATTTTCCTGCGCCAAAAGGCGGTGGCGACATCATGCTGGTAGATGACTACGGTCATCATCCGCGTGAAGTCGATATGGTGATTCAGGCCATTCGCGCTGGCTGGCCCGAGCGCCGCTTGGTAATGCTCTATCAGCCCCATCGCTATAGCCGGACCCGTGATTTGTACGAAGATTTTGTGCGGGTACTTTCCCAGGTCGATACGCTGGTGTTGCTTGATGTTTATAGTGCTGGTGAAGCTGTAATTCCCGGTGCAGAAGGGCGAACGCTGGCAGGGTCTATTCGCCAACGTGGCGAAGTAGACCCGCTATTTGTAGAGCATAAGCATGAGCTGCCGATGCTGCTCACCAACGTGCTACGCCCCGGTGATATTTTGATTACTCAGGGGGCCGGCGATGTGGGCGGAATTTCTCTTCGCCTGGCGCAGGCGCAGCTAGTGATGAATGAGGTAGAACTGTGAGCGTTGATGTGACCAATACACAATCATCTGAAAACGTCGTTGTGGTTTACGGCGGCACCTCTGCTGAGCGTGAGGTATCGCTCAAAAGCGGCACCGCGATTCTGGCGGCGCTCAAGCGTAAAGGCGTGGCGGTATGTGGCTATGATCTTCGCGATAAAGGCTTAGTCGGCTTGGAACAGCTGGCGCCTTCCGTGGTGTTTGTCGCTCTGCACGGACGCGGTGGAGAAGACGGAACGCTACAGGGCGCGTTGGAGTTGCTCAATATCCCATATACGGGCAGTGGTGTTCTTGCCTCTGCGCTGGGTATGGATAAGCAGCGCACTAAGCAAGTATGGCGCGCGGTGGGTCTGCCAACACCTGAAAGCATTATGCTGGATGCAAACTCTGACTGGTCTGCCGTGGTAGCTGAGCTTGGTTTGCCGCTGATTGTGAAGCCGGTGCATGAAGGCTCAACGCTGGGTATTAGCATTGTGAAAAGTCAGGCAGCGCTGGAGGCGGCCTACCACGAAGCCGCGCAGTTCGATGCGCGCGTCATGGCGGAGCGTTTTGTCGTTGGGGATGAGTACACCGTCGCGCTGCTGGGCGATCAGGTGCTGCCGGCGATTCGCGTTGAGGTGCCGGGTGGATTTTACGACTACGAAGCCAAATATATCGCCAATACGACGCAGTATCATCTGCCCTGTGGTTTGTCTGTTGAGCAAGAGAAATCACTTGCCGTGCTCTGCCAGCAGGCGTTTGCCGCTATTGGCTGTGAAGGCTGGGGGCGTGTTGACGTTATGCGCGACGGCGAAGGGCGCTTTTGGCTACTGGAAGTCAATACCGTGCCGGGTATGACCGATCATAGCCTGGTTCCTCAGGCGGCCGCTTACGCCGGAATTGAGTTTGATGATCTAGTGTTAAAAATACTTGATACCGCAAGCGAACAGTTCACATCATGAAGAGTGCCTTATGAAAAGGCGTAATGCTTGGCTCGGGATTGTCCTGCTCGCTTTGCTCATGGGAGCCGGCGGGCGTGCGCTTTGGCTGTGGCTAGATCGCCCCATTGAGCGGGTATCTATTCGCGGCGAATGGGAGTACGTGAGCGCCGATTATTTGCGCACCCAGCTTGCTCCGCTGGTCGTGAACGCCACCTGGCTATCGGCAGACCTGGGTGAGCTTCGCGATCAAGCGCTTAATATCGGCTGGTTGAACGAAGTACGTATTTCCCGTGAATGGCCCAATGCCTTAGTGTTTGAGCTGGTTGAGCAACAGCCCGTTGCACGTTGGAACGATGATTTTTTAGTTAATCCCGAGGGCGAGGCTTTTGCCTTTGCCCCGCTTTCTCCGCCGTCGGGGCTGCCTGATTTAGCGGGTCCTAACGGTAGCAGTGAAGAAGTATTGCGTTATTACCAGCGATTAAAGTCTCACTTTGCACAGCTATCGCTTGATCTTACGCAGCTGCGTTTAGAACCAAGGGGGGCTTGGCGACTTCAGTTAAATGACGGAGCTTGGGTAATGTTGGGGCGTCGGCAGCACGAAGTCCGCTTAGCTAGATTGTCTGCGTCATGGCAACGAGAGCTATATTCTCTTGGTGACAAGATTCGATATATTGATCTTCGCTACCCTAATGGCGTTGCCGTTGCGTGGCATGGAGAAAGTGAATTTGAGGAGCCAGATGAGTAACAGTGCTACTACTTAGTGCAAATAAGGTGTAAAAGTAAGTGGTTGCCATCGCTGAAAAGTCGATATTAGGCTTCATTTTGCTTTCAAAGCCTATTATTGTGTGTTTGTACTAGTCGTATTGCTACTATTGTTTCTATACTATGGGCCACGCGCTGGTTAAATAGTTTTTTAATTCGACTATTTGTACTTAGCAAGAGTTGAGAAACATCACTGATTATTTCGGGTTGTACGCCTTCAATGTTTAACGTTGGATTAAGCGCCTCCCTATTTATATTTACTTTTAAACATGACGCAAGGAGATTCACCGACTCATGGCAGGCTCACCCAACGCATCCAATATGGTGGTCGGGCTGGACATTGGAACGTCCAAGGTCGTCGCGATAGTCGGTCAACCTACCGATGACGGCGGAATTGAAATTGCCGGTATTGGCTCGCATCCTTCGCGTGGCATGAAACGCGGCGTGGTGATCAATATTGAATCCACCGTACAGTCTATTCAGCGGGCAGTAGAAGAAGCTGAGTTAATGGCTGGCTGTGATATTCACTCGGTATATGTTGGCGTCGCGGGCAGCCATATTAGCTCAATGAACTCTGATGGCGTCGTAGCTATTAAAGAGCGTGAAGTAACCCCTTCAGATATTGAGCGTGTTATTGATTCGGCTCGTGCTCGTGCTATTTCAGAAGGGCAGCGTGTCCTTCATGTCTTGCCTCAAGAATTTTCGATTGACACCCAAGGCGGCATTCGTGAGCCATTGGGGATGTCAGGCGTACGTTTAGAAGCGCAGGTACATTTGGTTACCGCGGCATTAAACGCGGTGCAGAATATTGAAAAATGTGTGCGGCGGTGTGGCTTGGAAGTTGACGCCATCATTTTAGAGCAGCTTGCCTCAAGCATGGCCGTGCTCACAGAAGATGAGCGCGAGCTAGGCGTATGCATGGTAGACATCGGCGGCGGCACTACCGATATGGCTATCTTTACCGAAGGTGCTATACGTCACACAGCGGTTATTCCTATTGCTGGCGACCAGGTCACCAACGATATTGCAATGGCGTTGCGTACGCCCACGCAGCATGCAGAAGAAATCAAAGTTAAATACGCTTGTGCGCTTACTCATTTAGCGGCAAGTGATGAAATGATTAAAGTTCCTAGCGTTGGCGATCGCGCTGCTCGTGATTTATCACGTCAGGCGCTGGCTGAAGTGGTAGAGCCACGTTACGAAGAGCTGTTTACGCTAATACGAGATGAATTACGTCGCAGTGGCTATGAGGATATGGTCGCTGCAGGGATAGTGCTTACCGGCGGTACTTCACGCATGGAAGGCGTTAGCGAATTGGCGGAAGAGATTTTCCATATGCCTGTTCGTATCGCTTGCCCTCAAAATGTAAAAGGTTTGGCGGATGTCGTCCGTAACCCGATTTATGCTACGGGTGTTGGCTTGCTGCACTATGCCTTGCAGGAAACGCGTCATGGGCAAGGCTTGAAAAGCCACGGGGGAGTTGTTGCAGCTCATAAAGGCCGCAACGAACTTGCCCGGCGTGATATCAAGGAAGACCATTCGACGCTGGCAAGATTTAAAGGCTGGTTCAAAGGAAATTTCTGACAGGGCCGCAAGCGCGGTTCAGGAGACGGGGCTTATGTTCGAATTGGTAGATAACGCACCCTCGAGCAGTGCGGTCATCAAAGTGGTGGGTGTTGGCGGCGGTGGCGGCAATGCTGTTAACCACATGGTCGAAAGCAATATTGAAGGCGTAGAATTTATTTGCGCCAATACTGACGCGCAGGCATTAAAGCGCGTGTCGGCTAAAACGGTATTGCAGCTAGGCAGTGAGATCACTAAAGGATTGGGTGCAGGTGCCAATCCTGAAGTGGGCCGGCAGGCGGCCATGGAAGACCGTGAGCGCATTGCTGAATTGCTAGTAGGCGCTGACATGGTGTTTATCACCGCCGGTATGGGCGGTGGTACCGGCACTGGCGGTGCGCCGGTAGTTGCACAGGTCGCCAAAGAGCTGGGAATACTCACCGTTGCGGTAGTAACGCGCCCCTTCCCCTTTGAAGGGCCGAAGCGTATGCGTGCAGCTGAAGAGGGTATGAAAGAACTCTCACAGCACGTTGACTCGTTGATTACGATCCCTAACGAAAAGCTGCTTTCAGTGCTGGGTAAAAATGCCACGCTGTTGACAGCGTTTAGCGCTGCTAACGATGTGCTGCTGGGAGCGGTTCAGGGCATTGCCGAGCTGATCACTAGCCCAGGTATTATCAACGTCGACTTTGCAGATGTGCGTACGGTTATGTCCGAAATGGGCATGGCGATGATGGGTACCGGCGGCGCGACGGGTGAAAACCGTGCTCGTGAAGCGGCTGAAAAAGCTATCCGTAGCCCGCTATTGGAAGATATCGATCTTCATGGCGCGCGCGGCATTCTGGTTAACATCACTGCGGGTCCTGATCTGTCGATTGGTGAGTTCAATGATGTGGGCGCGACGGTGCAAGAATTTGCTTCTCCAGACGCTACCATTGTTGTGGGCACCTCTATTGATATGGAAATGTCCGATGAACTGCGTGTCACCGTTGTGGCTGCAGGCTTAGATGGCAATCACAAAGCTAAAACGGCTGCGCGTGAACCGGCACGTCGTTCGGCTGCAGAATCTTCATCTGACTATCGTAAGCTGCAACAGCCAACAGTGATGCGTCAGCAGGCGACGGCACGCTCTGAAGCGCCGGAGGCCAACGCTAAACCCCGTTCTGAAAAGCGTCGGTCAACTGAAGCCGATGACTATCTGGACATCCCTGCGTTTCTACGCCGCCAGGCGGATTGATCCTCTTTATCAGGCAGGTGTTAACAGTGAGCAAGCGTTTTATTGGCTAAAACGCTCGCTTACTGTTAAAGTGAACACTGTTTGATAACTTTTTTCCTGCGGTAATCACCGACATAAGAGTACGACTACTATCCATGATCAGACAACGCACCCTTCAAAACGTCATTCGCGCTACCGGAGTGGGCCTGCATTCTGGCAAGAAAGTCCATCTGGCTTTGCGTCCGGCGCCAGCCAATACAGGGATTGTGTTTGTTAGAACCGATCTGGAACCCGCTGTGGACGTGCCCGCAAAAGCTGAGTTGGTAGAAGATACTCGGCTATGCACGGCGCTTTCGTATAACGGGGTTAAAGTAGCCACGGTTGAGCATCTAATGTCTGCCTTTGCAGGGCTCGGTATTGATAATGCTTACGTTGATGTTAGCGAGCCTGAAGTGCCTATTATGGATGGCAGCGCTAGCCCGTTCGTATTTTTGATTCAGTCAGCGGGTATTTTAGAGCAGGACGCCCCTAAGAAATTTATCCGTATCAAGCGTCGCGTTGCCGTCACCGATGGCGACAAAGAAGCCGTTTTTCTGCCCCATCAAGGGTTTAAGGTGTCGTTTGCGATTGACTTTGATCACCCCGTCTTTGAGCAGCAAAAGCAGACGGCGCTGATTGATTTTTCAACCACTTCTTTCGTTAAAGAAGTATCGCGTGCACGTACCTTTGGTTTTATGCGCGATTTAGAGTTTTTGCGCTCTAATAACCTTGCGCTAGGCGGCAGCCTAGATAATGCGATCGTGGTAGACGATTATCGCATTGTTAATGAAGGTGGCCTGCGTTACGAAGACGAGTTTGTTAAGCATAAGGTTTTAGACGCAATCGGTGATTTATATCAGCTGGGCTATAGCCTGATTGGTGAGTTCCGAGGCGTAAAATCAGGTCACGCGCTTAATAACCAGCTGTGTCGTGAGCTAATGGCGCAGCCAGATGCCTACGAAATTATTACCTTTGAAGAAGAGAAGGCGATTGCCCCGATCTCTTATGCAGCCCCTGCTATGGCGTAAGGCAGTTATCAACTGTTGAATCGTTAGCTGTTAACTTTATAAAGCACCACTTATGTGGTGCTTTATGCATTTCAGGATTGCTTAGAAAAGTAAATTTTCGTTCGAAAGGGCGGTTACTTGGTCGGTGGGCGGGCGTGCGAAGCAAGCCTTTCAAGTGCCCGCTTGAGTGCTGGGTTGGTGGTGTCTTCGGCGCACTCAGCCAATGTTTTGCCAGCATCTAATGACAGGATACGGGTATTGCGGGCAGGGGCCACAATGGGGCGTACTGGGCGAACTTTAAACGTGAAGCCATTCACGCCTTCAAAGCCAGGCAGCTGGTGAAGCAGTTCTAGCAGGCGGCGCTGTTCGAAGCGCAGCCACGTCAGCCAGCTAGCTTGGCCGCTAATAACGGTTAGACGTCCATCGCGAAAGCCACCCACGAATATATGTTCGCGCATTTCTTCGGGTAAATGCGCGCGTAGGTGGCGCTGCGCCTGATCGATTAAGCGAGATAGGCGCATTAACTGGCTAATATCGCCGGACTTTGACAGCAGACGGGCGATGGGCTGTGCGTGAGAACGCTTAACCTTTATACTCATACACTTAATTCCTAGGTACCCCTAAATCGTCACATCGGCGGATTCAAGCCGATTACCCATTTGCAGAGCCTACCACGCTCAGGAGCCGGTCTACAGCATGTCGCCCACGCTTGAAGTACAAACTGCTTTGCCGCGGCGCCAACGCCGCTACGGTATAGCACGTTGGTGGCTGGCTGGTTTGCTAGTAAGTTGCCTTCTGCCTGCGAGTTTAAGCCCCGCAGATGCTTTTCGCGGCGGTGAGCGCAACGTTGCTATCTGCTTTTGGGTGCCCGCTATTTTACGCGCCCAGTCGCACTGGGTTGCCAAAAGGCGCCGAGCGCTGCGCCGCTGGTCTCAGCATCGCCGTAGTGTTACGCCGATACGGGCGCGATTTAACTGGCTTCCCCCGCTAATAGCCCTCGTCGCGGCGCGCGATGTCTTGACCCAGCGCGGCCCGCCTTCCTATCGAGGCATTTGTTAATACAGCTACTTTGTCCCTGCTCTTGAAGAAAAAGAGCTTGCAGAAAAAAAGGGCAGCTCCCGAGGGGCGCTCGTGAATATCTGGATATTTCATGCTTAATAATTTGTTACGAAAAGTCGTTGGGTCTAAGAATGATCGCGAAGTAAAACGCATGCATAAAAATGTGCCGCAGATTAACGCTCTTGAAGCAGAGTTTGAGGCACTTAGCGATGCTGACTTACAGGGCAAAACTGCCGAGCTTCGTCAACGTCTGGATGCGGGCGAGCCGTTAGATAGCCTGTTAGCGCCAGCCTTTGCTATCGTTCGCGAAGCCAGTAAGCGCGTTATGGGGATGCGTCACTTCGACGTCCAGATGGTCGGCGGGATGACGCTGCACCGTGGCCGTATTGCTGAAATGAAAACGGGCGAGGGTAAAACGCTCGTTGCCACGTTATCGGTTTATCTAAATGCGCTGACCAGTAAAGGTGTGCATGTCGTTACAGTGAACGATTACTTGGCGCGTCGTGATGCTGAGTGGATGCGCCCGCTTTATGAGTTTCTAGGCCTGACCATAGGCGTTATTTTCTCTGGCCAGACCGGTGAAGAGAAGCGTCATGCTTATCAGTGCGATATAACCTACGGCACCAACAACGAGTTTGGCTTCGATTATCTGCGCGATAACATGGCATTCTCGCTGGAAGATAAGGTGCAGCGTGGCCTGCATTTCGCGATTGTCGATGAGGTTGACTCGATTCTTATCGATGAGGCGCGTACGCCGCTGATTATCTCTGGGGCGGTCGATGAAAATACCGATCTCTATAATGTGGTTAACGTACTTGCCCAGCAGCTTGAGCAAGGTGAAGCATCTGAAGATGAAGATGCCCCGGTAACCGGTGACTTTGTTGTTGATGAAAAGCAAAAACAAGTCGAGTTGACCGAGCAGGGGCACAACAAGGTTGAAGAGCTCATGCGAGCTGAAAACCTGCTCGGCGCCGAAGAATCTCTTTACGCCGCACAAAACCTTAATTTGCTTCAGCATATGCATTCAGCGCTGCGCGCTCGCTACCTGTATAACCGCGACGTTGACTACATTGTGTCGGAAGGTCAGGTGGTGATTGTTGATGAGCACACCGGCCGCTCAATGCCTGGTCGCCGCTGGTCAGAAGGCCTGCATCAAGCCGTTGAGGCTAAAGAAGGCGTCACCGTACAGCGTGAAAGCCAAACGCTGGCATCGACCACCTTCCAGAATTACTTCCGGCTGTATGAGAAGTTAGCCGGGATGACGGGTACTGCCGATACTGAAGCGTTTGAGTTCCGCCAGATTTATGGCCTAGACGTTATCGTTATCCCGACCAATCGGGCCTTGGCACGTAAAGACCTGAACGACCTGGTTTATTTGAGCGCTGAAGAAAAATATGAAGCGATCATCAAAGACGTAAGAACGGAGACGGAAGCTGGGCGCCCTGTCTTGGTCGGTACCGCTTCCATTGAAACATCGGAATATCTTGCCACTCTGATGAGCGAAGCAGGACTCACCTTTAACGTCCTTAATGCTAAGCAGCACCAAAGTGAAGCCGAAATCATTGCCCAGGCAGGCCGCCCAGGCGCGATTACGATTGCCACCAACATGGCGGGTCGTGGTACCGACATCATGCTGGGGGGTAACTGGGAGGCCGAAGCTGCCAAACTGCACAACCCTAGCCAAGCGCAAATTGATGAACTGAAGGCCGAGTGGCAGGCGCGTCATGATGGCGTGTTAGCTGCAGGCGGTTTGCACGTAGTGGGCTCTGAGCGCCATGAGTCACGGCGTATCGATAATCAGCTGCGCGGACGTGCTGGGCGTCAAGGCGACCCTGGTTCAACGCGTTTCTTCCTGTCGCTCGAAGATAGCTTGATGCGTCTGTTCGGCTCTGATCGTGTCAAGCGCTTGATGCAGGCATTAGGTCTTGAGCGCGGTGAAGCGATTGAGCATAAAATGGTGTCCAACGCCGTTGAGCGTGCGCAAAAGAAAGTCGAAGGCCGCAACTTCGATATTCGTAAGCAGCTGTTGGAATACGATGACGTTGCCAACGATCAGCGTCGTGTTATCTATGAACAGCGTAATGACATTCTGGCTGCCGACAACGTCGCTGACGCCGTTATTGGCATCCGTGAAGAGGTAATGGAAGAGGCGATAAGCGACTATGTGCCTCCCCAGAGCCTGTCTGAGCAGTGGGATTTGCCTGGTTTAGAAGCGCATCTCAAGACGGAATTTAATCTTGATGTGCCCGTCGTAAAATGGGCCGCAGAAGATGAGCGCTTCAGCGAAGAGCAGCTGCGCGAGCGACTGCAAACGATGCACCGTGAAGCCTATGCCGCCAAAATTGATGCGGCGGGTGAGAAGCTCATTCGGCGTTTTGAGAAGCAGGTCATGCTGCAAGTGCTAGACACTCGCTGGAAAGAGCACCTGCAGTCAATGGACCACCTGCGTCGCGGTATTCACCTGCGCGGCTATGCTCAGAAGAATCCCAAGCAGGAGTATAAGCGCGAATCGTTCGAGCTATTCCAGCACCTGCTGACTCATATTAAAGCCGACGTAACGCGTATTCTTAGCCACGTTCAGGTACGTCAACCTGAAGAGGTTGATGCCCTTGAGCGTAGCAGGCGTGAAACGTCAGAGCGCGAAGCGACTACTGCTGCAAGCCGGCATGATGACCCTGCCGACGAGCAGCCGGAAAACGCGCAAGATGAGCCAGTCGTTGACGGACGCCCCGTGCGTCGCGAAGGGCCTAAAGTAGGCCGCAATGACCCGTGTTTTTGTGGCTCGGGTAAGAAGTATAAACAGTGCTGCGGCAAGCTGAGCTAACGTCGAAAGCGTCTCAATATGGGCCTGCCTAAAGGAGAGAATCATGGCAGTTGGAAATGTTCCTTTTCCAGAGATGCTGCCCCTTAACGGGGTGCGCCTGGGAACGGCAATGGCGGGTATTAAAAAGCCGGGTCGGCGTGATTTGGTAGTTATTGAGCTACCTGAGTCAGCAACGGTATCCGGTGTCTTTACCCGCAATGCCTTTTGTGCGGCGCCTGTGGTAGTGGCGAAGCAGCACCTTGAGCACTGCCGTGCTCAGGGCCGATCACCACGTTTTTGGCTGATTAATACCGGTAATGCCAATGCCGGCACCGGTGAAACCGGCATGCGCGATGCCCATGACAGCTGTGCAGCGCTTGCTGAGCAGTTAGGGGTTTCTGCGCAGGACATCTTGCCGTTTTCAACCGGTGTGATTGGTGAGCCGCTGCCGATGGATCGTCTGTTGGCGGGCTTCGCCCCCGCCCTTGAAAGCCTGTCCAGTGACGGTGTCGCCTGGCAACATGCGGGCCAGGGTATTTTAACGACCGATACCAGGCCAAAAGGCGCGACTGCGACGCTGGAGATTAATGGCCAGCAGGTGACGATTAACGGCATTACCAAAGGGTCGGGCATGATCAAGCCCAACATGGCGACCATGTTGGGGTTTGTGGTGACTGACGCTACCATCGAGACGCCGTTGTTAGATCGCCTGCTGCGCGAAACGGTAGATCGCTCGTTTAATTGCATCACCGTGGATAGCGATACTTCGACCAATGATGCCTGCATGCTTGCGGCCACCGGCACGGGGCCTAGCATTGTCGATGAGGGTGACGTGTCGGCATTCCACGATGCGTTGCAGGGGGTGATGACCGAACTTGCCCAAGCGATTATTCGCGACGCAGAAGGGTCTACAAAATTTGTGACGCTTCACGTTGATGGAGCGAAAAGCCGCGAAGAGTCGCTTGATGTGGCTTTTACCGTGGCGCATTCGCCGCTGGTGAAAACCGCGCTGTATGCCTCGGATGCTAACTGGGGGCGTATTTTAGCGGCAGTGGGTAGGGCGCCTGTCAGCGATTTTGATGTTAATCGTGTGGTGATTGATTTAGGCGACGTTCGTTTAGTCGAAAATGGCGGACGAGCAGCCAGCTACACCGAAGCCGCGGGAAGCGCAGTGATGGCGCAGGCTGAGATTGCCATTCGCATTAATTTGGGTCGCGGTGATGAAAGTGCCACGGTGTGGACGTCTGATCTCTCCCATGACTATGTGTCTATCAACGCGGACTACCGTAGCTAACGAATTACCTCCAACGCTGACGCGATGGCGGGGGTAAAGGCAAACGCAGTGAGATAGTAGCGACGGCAGTAGCGTCGCTGCGCAGACAGTGGATAAAGACGCAATGAGTGTAAAGGTGAAACGGCGGGTTCACGTCGCGGCGGCTGCAATTGTGAGCGCCGATCGGAAGCAAGTATTGATCGCTCGTCGGCCGTCAAACGTTGACCATGGCGGGCTGTGGGAATTTCCGGGAGGCAAGCTTGCGCCTTACGAGACTGGCCTTGAGGGTCTAAAGCGTGAGTTGCACGAAGAGCTGGGGATTGAAATTGTGTGCGCCCAGCCGTTGATTCGCGTGCATCATGAGTATCCTGACAAGCATATTTTGCTGGATGTATGGCAGGTGCATGAGTTTGCTGGCGAGCCATTTGGCCGTGAAGGGCAGGCGGTTCGCTGGGTGCCTATGGGTGAGCTTTCAAACTATCCCTTCCCCGCCGCTAATTTACCTATCTTGCGTGCAGTCAGACTGCCAACCGAGTACCTGATCACCGGGGAAGAGGCTGACGATGCGCGGTTTGATGCATTTTTAGAGCGTGCATTACGCGAAGACCAGATTCGCTTAGTTCAGCTGCGTGCAAAGCAGCTGGACGACGCGGCCTACGTTGCGCGTGCGCAGCGAGCCTTGCAAATGTGTCGTGAGCACGGCGCGCGGCTACTACTCAATGGTGAACCCGCGCTGCTAGAGCAGGTTGATGCCGACGGTATTCATCTGACCAGCGAACGTTTGATGCAGCTTGAGCGTCGCCCCATTGCGGAAAACAAATGGCTATCAGCGTCTACACATAACCAAACACAGCTGAAAAAAGCGGCGGTGTTAGGCTGCGACTTTGTCAGCCTTTCGCCGTTACGTACCACGCCCTCGCACCCTGAGGTTTCACCGCTTGGATGGCATGATTTTCAGCAATTGGTTGAGCGTGCCGGTATGCCCGTTTTTGCATTGGGAGGCATGACGCGTTTTGACGCTAACCATGCCCGCGCCGTAGGTGCTCAAGGTATCGCGTCGATTCGCGATTTCTGGAAGTAGTCTACCGCGCTAGCTAATCACTAGTGTGGAATGAAAAACGCCTGCCCCAGTCGTCACTTAGGCAGGCGTTTTTGTATGCTCATGAAACCTATTGTACTTATGAAATCTATTGTGCTTATGAAGCTTATGGCGCATTTAACTTGAGCAGAATTTTCGGCTTTCCCTAGTCACGATAGCGGCGGGTTATATCTGCGTAGGCATCCACGCGACGATCTCGCAGGTAGGGCCATATGCGTCGCGTGTTTTCACTGCGCGCCATGTCCAGCGTCACCACTAGCTGCTCCGCGTCTTCTCCTGCATGTGCTAATAACTCCCCCTGGGGTCCGCATATAAAGCTGCCGCCCCAGAACTGAATGCCGCCACCTACGCCTGAGTGGTCTGCTTCAAACCCTACCCGGTTGGCTACTATTACGGGCAGACCATTCGCCACGCCGTGAGCACGCTGGATGATCGTCCAGGCATCTTTCTGGCGAACGTGTTCGGCTTCGTCATCGCTTGGGTCCCAGCCAATCGCCGTCGGATAAAGCAATAAATCCGCGCCCGCGAGAGCCATCAGTCGCGCGGCTTCTGGATACCACTGGTCCCAGCAGACCAACACGCCCAAGCGCCCTAGTGAAGTGTCAATCGGGGTAAATCCTTCACCGCGTGCGCTGTCGTAATCGCCTGGGGTGAAATAAAACTTCTCATAAAAGCCTGGATCATCGGGTATATGCATTTTGCGGTACTGACCTACGCGGCCTTTAGCCCGGTCATATACCACTGCCGTATTGTGATATAAGCCCGGCGCGCGACGTTCAAATAGCGAGCCGACCAGCACAATATCAAGCTCCTGGGCGAGCGCTGCCAGACGCTGTCCCGTTGGTCCATCAAGCGGTTCAGCCAAGTCGAACAGCGCGGGATCCTCAAACTGGCAGAAATAATGGGTGGCATGTAGCTCTTGGAGCAACACCAGTTGAGCACCTTGGCGAACGGCATCGCGAATACCTTGTTCGCTCACGGCAAGGCTTTGGGCTTTATCTGGCCAAGCGGGCTGCTGAACAACCCCCACGGTTAGCGTAGTCGACATGATGACTCCTATATCAAGTAGTGAGCGCGGCCAGCGTGCCTTGGGGTAGCTGCATGGTTAAGCAGTGTAGGCTGCCGTGTTGGCGAATAACGCTATTGCACTCAATCGGGATAAGCGTGTGCTCAGGAAAAGCGAGCGCTAGCGCCTGAAGGGCTGCGACGTCGGCTGGATCACCATAGGTGGGTACCAGTACGGCTTGATTGATGATCAGAAAGTTAGCGTACGTCGCCGGTAGGCGATGGCCGTCGTCTGGGTCGAAGCAGGCCTGTGGCCAGGGCAGCGCAATAAGACGATAGGGCTCGCCATTGCGTTGCCGAAAGAGTTGAAGCTCCTGCTCCATAGCCGCTAATGCCGGGTAGTGCGCGTCATTAGGATCATCGCAACGCACGTAGGCAATGGTAGCCAGATCACAGAAGCGAGCGAGCGTATCAATATGGCTGTCGGTGTCATCGCCTTCTAAATGGCCGTTAGCCAGCCACAGCACGCGGTCAATGCCAAAATCTGCCGCCAGCTGTGCTTCTACGTCTGTACGCGAGAGCGTGGGATTGCGATTAGCGTTCAGTAAGCAGGCTTCGGTGGTGAGTAGGGTGCCTTCGCCATCTGTCTCGATGCCGCCGCCTTCCAGCACTAAATCCCGCGACGCTACTGGGCATGACCAAATGCCTGCGTCGGCAAGTCGCTGCGTTAGCTGATTATCGTGCTCGGCGGGAAATTTGCCGCCCCAGCCTGTGAAGGTGAAATCGAGCATTAGCCGCTGGCCATCTTCATCTACAACCGTAATCGGCCCATGATCCCGCGCCCAGGTATCATCGGTGGGAGCAACCACCAGCAGCAGTCGTTCACTCGGCACTTGATAGGCCGCGAACGTGGCCGCTAAACGTTCTTTCGTTAACTCATTGGGTACGCAAATAAGTACGCGTTGATAGCGCGCAGTGGCCACGACAATGCGTTCAAGCGTCGCTTCGATGCAAGCCAGTAGGGGTGCCCAGTCACCGTCATGACGAGGCCAAGTGAGCTGAATACCATCCTGAGGATGCCATTCGGGTAGTAAGCGATAAGTCATAGTAGCCAACGTCTTGAATGCCCTTTTCGAAGAGTGTATCGAGTAGATTGCAGGCCGCTTCTAAAAACACCGGCTTACACTGCGACAAGCACTAAATCGCCGCAATGTAGGCGGTGGCGAGGTAAGTTGCAAGCATGCGCTGTGAACGCTCACGGTGTAGACCGCTCTAATGGCTGTTTGAGCATGCAGAGACATTAAAAAAACCGTACCATGAGGGCTTATTGATAAGGAATCACGCCATGCTTGATCGTTTGCCTTTTCTGGTGGGGCTGCGCTACGTGCGCGCTAAACGCCGAAACCACTTTATTTCGTTTATTTCGCTGACCTCAATGCTGGGGTTAATGCTGGGCGTCGCGGTCCTTATCCTAGTGCTGTCGGTGATGAACGGCTTCGATCATGAGCTGCGGACACGCATTTTGGGCATGGTGCCTCATGCTAAAATTGAGTCCCGGGAAGGCTTAGTTGAATGGCAGTCGTTGGCCGAGCAGTTGATGCAGCGTGAGCACGTTATTGGCGCAGCGCCCTATGTTGAACAGCAGGGCATGTTTTCGGTCGGTGGTCGCAACCAGGGGGCCATGGTCAATGGCATTAATCCTGATTGGGAAGATAAGGTGTCCATCATCAGCGATCACATGCGTGAAGGTAAGCTGGCTGACCTTGTGCCCGGTGAATGGCACGTGGTGATGGGCTCGGCACTGGCGCGCAGTTTGGGTGTTGGCGTGGGCGATCGTGTCACGCTTTTGGTGCCCGAAGCATCGATTACACCCGCAGGAGTCTTTCCACGCTTAAAGCGCTTTACCGTGAGCGGTATTTTTAGCGTCGGCGCTGAGCTTGATGCCAATTTGGCTTATGCCAATATTGAGGATATGCAAACCCTTGCGCGGCTAGGCGATGCAGTGGGCGGTTTGCGCCTGGAGTTAGATGATCTGTTTGCGGCCAGTAGCGAAACCCAGGCTATTGTCAATGAGCTTGGTTCCGGCTATCGCGGCAGCGACTGGACATTTACCCAAGGTAATCTGTTTCAAGCGATACAAATGGAAAAGCGCATGATTGCGCTACTGCTCACCGTTATTATTGCCGTGGCAGCGTTTAATATCGTTTCGACACTGGTCATGGTCGTCACCGATAAGCGGGCGGATATCGCCATTCTGCGCACTATTGGTGCTAAGCCAAGCTCGATTATGGGCATTTTTATTGTTCAAGGCATGGCGATCGGGATTATTGGTATCGCCATTGGTGTTGCGGTGGGTGTGCTGCTCGCGCTGACGATTGCGGACCTCATTGGCTGGGTCGAAGGAACGCTGGGTATTCAGTTCCTAGATGCCGGGGTTTACTTCATCAGTGACCTGCCTTCACGTCTGGAGTGGAGTGATGTCAGTCGTATCGTGTTGGCCGCTTTTGGACTGACGTTCCTATCAACGCTCTATCCCGCTTGGCGCGCAGCGCGGGTTCAGCCTGCCGATGTATTGCGCTATGAGTAGTCATGAGAGCGGCAATAATGAGAGCAGCAATAAGGATGCCAGGATGTCTATGAATACGATGCCTCTGAACACACGCCAAGACGCGGCGATTATGCTCGATTGCCAGGCGCTGAGCAGGGTGTATAGCGAAGGGCCCCAAGAGCTCACCGTGCTGGATCAGCTCAACTTGCAGGTGCGCGCCGGAGAGCGGGTGGCTATCGTCGGCAGTTCGGGGTCAGGTAAGACAACGCTATTGAATTTGCTGGGCGGTCTTGACCGCCCCAGTGAAGGCAGCGTGATTATTGGCGGAGAGCCGCTGGCCGGTTTGAATGAAACGGCGCTTGGCAACTTTCGGAATCGCTATATTGGCTTTGTGTATCAATTTCATCATTTGCTGGCGGAGTTCAGCGCTGTTGAAAACGCCGCTTTGCCACTGATGATTCGTGGCCAGTCGAAAAAAGCGGCCGAGCAGCGCGCTATGCAAATACTTGAGCGGGTAGGCATGACGCCGCGGGCTAATCATCGGCCTGGCGAGCTGTCCGGGGGCGAGCGTCAGCGCGTGGCGATTGCGCGTGCGCTGGTGACGGATCCAAGTCTAGTCTTAATGGATGAGCCGACGGGCAACCTGGATCAGACCACGGCAGCCACTATTTTGGCACTGATGGATGAGTTGGCGAAAGAAAGCGCCTGCGCGTTTGTCATTGTGACCCACGACGTTGGCTTGGCTGCTCATCAAGATCGCGTACTCAAGCTAGATGCGGGAAAACTTATCGAGCAAGCGCCCGCCCTTTAATCAACAGGCTAAATCATCAAGCTAGTCATCCAGCTTAGTCATCAAACTCTGCTTCGATGCGCGCACGCCGCTGCCGACGTTTTAGGCGGCGGCGTTTCCAATTATAAGAAACGTGCCAGCGCCAAATCAGGCGAATACCAATATTGGCGACGATAGCTAAAAAAATCGCTGTTACTAATGATCCGACCATCAGCGGCGGCATAATGTCGTGCATCTGTTCGGCAATCCAGTGCGTTGAAATCTTAGAGGGAGCCTCCCGCACCGGCGCGCCGAGTATAAATGTGCCAATTCGATAGTTGCCGTAGAAAATGAGTGGCATCGTTAGAGGATTGGTAATCCATACCAGGCCGATCGATAGAGCTAAGTTACAGCGCGTTAAGCGAGCGCCCAGCGCTGCCACCACCATTTGAAAAGGGATGGGTAGCATGGCGCAAAACACGCCCACGCTAAACGCATTCGCAACGCTTCGGCGAGTTAAAAGCCACAACCCCGGGTCTGCAATCAGCGGCGCTAAGAACCGTAATGAGCGCTGTTTCCTGATAGTGTCGGGTTTGGGCATGTAGCGCTGCAGGAATCGGCGCGGCATAGCGGACACTCTTACCTATCGATCTCGCCTATTATCCATATAGCGTCGCCCTTAAGCTATGCTGGGCAGTGAATGAACTAACACAAAGGAGAGCTGCATGCGGTTCGGTGTTGCTATGCCAGCCGCTTTTGCGGCATTAAGCGGGGGATTTTTTGCTTGGTATAGCACTTTTATAGGGATGACATCCAGCGCGCTCGGATGGGGGTTGGTGGCTACGTTATTCGCGATGACGTGGCGCCCGCGTCTTGGTATTTGGCTTTTAATCGGCCTATGGGTGTTTGTTAGCGTACAGCGCGAGTGGTCTGGCCGCCTGCCGGCTGGGCTAAGCGGCGAAGATATTGTTGTTGAAGCAACCGTTTTAACAGCTCAGCCGCTCTCTGTACCGTCCTCTCAGGCTACTCGACTATTGCTAGCAATTGATGCGTGCCATAGCCCAGCGCAGCGTCCTAGCTGCTCAGCGCTCTCTAAAGTGCGGGTATCGGCCTATAGCGATGAGGTATTTAAGCCCGGGGAGCAGTGGCGAATGACGCTGCGTTTGCGTCCTCCTAGCGGGTTTGCCAATCCACATGCCTTCAATTTTGAGCAGTGGCTCTGGCGAGAGGGTATTCATGCGACGGGGTATCTGCGTCAGGATCCCCCGGCTGAACAACTATCGACCGCTAGCGTCTCCTTACGCCAGCTAGCGCTAAGCTTTCTATCACAACAAGCACTTAGCGAACGTACCCAGCGTTGGTTGGCGGCGCTGACGCTGGGTGAAAGCGGGCAGCTGACACAAGACGATTGGTCACTGCTTAATGCCACCGGCACCACGCACTTGGTGGTGATTTCGGGATTACACGTTGGCTTAGTGGCTTCGTTTGTACTGCTGTTATCAAAGCTCGCTGCACGGCTATTAACTCCCGCCAACTGGCGCATGCGAGTCTGGCCATGGTGGGCAGCAGCAGCGGGCTGCGTCGCATACGCCGTACTCGCGGGAATGGCGCCGCCCGCTATGCGCGCAATGATGATGACGCTCATTGGACTGTGGGTACTTAGCGGCCGACATGCCCCCGGCGCTTGGCAGGCGTGGTGGCTGGCGCTCGCGCTAGTGCTGATGTTTGATCCTTTGGCGTTGTGGCGGCCCGGCATGTGGCTGTCGTTTGTCGCTGTCGCATGGTTGATCGTTATTTGGCAGGGGCGTCAACGCCCTCGGGGTATTAAAGGGTGGTGCTGGGCGCTGATCCGAACGCAATTACTCTTAGCGCCGCTGATGGCCGCCGCTGTGCTGGTGGCATTTGGCAGAGTGGCCCCGATGGCTCCGCTGATAAACTTAGTTGCCGTTCCCTGGGTTAGCTCGATCATGGTGCCTACGGCATTATTAGGCTGGCTGCTAGCGCCATTTCCTTTCTTGGGCCATGTGGCATGGTGGATATTTGAGGCAGCGCTCAACGTTTTTCATCTTTTGCTGACGCTGTCGTCGCAACAATGGCCGCTTTGGGAGCCTGACCGACTGCTGACGTATCCGCTAGCCTTTGCACTGCTGCTATTGTCACTGTGCTGGGGGCTGCCGGGTGTTCTGACTAGCCTGCGGCTGCTTTCGGCCGCGCTGATAGTCGCGTTGCCTTGGTGGTCGCTTGCGCCGCCGTTTGCGCAAGGCGTTATTAGAGTGAGCGTGCACGATGTGGGCCAGGGGCAGTTGATCGAGCTGCGTAGTCAGCACTATCGTCTTCTCTATGATGCCGGGCCGCGGTTTAGGGGTGGGTTTATGCCCTTAGAGACGCTGTGGTCGCCGGGACAGCGTTTTGATCAAGTAATTATTAGCCACGCCGATAACGACCACGCAGGAGGGGTTGAGGCGTTACTCTCTGATCATCAGGTCAATCAGTGGCTGGCTCCTTTGGGGGAATCACTGCCCGTGCCAAGCGTTGCTTGCGCGCGAGGCCAGGCATGGGAGCGCGATGGGATTGGCTTTCGTATTCTCTGGCCACCTGCCGGTGCTAATACGCTTTCTGCTAACGACCGCTCCTGCGTACTGGAAGTCAGTGTAGGCGAGCACAGGCTGTTGATAACCGGCGATGTTGGTGCCGACATAGAGCGGCGCTTATTACATGAGATGTTGCAGGGCGTGCGCTCGCCGGTCAGTGTGCTGGTGGCCGGGCATCACGGCAGCCGCACTAGCTCGGGCATTCAATTTGTGCGCCACACTGCGCCCCAGCACGTTATTTTCAGCGCAGGAAAGAGCAATCAGTTCCAGCACCCGGCTGATCAAGTGGTACGACGTTTTCGCCACGAAAATAGCTGTTTATGGAGCACCGCGCAGGATGGTGCGCTGCGTTTTTGGCTAGATGCTAACGATTCCATACAAATCAAAACGACACGTAAGCTATCTGGGCAACGCAACCGGTGTTGAAGCACGCCGCCTTAAGGTAGAATTCAGCGCACTGCACACTATTGCCAGGAGCGCGTGTGACCGATTCAAGTTGGGATGTCTATAAGCGGTTGTTGAGCTACGTTAAGCCACATTGGCAGGCGTTTGCGCTGGCGCTGGTGGGGTTTGTGGTTTATGCCGCATCAAGTACCGCATTGGCGGAAATGATGAAGCGCCTGATTGATGGCATTCAAAACCCAGATGCAGCCTTTCGGCTATTTCTGCCACTGTTTGTCATTATTATGTTTTTCGCCCGTGGGGTCGGCACCTTCCTCAGTACCTATTTCATGTCCTACGTTGGGCGCTATGTGATTCACACGCTGCGCTGTGATGTGTTCGCGCATTTGCTTCATCTTCCCGGCTGGTTTTTTGATCATCATTCGAGCGGCCAGCTGGTGTCGCGAGTAACCTATCACGTTGAGCAGGTGGCCGGGGCAGCCACCAAAGCAGTGACCATCATTCTTCGCGAAGGTCTTTTCGTGATTGGTTTGATTCTCTACCTGCTTTGGACTAACTGGATGCTAACACTGCTTTTTTTGGGTGTGACGCCCATCATAGCCGTGGTGGTTAGCTATGTAAGTAAGCGATTTAGACGTATTTCAAAACGCATTCAACACTCTATGGGCGATGTGACCCACATTGCCTCGGAAGCCCTTTCGGGTTATCGCGTCGTACGTACTCATGGTGCTGAAGCTTATGAGAAGCAGCGCTTTGAGCGGGTGAGCGAAGAGAACCGCCGTCAAAGTATGAAGGAAGCCATGACGCGTGCCGTTAGCTCACCGGTGATTTTGATGCTCGTGGCCATCTCCATGGCGCTGCTGGTTTGGCTTGCCATGTCACCCTCGCTAATGGCCAGCATGACGCCCGGTGAGTTCGTGGCGTTTATTACAGCGGCAGCGCTGATGATTAAGCCAGTGCGCCAACTGACTGAGATTAATGGTGAAATCCAGAAAGGGTTGGCCGCGGCATCGGAGCTGTTTGGATTGCTAAATATGTCGCCTGAACAGGACACTGGAAGGCACATAGCCAGTCGTTTAAAAGGCGATGTTGTGATGGATAGCGTCAGTTTTCGCTACGCCGACGACCAGCCTGACGTGCTACATAACATTAACCTTCACTTGGCACCAGGAGAGTTAGTCGCCATCGTCGGGCGCTCGGGAAGCGGAAAGTCGACGCTGGTTAGCCTGTTGCCGCGCTTTTATCGGTCTAGTCAGGGCGCGATTACTATTGATGGCATTAATGTTGACGACTACGCGCTAGGGCCACTGCGTCAGCAGATTGCTCTGGTCTCTCAGCAGGTGACGCTGTTTAATGCCTCGATTGCCGATAACATTGCCTACGGCGTGGCCAATCCTGATATGCAGGCGATTAAAGCCGCCGCCGAGGCTGCCTATGCGCATGAATTTATCGATAAACTGCCCAACGGCTATGCCACCACGGTTGGTGAAAATGGCGTGATGCTGTCGGGTGGGCAGCGTCAGCGTTTGGCAATTGCCAGAGCGATCTTTAAGGATGCGCCGCTGCTAGTGCTGGATGAAGCAACGTCTGCACTGGACACTGAATCTGAGCGCTATATTCAAAAAGCCCTTGAGCGTGTTTGCGAGGGGCGTACCACGCTGGTCATTGCACATCGGCTTTCGACTATTGAGCGAGCCGACCGAATTGTGGTGATGGATCAAGGGCGTATCATCGAGGAAGGCTCCCATCAGGCACTGCTTGAAGCGGGCGGCGCCTACGCGGCGCTGTATCAACTACAGTTCCAAGAAGCGGTATGAAGCTGCCTGCGAAAACGCTAGCAGAACGATGGCTGAAAGGCGCTTATCAAGGCAGCCGCTGGCTAGCGCTACTTAAGCCGCTAGGGGCTCTATACCAGCGGGGTATGGCGCGTCGTGAGCAGGCATACCTTCGCGGAAGCAAAGCCTCTTGGAAGGCGCCGGTGCCGGTCATAGTGGTCGGCAATATCACCCTTGGCGGAACGGGTAAATCCCCCTTGGTGGCCTGGCTTGCTAGCTGGCTGGTGGGGCAGGGCTACACACCAGGGATTGTGACGCGAGGCTATGGCGGAAAAGCATCGCACTATCCGCTGCGGGTAACTGCCAGTACCAAGGTGGCTGAAAGTGGCGATGAGCCGCTTATGCTGGCCCAGCAAACCGGGCTGCCGGTGGTGGCGGATCCCAATCGCGTTCGGGGCGTTCAGGCGCTGATAGCAGCGGGGTGCGATATTGTTCTCAGTGACGATGGGTTACAGCACCTGGCATTGGCTAGAGATATCGAACTGCTCGTTGTTGATGGCGCCCGTGGCCTTGGCAACGGTGCCTGCCTGCCGGCCGGGCCGCTGCGTGAATCGCCTAGTCGGCTACAGCGAGTCGATGCGGTGATCGTCAATGGGGATTTAAAGCGGCCGCTGCCCGTTGCGCCTGTCACTCCTATGCAGCTGGCGCCGGTGTGCTGGCGACGCCTGGCAGACGGCACTCGCTTTCCGTTAACGCCTTTGCCGTTTGCATTGCCGGTGCATGCCGTGGCGGGCATCGGTCATCCCGAGCGCTTTTTTCAGACGTTATCGGCCCTTGGTGTTGAGGGTGACTGGCACCCGTTAGCGGATCATCAACATTTTTATGCTGACGCGCTAAGCTTTGCAGAAACGCGGCCGGTGGTGATGACGGCTAAAGACGCCGTAAAGTGTTATGCCCTGGCACCGCCCAATAGCTGGATATTAGACGTGGAAGCGACGCTTCCATCCGAATTTGAACACTGGCTGGCAGCGCGACTGTCGGCACTTTCCTAAAGGAGACGTTCGCATGGATAAGGAACTGCTGGCAATGCTGGTCTGCCCGTTGTGTAACGGTAAGCTAAAATATGATCGTGAGGGGCAAGAGCTTCGCTGCCACTACGATGGCTTGGCCTATCCCATTCAAGAAGGCATCCCTGTCATGCTGCCCGAAGAAGCCCGCGCAATGGATGCCGATGAAAAGCTGCCTACGTCGCCGGGACGCACTGGAGACGCTTAATGGCTGTTACTGATTTTACGGTGCCTGACGTTACCTTTCCTGATTTTACCGCTGTTGTTCCCGCGCGCTATGGCTCTTCCCGGTTACCCGGTAAGCCGCTGCTTGAGATTGCCGGTGAGCCAATGGTCGCGCACGTTTGGCGGCGTGCTTGTCAAAGCCATGCGAGTCGGGTGGTGATTGCAACCGACGATACGCGCATACGCGATGCCATGCAGACTTATGGCGCTGAGGTCATCATGACGCGCGATGATCACCCTTCTGGCACTGATCGTTTGGCCGAGGTGGCGGACATTTTGGCCTTGCCGACGGATGCGCTGCTGGTTAACGTCCAGGGCGACGAGCCGTTGATTCCTCCCGCTTTGATCAACCAGGTGGCTTTGCGTCTGGCTGAGGACCAAGAAGCGTCGATCGCAACGCTGGCAGAGCCGATTAGCGACGTCGAGTCGCTGTTTAATCCCAACGTGGTCAAGGTGGTGCGCACTTTGCAGGGGAGAGCGCTGTACTTTTCCCGTGCCCCGATTCCCTGGGATCGCGAGCATTTTAAACAGCCGCCCACACTGCTCGCGAGCGATCAGTGGCTGCGTCATATCGGCATCTATGCTTATCGTGTGCGTTTTCTAGAGGCGTATCTCGATTGGCCAGCGTCAAGCCTTGAGCAGCTTGAACAGCTCGAGCAGCTGCGTGCGCTACAGCACGGTCACGTTATTCAGGTGGCTTTAGCCTGCGAAGTAAATCCCGCCGGTGTCGATACCGCTGAAGACTTGGAGCGAGTACGGGCGCTATTTGCCGAGCCAGATGTTTAAAGTGGCTGAGTTGGACATTACTCACAATGTTGATCTCACGTCCGCCAATACGCTGGCGCTAGCATGCCGGGCTGAGCGCTTTTCAGCCCCAGGCACCTTGTCTGCGCTGCGTAATACCCTAGCGAAAGCGAGCGGCGAGGAGTGGCCAGTCACGCTGTTAGGCGGCGGCAGTAATGTGCTGTTGCCCGAGCAGTTGCCGGGTTTGGTGATACGTCCCGCGCTTAATCAATGCTGGCTCAGCCAGCGGCAGGGCCATGTGCTGGCGCATGTAGGCGCGGGTGTAAACTGGCATGCCTTAGTAATGGCGACTGCCCGGCGAGGGCTGTGGGGAATCGAGAACCTGGCGCTGATTCCCGGCAGCTGCGGGGCAGCGCCGGTGCAGAATATTGGTGCTTACGGTGTAGAGCTCGCCGATACGCTTGAATCGGTGCAGATCATGGCGCTGGCCACCGGCCAGCTTGACTGGTTAAGCGCGCAGGAGTGCCAGTTTGGCTATCGCGACAGCGTGTTTAAAGGGGCGCTAGCCGATAAAGTAGTGATTACTCAGGTAGTGCTGCGCTTATCACGAAAGCCGGCTTTGCAGCTCGGCTATGGTGATCTTGCTGCACGATTATCGCCGGCGCCTACGCCGCTTGAGGTTGCTGAGGCGGTGTGCACGATTAGGCGTGAAAAATTGCCTGACCCGCAGGTGCTTGCCAACGCAGGGAGTTTTTTTAAAAACCCTCTGATATCTGATGAGCAGGCGACCCGTCTGCTGTGCCAGTATCCTGCCATGCCGCATTTCCCCCAGATGAAAGGACAGACAAAGCTAGCGGCCGGCTGGTTGATCGACCAGTGCGGTTTAAAAGGGATGCGCGACGGTGCTTTTGGTGTCCATCAGCATCAGGCGCTGGTGCTGGTGCATTTTGGTGGCGGCGATCGCCATGGCTTGATGAAAATAGCCAGCTACATTGCTGCCCAGGTGGAGGCACGCTTTGGGGTACGACTATCACCAGAGCCGCGTTTAATTAATCCTTAAATCGGCTCTAAACGCATCGGTGCCAATATAAAAGCTATTACAAAAGCTAGTGCAAATCTGTAACAAAAAAATCCCCGCCGAAGCGGGGATTTTGCTGTTGCCACACGCCATCAATTTATTCTGGAAGCGTGTCTTGCTGTGCCTGTTTACGCTTCTCGCGCGGATCGTTGTGCGCACGAGTGCGGCGACGCGGCTTCGGCATGTCTTCAGCAGGTGCTTCTTCGGCAGTCGTTGTTTCAGCTTGCGCTTCACTAGCTACCGGGAGGGCAGGCTGAGGCTCTGCATCCGCTGTCGGTGCGAGATCAGCCTGCGGCTCAACGACTGAATGCTCGCTGCTGAGCTTCTCGTCAGTCTGTTTCTCAGGCTCTTGTTTCTCAGGCTCTTGTTTCTCAGATTCTTGCTTCTCAGGTTCTGGTTGCGCAGAAGCCTGCTGATCAGTGCCTTGCGCTATAACGCTAGGCTGCTCTTCAGCCGCAGGCGTTGGCTGTTGAGCCTCAGCGATACGCTCAGAAACACTAGCAGCGGCTGCTTGCTGGAGCGATTTTTCAGCGTCGCTGGAGGCAGCGGCCTGACTATTGCTGCTTGGCTCACTCTGATCAGCGTTTATGGTCGGCTCGACAGTACGCGGCGTTTCAACGTTTTCAGGCACGACCGGCTCGTCAACGTAGGGCGCTTGTTGATTTACAGGGGCCTGCTGAACGTCTGGCTGCTCCGTTGGCGCTTCAGCTTCGGTCGCTTGGAAAGGCTCAGCTGCCGGCGCGTTGCTGGCTGGTGTCACCGACTCGCTTGGTTTAGCAAAGGCTTCTTGCTGCTCAGCGATTTCTGCTTCAGGCGCTGTCACGGCCGCTTTAGGCTGACGACGCTGGTGCGTTGATCTGCGCGCTTTGGCATTCTCCGTCACGGGGCGTTCAGCCGTCGTCGTGTTGTCAGTGTCGATAGCGTCTTGTGACGGCGCGACTTCGGGCAGGGCAACGTTGTCTGCTAGTGCAGCATTGTCGTTATCCGCCGATTCCGCCGCCGATGTTTCATTAACAGGCACTTCACTAACAGGCACTTCACTGGCAATCGCTTCGCTGACCACGGGCTGCTCGGCAGACGCTTCACTTGGCGTTGGCGTGGTCTCTAGTGCTTCGCTGGGCGCCTCGGCCTGCAGTTTTAGCTGCTCGGCTTCTGCCTGAGGATTAATGGCCTGGGTGCGCGAACGATTACGTGGGTTGTTACGCGTACGCTTGGGCTTATCGTCATCCTGCTTGGCTTTCGGCTGAACGTCAGTACTGGCCGGCTGTTTAACCGCTTCCTCGCGCTGATTTTCGCGAGCAGCTTCGCGCCGCGGCTCTTTCTGTGCGGCGGGCTTGCTAGCGATATCATTGCTATGGCTGTCTTTTGCGGTATTGACGCTGTCTTGCGCGTTGCTCTCGTTTTGCTGAGGATGGCGACGACGATTGCGCGTACGGCTAGGGCCGCTGCGTTTATCGCTATTATCATCGCTCACCGGGCGTGGCGTGCTGCTGCTGCGCGGCTCGGCTTTTTGCTCAGTTTTGGCAGGACTTTCGCTGCGCGATTCGGTTCTGCTGTTATTGCTATCGTTGCGCTCACCGCGTGCCGGGCGCTGACGTGACTCGCTGTTACGCTGACTGCTTCTGCGCTCGGTTGAGCGACGTGGCGCTGGCGTTTCAACCTTCGGCGCAGGCGCTGGCTCAGCGGACGTATCGTCGCTGCCCAGAAGCTTTGCAAAGCCGCGCATGAAGCGCCCAATAACGCTAGGCTGCTCGCTAGGGGCTGCGGCTGCTTTGGTCGCAGCAGGCGTGGGAGCAGGCGCAGGCGCTTTTTCTTCAGTTTGTAGCGACGCCGGTGCCGGTGCGTTGTGGGTAACGCTTTTAACGGCAGCTTCAGCACGTTGAGCGGGGGGTACAAAGCTCGGTGCAGGCTCTTTACCTACGTCGGTATCGGTCGACAGTTCAAAGCTTGAAAGGCTTTGTGTGTCGTCTTCATCTATATGGTCGTCACGCAGGCGCTGGACATCGTAATGCGGCGTATCCATATCAGGATTAGGCAGCAGCACCACGCGCACACCCTGGCGAGATTCAAGATCTGCCAGCACGCTGCGTTTTTCGTTGAGTAAGTAGGTGGCGACCGGTACCGGCAGAATGGCGCGAATCTGCGCGCTATTCTCTTTCATGGCCTCTTCTTCAATCAGGCGCATGATGGAAAGCGAGAGCGAGCGCACGTCGCGAATGGTGCCCTGGCCATTACAGCGTGGGCAAACCACGCCGCTGGTTTCACCCAGCGACGGGCGCAGGCGCTGACGAGACATTTCCATCAAGCCAAAGCGCGAGATGCGGCCGATTTGCACTCGCGCACGGTCCAACTTAAGCGCGTCACGCATGCGGTTTTCAACGTCACGCTGGTTGCGCGCAGGCCCCATGTCGATGAAGTCGATAACCACCAAGCCACCGATATCGCGCAGGCGTAGCTGGCGAGCGATTTCATCGGCGGCTTCGGAGTTGGTCTGTAGCGCGGTTTCTTCGATGTCGCTGCCGCGGGTGGCGCGGGCAGAGTTGATATCGATGGAGACCAGGGCCTCGGTGTGATCGATAACAATCGAACCACCAGACGGCAGCTTTACTTCGCGTTGATAGGCTGTCTCGATTTGCGATTCGATCTGGAAGCGCGAGAACAGTGCGACTTCATCAGAGTAGAGTTTAATTTTTTGCTGATAAGAGGGCATAACCTGGCGGATAAAGCCCAGCGCTTCGGCATGAACCTCTGGGCTATCGATCAATACTTCGCCGATGTCCTGGCGCAGATAGTCGCGCATGGCGCGGATGATGACATTAGATTCACGGTAGATCAGGAACGGAGCAGGGCGCTTAGCCGCTTCAGTGGTGATGGATTCCCATACTTGAACTAGGTAGTCCAGATCCCACTGCAGTTCTTCTGGGTTGCGGCCAATGCCTGCGGTGCGCACGATCAGCCCCATTTTGTCAGGCACGGTCAGCTGGCCCATGGCATCTTTGAGCTGGCTGCGTTCGTCGCCTTCAATGCGGCGCGAGATGCCGCCAGCGCGAGGGTTGTTCGGCATTAACACTAAAAACCGGCCTGCCAAACTGACAAAGGTGGTCAGCGCGGCACCTTTGTTGCCACGCTCTTCTTTGTCGACCTGAACAATGACCTCTTGGCCTTCTCTGAGCACTTCTTTAATGCTCGGACGCCCGGAAACGTCTTTAACGAAGTATTCGCGAGAGATCTCTTTAAGCGGCAAAAAGCCGTGACGGTCAGCGCCGTAATCGACAAAGGCGGCTTCTAGTGAAGGTTCTACACGGGTAATTTTACCGCGATAGATATTGGCTTTTTTCTGTTCTCGAGCGCCGGATTCGATATCTAAATCGTACAGGCGTTGTCCATCAACCAAGGCGACACGCAGCTCTTCAGGCTGGGTCGCATTAATAAGCATCCGTTTCATGTTATCTCGCATAGCGTTACGTGCCGGCGAACTACCTAAGGCGTGGCGTAGGTGAATCGCTGGTTGCTGCGTGCTTGTGCTCGGCGCATAGCTATGCTGACGCGTAAAACCGGGAAGGCGTCATCGCCGACCCGGCCAATAGGGCGTTGAGTACGTGGCGGAGGCAGGACATATTCCGGTGGCTGTCACGTCCATCCGGCCCTGCTGACACCGCCAACACCTGGCATTCATCAATTCACCAACGCCGACCACCGGCACAGCGTTGAACTTGTCGTCCTGAGTCAGCCGGCACCTTGTGACGAAAAAGGAGGGGTTGCTCAGCACGTGGCGTTTTTAAGTTTCTAACCCGCCGTTAATGGCTGGGCTTACGTACATCTGCCGACAAAAAACGGGCGGCAGATTTGCTGCATTTTTAGATCAGATTTCGATGCCGGAAAAACGGACAATGCGTACACTGGTGCCGCTTTTCGTGCTCAGGCCTGCGTGTTTGTCGGGCAGGCGCATTAACCAAACTCAGCGTTGATACATTTTGCTAAGCAATTTTGCCAATTAGCTATTGATCAGCTAGTGATAGCGCTAGATAAGGAAGCTTTCTGCGCTAGGCTGGTGAGCATTTTTGAATATAACAGTAAAGACAACGACCAGCAATTGACGCAATGCTCTTGGGTCTACGCTAGAATGCCGTTTTTAGCCTGACGTCATCGAGTAACAGCAGGAGTAAGCAAGTAATGTCCGAAGGGCGTGAAGTACAGTGGGTGGATATTGCCCCGGAACAAGCAGGGCAGCGAATTGATAATTTTCTCATGACGCGTTTGAAGGGAGCGCCGCGCGCGCTTATCTATCGAATCGTGCGCAAGGGAGAAGTTCGCGTTAATAAAAAGCGCGTTAAGGTGGATTACCGGTTGCAGGCGGGAGATTTGGTTCGCGTGCCGCCGCTGCGTTTGGCACCGCGTGAAGCGGTTAAAGAGGTCAGTGATAACCTGCGTGATCTGCTAGTCGGCAGCGTCATTATGGAGGGCCCCGATTGGATGGTGCTCAACAAGCCTTCGGGGCTTGCCGTGCATGGTGGCAGCGGCGTTAAGATTGGCTTGATCGAAGCGCTGCGCCAAGTGCGTGATGATTTGAGTTTCTTGGAGCTGGTTCACCGGCTTGATCGCGATACGTCAGGCTGCTTGCTGCTTGCTAAATCCCGCGATGCGCTAGTGACGCTCAACGAGTCATTAAAAAAGCACGGTATGGATAAGCGCTACTTAGCCCTGGTGAGCGGACGCTGGCCTGCGCGTAAAACCTATGAAAGCGCTCGCTTGGATCGCTTTGATGCAGGCAATGGCGAGCGGCGGGTTAGGGTCGACCCTAACGGGAAGGTCTCGCGCACGCATTTTTCGGTGGTCGAAGCGTTTGAGAAAGTCACCCTCATCGAAGCTGAGCCGGTGACGGGGCGCACGCATCAAATTCGCGTTCACGCCGCCCATGCAGGCCACGCGCTGCTGGGGGACGATAAATACGCCACTCGTGAAAGTGGCTTTCTGACTAAGCAGCTAGGGCTGGGACGGCTTTTCTTGCATGCCCGCGCGCTGACCTTTCCTGAACCCACGAATGGCCGCCCGGTAACGGTTAAAGCGCCGCTGCCAGAGGCTCTGGAAGAAGCGCTTAAGCGCGCCCGTCGATAAGCGGCCCTTGACTCATTTGCCTGCTAATTAAGGAGCTGCAATGCAGTACGAGCTGATGATATTTGACTGGGACGGCACGCTGATGGACTCGGTGCCGCGTATTGTATCGTGCATGCAGGCTGCTGCTTTAGAAGCCGAGTGGGGCGCGCTTTCGGCGCCTGAGGTTGAAGATATTATTGGCCTAGGCCTGCCTGAAGCGATTGCTAAGCTTTGCCCCGGTATTTTACCCGCCCAGGCAGAGCGCCTTCGCGAGCGCTATTCGCACCATTTTGTGCATGCTGACGCAACGCCAATGATGTTTTTTGCCGGCGTAGAAGCGCACATCGCTCGTCTGCGCGAACGCGAGGGGCAGCGCTTGGCAGTAGCGACAGGTAAAAGTCGCCGTGGCCTTGACCGTATTTTTGCTGAGACGGGTAGCGGTGCGTGGTTTCAAGCCAGTCGTACGGCGGATGAGACCCGCTCAAAGCCCCATCCGCAAATGCTTTCCGAGCTGCTGGCAGAGCTGTCGATTCCGGTTGAGCGGGCGGTGATGGTCGGCGATACCGAGTATGACTTGGAAATGGCGCGAGCGATCGGCATGGATCGTATCGGGGTAACCTATGGTGTGCATACGCCAGAGCGCCTCTCGCTGAGTCGTCCTCAGTGGCTGGCGCATAGTGTCGATGAGCTTTTTGAGCGATTGCATGGCGAGTAGCCTGCGTCTATATAAGGATATTTTATGAGTGACGATCGCTGGACAGACGGTGCCGAGGTTTCATCAGAAAACGTAGACCCACTGGCGGGTGCCCCCGGAGACGACGCTGAAACGTTGCGTGAGCGTCAGCGCCTGGCGCAGGTGGATATGATGGATCGTTGGGTCGGCGGTGTTTTAACCGAGCAGCGCCGCACCCGACGCTGGAAGTTATTTTTCCGTTTGATGATGCTCGCGGTGGTGTTGGTAGTGCTATTTGCCACGCTTTATGGACTGTTTTGGAACAGTTCAAGCTCCGCAGGGCCTACCCAGCGCCATTTAGGTATTGTGGAGGTTAATGGCGTGATCGCCAGTGATTCTCCTGCCAATGCTGAGCGCATTATTCAGGGGCTTAATCGCGCATGGGAGGCGGAAAGCGCAGCCGCCGTGGTGCTGCATATTAATAGTCCTGGCGGTAGTCCGGTGCAGTCGCAGCGCATCTATGCGGAGATCATGCGTCTACGAGAGCAGGGCGATAAGCCGATTATCGCGGTTATTGAAGATATCGGTGCCAGCGGTGCCTATTACATTGCCGCGGCGGCTGACGACATTGTCGCATCGCCTGTGAGCCTGGTCGGCTCTATCGGCGTTATCTATGCGGGGTTTGGCTTTGAAGAGGCAATAGCCCGAATCGGCGTTGAGCGTCGCGTGCTGACCGCGGGCGAGAACAAGGCCTTCTTAGATCCTTTTCAGCCGCTAGATGACGACGCCGAGACGTTTTGGCAGGGCGTACTTAGCCAGACTCATCAGCAGTTTATTGACGATGTGCGTGCTGGAAGGGGCGATCGGCTCAGCGACAGCCCGGATATTTTCTCTGGCCTGATTTGGAGCGGCGAGCAGAGTATCGAGCTGGGCTTGGTCGATCAGCTGGGTAGCCTTGAGCAGGTGGCGCGCGAACAGGTTGGCGAGACGAACTGGATTGACTACACGCCGAGTATTGATCCATTTGAGCGCCTGACGCGACGCTTCGCTCAAGTGGCCGCTGAGGTGTTGGGCGTTCGTGCCCCTAACACCCCGCTGCGCTTTTAGTTTGAGCTCGCCTGTATAGTGATACCTGTATTGGGTGCGGCGGCTGCCTGTTATGAAGCGCCAAGCGGGTCTAGGCCCGCTTGGCGTAGCATGTCGCACAGTGCAATCAGCGGTAGCCCAATCAGTGCGTTGGGGTCGCGACCCTCAAGTTTTTCAAACAGCGCAATGCCTAGTCCTTCCATTCGAAAACTGCCAGCGCTGTCTAGCGGCTGCTCTTTGGTGACGTAGTTCTCGATTTCTTGTGTGGTCAGTGTGCGAAAAACCACCTCGAAAGGCTCCACGTGCACGTGATGGCGCTGATGGCGTGTATCTAACAGCGCAAGCCCGGTGAGAAAAGTGACGCGCTGGCCAGAAAAGCGGGCAAGATTAGCGCATGCTTTTTCGGACGTATGCGGCTTGCCGAGAATGTCGCCTTCAAATACCGCGACTTGATCGGAGCCGATAATGCAGTGGCGTGGAAAGCGCGTTGCGACAGCATTGGCTTTGCTAAGCGCGAGGCGATGCACTAACGCATGCGGTGTTTCGCCGCTATGCGGCGTCTCATCAATGTCCGGCGAGTAGCATTGGTAAGGAAGCTGCAGGCGGTCAAGCAGCTCGCGTCGCCAGCGTGAGCTGGACGCCAGCACCAGCTCGATGGTTGATGGCTCGGTCATTGATGAGGTCATAAAGGCTCCTGGCAGCATGATGGTGCTCACTGATTGTAGGCTGTGATTGTGTTGATGCAGCCTAATTAAGTAGTAGAGCGCCTAAGCGATAGAGTGTAGCGAAAGCAGCTAAAGGTGCCTATACGCTGCTGGATTGAGTCCCAGATGGACTGCTTATTGAGCCTTATTTGAATTATTTGTTGAGGAAGCGATGAAGAATTGTGTAGACGGCTTTGACACCAGCAGGGGGAGTGCCTATCATTGCGCGCCTATGTTGACCTCACAACTCCCCAGCCGGGTTGAGCCTTATAAGCTTGCAGCCCGCCACGAACGAATAGAAGGCTTGGTAGCGCTTGATAAGCTGCCACGTCTTGCCGATGAAGCGGGTATCCAAACTGGCGACTGTCATGTCGTGCTTGAGTTTGGCGTCGATGCTCAAGGCCGTCGTGAAATTCGTGGCCACTTGCAAGCGACGTTGGCGCTTGCCTGCCGACGCTGCCTGGTGCCGCTGCCTCAACAGGTGGACAGTGACTTTCTGCTTGGAATGATCACTGATGAAGCCTTAGCGGCCGAGCTGCCTGCGAGTCATGAACCGGTGCTGGTGGAAAAGGAACAGCTGGATCTTCTGACCGTGGTTGAGGATGAATTGATCCTTAGCCTGCCTCAGGTGGTCTATCATGATGAAGCCGAATGTCATGTCTCGGCGGAGCAGCTGGTCAGCAAAACAGAAGGCGCGGCGACAGAAGTAACGCCAGCGACGAACCCTTTCGCGGTGCTGAATGTCTTGAAAGGCAAAAAATAAGCACCCTTTACCTTAAATACCTTGGAGTAAACACCCATGGCAGTTCAGCAGAATCGTAAAACTCGTTCCAAGCGCGGCATGCGTCGTAGCCACGATGCACTTACCGGCCCGACTCTGTCTCAGGACAAAGAAACCGGTACGACTCACCTGCGTCACCACGTTGCCTCAGATGGCTTCTACCGTGGTCGTAAGGTTGTTGAGGTATAGGTCTCAACGGCACTGTTAAGCGGCTAAACGGATTCGGTGCGGTATGCGTCTAGCGATTGATGTAATGGGGGGTGACCAAGGCCCTCTTGCAGTTATCGCTGGCTCTGCCAGGGCTGTGGTGGAAAACCCAAGCCTAGAGCTGATTTTGTTTGGCCCGCGTCAGCAGATTCTTGCTGAGCTTTCGCGCTTGCCGCAGCCTTTGGCTGCGGCAGCGTCGCGTTTGGTGGCCTGTGATGCTCCCGATAGCATTTTGTCATCTTCGACCGCTGCCTGGGCGTTACGCAAAGGTCGTTCGAGTAGCATGGCGCATATGCTGCGCAGCGTTGCTAAGGGCGAAGCGGTGGCGGGCGTCAGTGCGGGCAATACGGCCGCGCTGGTGGCGCTTGCAAGGCGAGAGCTGGGAATGATCAAGGGTATTTCTCGCCCAGCGATCAGTACGGCCATTCCGGCCCGCGCTGGGCGTCGCTGCTATTTGCTTGATTTAGGTGCTAACGTTGATTCGCCCGCTAGTCGACTGGTCGATTTTGCACGCATGGGTGCGGCGATGGCGCAATGTGTCGATGGTACGCCGATGCCTCGAGTAGCGCTGCTCAACGTTGGTTCAGAAGCTACCAAAGGAAGCGCAAGCGTGCGGGAGGCCGATCGTCTGCTGCGCGAGTATGCTAACGATGATGCCTTTACCTACGAAGGCTATGCCGAAGGTGGCGATCTGTTTAAGGGCCAGTTTGACGTGGTGGTGTGCGATGGCTTTGTGGGTAATGCCGTTCTTAAGGCAAGCGAAGGTTTGACAAGTATGCTGGTCGAGCGCGTACAGATGGCCTTTGAGTCGCGTCTGAGCGGTCGTTTGGCAAGCCTGCTGGCCAAGCCTGTGTTAAAGCGGTTGAAGCGTGAGCTTGATCCCGTGCGTTATAATGGGGCTAGTTTGTTAGGGTTGCGTGGGATTGTGGTAAAAAGTCACGGCAGTACGCATGCCGATGGTTTCTACTACGCTATTCAGCGGGCGCTAAAGGAAGTAGAGCACAATTTACCTGCGAGGATCGCAGGCCGCTGGCAGGCGTCATCTTTTGAAAGCGATGGCGCTCGCTAGCCATGAGTAGATAATAAGTAGTAAGAATTTTTTGCGGGTTATAGGCGGCATCAGGATGTGCCAATAGACCCGCCGATCGCTCATATGAGCAAATGCCTACAAGAGCAAAGGTGAACGACATGTCTCAACCCCTTGCCCTCATTTTTCCCGGGCAAGGCTCTCAGCAGCTGGGAATGCTGCGAGAGCTGGCCGAGCGCTATAGTGTAGTGGGAACGACATTTGAGGAAGCATCAGATGCTTTGGGCTATGACTTGTGGAAAGTCGTCCAAGAAGGTCCTGAAGCATCGCTTAATGCAACTGCATGCACCCAGCCTGCACTGCTCTCTGCAAGCGTCGCTATTTGGCGCGTCTGGCAGGAGTTAGAAGGGCCGCGCCCGAGTGTGATGGCTGGCCATAGCTTGGGCGAATACAGCGCGATGGTGTGTGCTGGCGTCATGAGCTTTGCCGAAGGCGTCAATTTAGTACGTCTGCGCGGTGATGCTATGCAGGAGGCAGTGCCCGCAGGGGAAGGCGGCATGGCGGCTATCCTTGGCCTGGCAGATGATGCTGTCGAGACCGCTTGTGAGAAAGCGGCTCAGGGTGAAGTTGTTTCTGCTGTCAATTATAACTCTCCGGGGCAAGTGGTTATTGCCGGCGCTAAAGCGGCCGTTGAGCGGGCAATGGTGGCCTGCCAAGAGGCGGGCGCTAAGCGCGCTATGGCGCTGCCGGTTTCGGTGCCTTCACACTGTGCACTGATGCGGCCTGCTGCTGAGCGGCTGGATGCGGCGATGCAGGCTATTGAACTGCGCGCGCCACGCTATAAAGTGATCCAGAATGTTGACGCCCAGGCCCATGCCGATATTGCTACACTGCGTACGCGCCTTATTGAGCAGCTGTATCAGCCGGTGCGCTGGAGTGCTTGCGTTGAAGTGATGGCGGGTCAGGGCGTTGAGATATTTATTGAGTGCGGGCCAGGAAAGGTGTTGACTGGTCTTAATAAGCGTATCGTGAAGGGTAGTAAGGGGCTGGCAGTGAATGATCCTGACAGCCTGAACTCGGCGCTAGCGCTGGCGCGTGAGACGTTGATTGGCAAGGCGTGACCGCAGGCTGTTTTGATCGCTATCCTAACGTGTTGACACGGTTGAAGGCAGAACGTTATGACGCAAGAACGTAGAGTGGCACTGGTGACTGGCGCGAGTCGTGGGATTGGGCAAGCAATTGCCCGCGAGCTAGGTCGCCAGGGGCGCATTGTGATTGGCACGGCAACGAGTGAGTCCGGTGCTGAAAAAATTGATGCTGATCTCAAGCAGAATGGTATCGAAGGTGCCGGCCTATGCTTGAATGTGACTGATCAGGCCAGCATTGATGACGTGTTGAAAACCATCACTGCGCGCTTTGGTGCACCGACTATCTTGGTTAACAATGCGGGTATCACGCGCGACAATTTGCTGATGCGCATGAAAGAGGACGAGTGGGACTCCGTCATGGATACCAACTTGAAATCTGTCTACCGTGTGAGCAAAGCTTGCTTGCGTGGCATGACCAAGGCGCGTTTTGGGCGTATCGTGTCGATTAGTTCTGTAGTGGCAACCATGGGCAACCTGGGCCAAACTAACTATGCGGCCGCTAAAGCAGGAATGGAGGGCTTTAGTCGCGCTTTGGCACGTGAGGTTTCCTCGCGCGCCATTACGGTCAACGCAGTGGCGCCTGGGTTTATCGCCACTGATATGACCGGAGCACTACCTGAGGCGCAGCATGAAATGCTGCTTAAGCAAATTCCGTTGGCTCGTTTAGGCGCACCGGAAGAGATCGCCGCAGCGGTGGGTTTTTTGACCAGTGAAGCAGCCGGTTATATCACCGGTGAGACGCTTCACGTTAACGGCGGCATGAATATGCGTTGATGGCCTTGGGCTTGGCGGTTGCGTCTATCCAAGGGCGTCTATAAACTACCCCGCAGCTTTTGGCTTGCGGTTTCCAAATAGCTGGTTATCAAAAACGGCTAATGTGAACGACTGGAGTACGTTAATGAGTACTATTGAAGAGCGCGTGAAAAAAGTTGTAGCAGAGCGCCTGAACGTTAAAGAAGAAGACATCCAAAACAGTTCTTCTTTCACTGAAGACTTGGGTGCTGACTCGCTCGACACCGTTGAGCTGGTAATGGCTTTGGAAGAGGAATTTGATACTGAAATTCCTGATGAAGAAGCTGAAAAGATCACCACGGTTCAAGAAGCCATCGATTACGTGAACGCCCACCAGTAAGGGCTGTATCGATGCATCGAACCTGGGTGGGGTGCTAGCACCCGCCTTAAAAGCCGTCCTTTCGCAGGGCGGCTTTTTTGCATTGCTGCAACAATGCTTATAACGTTCAAAGTCCGTTATACTACTGACCAAATTTAAGCAGCAAATGACCCAAGTGGGTTGCGTCACCATGGATGCCTGGAGGAAAGCAGATGGCACGGAAAAGGGTAGTGGTAACTGGGCTAGGCCTGGTGACTCCGGTGGGTAATAGTGTTGATGAGTCGTGGGCTAACATTGTTGCGGGCAAAAGTGGCATTACACCGATTGAACATTTCGACCCCAGCGGGTTTAACACGCGCTTTAGTGGTTCTATTAAAAACTTTGATATTAGTCCGTACCTGAACCCTAAAGACGCCCGCAAAATGGATCTATTTATCCAATACGGCATGGCAGCGGGGGCTCAGGCGGTTGAAGACTCGGGTATCGAGTGCAGCGAAGAAAATGCCGATCGCATCGGTGTGGCTATTGGCTCAGGCATTGGTGGTTTGCCAATGATTGAGCATAACCACAACGCGCTGAATAAAGGCGGCGCTCGCAAGGTGTCACCGTTCTTTGTGCCAGGCTCTATCATCAATATGATTTCCGGCAACATGGCGATTCAGCATGGTTTTAGAGGCCCCAATATTGCGATTACGACGGCCTGTACGTCAGGCACGCATAATATTGGCTACAGCGCGCGTACGATTGCCTATGGTGATGCGGATGTCATGGTTTGTGGTGGTGCCGAAATGGCCACTACGCCGCTAGGATTGGGTGGCTTTTCGGCGGCGCGCGCGCTTTCCACGCGTAACGATGATCCTGAATCGGCCAGTCGCCCGTGGGATAAGGATCGTGATGGCTTTGTACTGTCTGACGGTGCCGGTGTACTGGTACTTGAAGAGTATGAACATGCCAAAGCCCGTGGCGCGCATATGTATGCTGAGCTGGTTGGATTCGGCATGAGTGACGATGCGTACCACATGACCTCGCCACCCGAAGATGGTCGCGGCGCGGCGCTCTCTATGCGTAATGCGATCAAAGATGCCCAAATAGATGTGTCCAAGCTGCATTATATTAACGCACATGGAACGTCGACGGCCGCCGGAGATTTAGCCGAGAGTCGTGCTATTGAAAGCGTTTTGGGTGATGCCGCTAATAGTGTGGCCGTCAGCTCGACCAAATCAATGATTGGGCATTTGCTGGGTGCGGCTGGCGCGGTAGAAGCGGTATTTTGCATCCTGGCTATCCGTGATCAGGTGGCGCCGCCAACGATTAATTTGGATAACCCGCAGGAAGGCTGCAATCTCGATTACGTGCCGCATACCGCCCGTGACATGCGTATTGATATGACGCTGTCCAACTCGTTTGGCTTTGGTGGTACTAACGGCTCGCTGCTATTTAAGAAAGTCTAGTCAGCGATGATGCCGCCCCCGCTATCAACTGATGAGCCCACGTTTGATGGCCAAGTGCCCTTCGATGATCGTGGGCTCGCGTACGGTGATGGCGTGTTTGAAACCGTGCTGTTGCGCGCGGGCAAGCCCGTTCTGTGGGATTACCACACTGCGCGCCTGAGGCAAGGGTGCCAGCGGCTGGGTATTAGCGTGCCTTGCCAGGCGTCGCTTGAGGCAACATGGCAGGGCGCGCCTACCGCCGCACTGGAAGTGCTTAAAATCATCCTGACTCGGGGCAGCGGTGGCCGTGGCTATGCCCAGCCCGACACCGTCATGCCGCGCTTGCTCAGCCGACGAGCACCATTTCAGCCGTCGCCTGAGCGCTGGTGTTTGGGGGTCACGGTGCGGCTTTGTGACCTTCGCCTAAGCCATCAGCCGCGACTGGCGGGTATAAAGCATCTTAACCGCTTAGAAAACGTGCTGGCTCGTCAAGAGTGGAGTGATGCCGGTATTGCTGAAGGCCTGCTCGTCGATAGCGACGATGTTGTCGTGGAGGCCACCAGCATGAACGTGTTCTGGCAGCAGGCGGGAGAAGTGTTTACACCGATGACTGACCAGTGCGGTGTCGCGGGCACCCTGAGCGCCGCATTAATGGACCGGGGGGCTGTAAAGCAAGCGACGCTGAGGCTTAGCCAATTGCCGGCGGTAGAACACTGCTGGGTAGCGAACTCTGTTCAGGGCATGTGGCCCGTTACCACGCTGTTGGGAGCCGACGGCTCGGTGCTACAGCGCTGGCCTGCACGAAAAACGGATTCTCTGCAGCGTTTGGCGCACCAGTTATTAGGCTATGCGCCAGAATCTTATTAGGTATCGCCCCGCAATTTTCAACGAGGTGTCATGGTGAAACGGTTATTTACCGCTTTGTTAGTAGTAGTGGTCGTTGGGGCTGCAAGCGTTGTGGGCGGCTATTTTTATTGGCAAAGTCGGTTAAATGCACCGCTCGCTCTGGATGCGCCAATGCTCTATCAGGTGCCTTCCGGTGCCGGATTCAATCAGGTGGTTGGGCAATTAGAAGCGCAAGGCGTGGTGGACGATGCCTGGGCATTTCAGCTGTTAGCAAAGGTCGAGCCTGAGCGTGTGCCGCGTTTACGTACCGGCGAGTACCAGCTATTGCCTGAAATGAGCGGGCTGGAAATGATGGCGCTGTTGGGTAGTGACAACGTTGTGACCTACTCGCTGACTATTCCTGAGGGGTGGTCGTTTCGACAAATGCGCGAGCTGCTGAATGCGGCGCCGAAACTTGCACACCGTACGGCAGATATGAGCGATGCCGAGGTCATGACGCTGCTTGATCGTGAAGACGTATTCCCGGAAGGCTGGTTTTTCCCGGATACCTATCGCTATCATCTGGGTATGAGCGATGTGGATGTTTTGCGCCAATCATTGGCGCGCATGGAGCGTATTCTTGACGACGTTTGGGAAGAGCGTGGCGATGACTTAACCATTGAGTCCTCTTACGAAGCGCTTATCATGGCCTCGTTAATTGAGCGTGAGACCGGTGCGCCACAGGAACGCAATGAGATTGCCGGTGTGTTTAAGCGACGCATGGAGCAAGGCATGCGCTTGCAAACAGATCCAACGGTTATTTACGGTATGGGCGAGCGCTATGACGGGCGAATCACCCGCGCCGATCTGCGTGAAGCAACGCCTTACAATACCTATATGATTGACGGCATGCCGCCCACGCCTATTGCCATGCCGGGGCGCGCGTCGTTAGAGGCCGCGGTGAATCCATTGCCGGGTGAAACGCTTTACTTCGTTTCCCGTGGAGATGGCACTCACCAGTTCTCGCGTACGCTGCGTGAGCATAATAATGCCGTCAATCGCTATATTCGTAATCGATAATCGCCGGGATCTTTCGCTAACGATCGGTCACTAACGATTTATCACCACAGTAAGGAAGCACGATGACCAAGCGTGGACGCTTCATTACGCTGGAAGGCGGTGAGGGCGTGGGAAAATCCACTAATGTAGGCTTCGTCGCCGAGTGTTTGGAAGCCCAGGGCCTGGAGGTGGTGCGTACCCGCGAGCCGGGTGGCACCGAGCGGGCCGAAGCCATTCGCGCACTGCTGCTGGACCCCGCCCCCCAAGAGCCGCTGCATGTCGACGCTGAGCTGCTGTTGATGTTTGCTGCGCGGGCACAGCATCTGGCGGAAAAAATCCTTCCTGCGCTGGCGCGAGGCGCCTGGGTGGTGTGCGACCGTTTTACCGATGCTACCTTCGCTTACCAGGGCGGTGGTCGTGGCATCCCCGTAGCGCGCATCGCCGTATTGGAAGCGTTTGTTCAGCAGGGGCTGGCGCCCGATTTAACGCTGCTGCTCGATATGCCTGAGGCAGCTGCGAAGCAGCGCCTAGAGTCACGTTTGCGTGACCGCTCAGAGAAGCGGGATCGTTTTGAACAAGAACACGCCAATTTTTTTCAGGCCGTGCGGGGCGCCTACTTAGCGCGTGCCGAGCAGGCGCCCGAGCGTTTTGCCGTGATTAATGCCCAGCACGCGCTAGAAGGCGTTCAGGCACAAATTCGTCAGGCGCTGATGGCGCGGGTTGCTGAATGGTATTAACCGGCGTTATGCCGTGGCATCAAGCCACCTGGCAGCAGTTAATCCGCTTGGCTGACGGGGGGCGAATGCCCCATGCGCTTCTCATTAACGGTGCCCATGGCGTTGGCAAGCAGCAGCTTGCCGAAGCGTTGATCGCCCGAACGCTATGTGCAGGCCCTGCAGATCTTGCCTGTGGGCACTGCCATAGCTGTTCCATGCTGGCATCCGGGTATCATCCGGACCTGCTGCGCGTCTCGCCGGAAGAGGGCAAACGCCAGATTAGGATTGATCCCATTCGCGAGGTTAACCGCTTTGTCTCGCAAACAGCTCAGCAGGGTGGCTACCGGGTCATCGTTATTTCTCCCGCGGAGGCAATGAACATTGCTGCCGCCAATGCGCTGCTTAAAAGCCTTGAAGAACCCGGTGAGAAGACGCTGTTTATCCTGCTGTCAGACGTGCCTTCGCGCATGCTGCCTACCATCCGCTCTCGTTGCCAGCAGTGGTCGCTACCTACCGTTGCCTTTGAGGCCTGCCGTGGCTGGCTAATTGAACAGCTTAACAGCGCTGATGAAGCCTATTTTTGGTGGCAGGTAGCGGGCGGTCTGCCGCTGCTTGCCGTTGAGTTGGCCGCGCCGGAAGAGCGCGCCCTGCGTCATAAAATCCACGACAGTTTTGAACAGCTAGTGCGCGGCGCCGAGCCGGTTTCAGAAGCCGCGCGTTTGGATCGCCAGGCGATTGATGCCATCTTGTGGTACGGTATTGCCTGGCTTGAGGACTTGATTCGCCTGGGTTTATCCGGCGATGCGGCGGTGCTGCATAACCCTGATCTTGAGCCTCTTTATCGGCAAGCGGTTAAAAATGGTCGCGTGCAAGACTGGTTTCGCTTGTTGGATTATGCACGCGAGCAGCGGCGGCTATTGTCGGTGGGGGCCAACCCCAATCCCCAGCTGGTGCTAGAAGCGTGGCTGGTACGCTGGGCGGCGCTGCTACGCTCATAGCCGCGTTAATGTTCTTATCTCGCCACTGCAACGAGGTCGCTATGACAGCTCAGAAAGCGCTATCACTCAACGTCCCCGATGTGCCAACGCTGCTCTCTGCCTACATGCCTTTTCTGAATCGCGGCGGCATCTTTATTCCCACGCTAACGCCTTATGCGATGGGCCAGCAGGTTTTTTTATTACTCACGTTGCCGGGCGAAAGCCAGCGTCGCTCAGTGACGGGGCAGGTTGCATGGGTGTCGCCCGAAGGCGTTAGCGGGCAACGTATTGCTGGTATTGGCGTGCACTTTAGCCCGCAAGACTCATCCGTGCGTGAGCGGATTGAAACGCTGCTTGCCGGCCAGTTAGATAGCGCTGGGCCATCGTTCACGCTCTGAATACACTGTTAAGCTTCTTTTCATTCGCTGTAGAGATCCGCATGTTTGTCGATTCCCACTGTCATCTAGACCGTTTATCCGACCAGACCCATGGAGGCGATCTCGCCGCCACCTTGGCGGCTGCGCGCGCTGCCCACGTTAGTCAATTCCTGGCCGTTGCGGTCAACTTAGATGATATGCCAGCGCTAGCGGCAATAGCGCGTGATCATCAGGATGTGGCGATTTCCGCTGGCCTGCATCCGCTGCATACGTCTGAAAGAGAGCCCAGCGTTGAGGATATTAAAGACGCCGCTGAGCAGTACGGCGCGGTAGCCATCGGCGAAACGGGCCTGGATTATCACTATCGCGATAGCGTTCCGGTTGAAATCCAGCATGAGCGCTTCAAGCGTCATTTGATTGCCGCACGGGAGCTCGCCCTGCCGGTGATTATTCACACGCGAGAAGCTAAAGAGGAAACCCTGGCCCTGCTGCGCGAATATAGCGATCCTCAAGTGGGCGGTGTATTACACTGCTTTACTGAGGACTTGGCGATGGCGCGTGAAGCGGTGCGGTTGGGCTTTTATATATCTCTCTCGGGTATTATTACTTTTGCCAGTGCAGCGGCGCTGCGAGAGCTGGCCCGCCAGCTGCCGTTGGATCGCTTGCTGATTGAGACCGATAGCCCCTATTTGGCACCAGTGCCGCATCGTGGCAAGCCCAATCAGCCAGCCTGGGTAGTGGCCGTCGCCGAGTGCATTGCTCAAGAGCGGGGCATCAGCGTTGATGAAGTCGCGATGCAAACCACCGCGAATTTTTATCAGCTGTTTCGTGCGGCCGCGCCTGATACCCCTGAGCATGTTAAGGAGGCGCTGGCGCAGTCGGGACTTGTGTAGCCTGGTAGAGCCATCGGCATGATTAAACGAGGTGGGTAATGAATATTGATCGACTGATACAGCAGCGCGATACGGCAGAAGAGAATGCCAGCGCTATCCCTCCTTTAGATAAGTGGCATCCGGCGCTTTCCGGTGACATGAATCTAAGTATTCATGCTGATGGTACCTGGTGGCACGAGGGACAGCCGTTTGCCCGCACCAAGGTGGCTCGTTTGCTGGCAACGCTATTGCGTCATGATGCCGACGGATACTGCCTAGTAACGCCGGTTGAGCGCTGGCGGGTTCAGGTTGAAGATCTTCCGCTGGTCGCCGTTGAAGCCGATTTTCATGATGATGCCTGGTGGTTCACTACCCAGTTTGATGATGTTGTTCGCTTAGATACCGAACACCCGCTGAGCGTTACTTTAAATTCACAGGGTGAGCAAGTGCCGCAGCTGCCGGTACGCTTTGGGCTAGCCGCACGGCTGCACCGCAATGTTTACTATCAGCTGGTTGAGGCCGCAGAGACCCGCGACGTCGGCAATGGCGTGACGGAGATAGGCTTAATTAGCGCGGGGCACTGGTTTGCTCTGGGCCAGCTGGACGATGATTCAACAGGCGAGGCGCCGTGAAGTTAACCGCTGAACAGCAAGCCGTCGTTAATCATAGTGCTGGGCACGCGCGGGTAGCGGCCGTCGCGGGGGCAGGCAAGACCACGACTATGGCTGCCCGAGTACTGTATTTATTGGCAAGCGGTGTGCCGTCCAAGCGTATTTTGGTGCTGATGTTTAACCGCTCTGCGAAGGATGATTTTCAGCGCCGCTTAGCGTCAATGGCGCCCGCCGGGCAAGTGCTGCCCGACGTGCGGACCTTTCATTCGCTGGGGCATCGCTTAACGCAAAGCCTATGCCGCTGGGGTGCGCTTGCCTCACGTCATCTGTTATCCGCCGATTGGCAGTTAGAAAGGCTGCTCCGTCAAGCGAGCCTTAATGTGCTACGTGATGCCGTCGAGCGCCGCGATGCTGCTCTGGAAGGTGATCGGCTTGAAACCCTGGCGCACTTCTGTGGCTTAGTGAAGGCGGAAATGATCACGCCCGAGGCGCTTTACGAGCGGCTTAATTTCGACACCGATACCGACTATTTTCCGGCTGCGTTTGCCGAAGCAGAGCGGCTATTAGAATCTGAAGGTGTCATGACGTATGCTGACTTACTTTATCGGCCGCTGCAGGCTTTAGAGTCTGATAGCGCGCTGCGGGATCGCGTTGAAGGGTTTCTCGATCACGTCATTATTGATGAATATCAGGATATTAACGCCGCGCAGCAGCGACTCTTATCCGTGCTCGTTGGCAAGCACGCCAGCGTAATGGCGGTCGGCGATGCCAATCAGTGTATTTATGAGTGGCGCGGTGCCAAGCCCGATACCATGCTAGAAAATTTTACCGCCACTTTTGGCAATGCTACCGACTATCCGCTCTCTACTACCTTTCGCCACGGCCATGCCCTGGCGTTAGCCGCTAATCATGCCATCGCCGCTAATCAGCGTCGCCCCAACCAGCTGTGCCTCGCAGCGCCTAATAATCCAGAGACCCGCCTACTAGTCGGGCAAGGTAGCCGCTTGCTACTTGATGCGTTGATGGACTGGCAGGCCCAGGGGCGGGCGCTTAACGAAACCAGTTTGCTGGTGCGCAGCTGGGCGCTGTCGGTGCCGTTTCAACTAGCGTTGTTACAGGCCGGGATTCCGTTTCGCCTTCAGCGTGAAGATCGTTTCGTCTTTCGTCTGCCGTTGGTGCAGGCGCTGGCGGGCTATTTAAAGCTGTCGCGTCGATCTGTTCTTCTGCGTGACCCACAGCAGCTTTTGTTACTACTTTCCCAGCCGACTCCTTTTGTTGCCCGTGAGCGGCTGCAGCGCCTAGCTGAGCAGCTGGCCGCTACTCAGCAGTGGCCAGAGCGGCATGATCCGGTGCTGACAGAGCTAAAGCCAATCCAGCGCCGCACGTTAAAAAAGCGCTGGGTGCTGCTGTGCGAGCTGCCTCAACTGAGTGCCTGGCCGCCAGCAAAGCTGTTAAGGCATGTCGTTGATAGCATTGACGCGGAAAAAACGCTCAAACGTGCCGCCGCGCGTCGCGATAAGGGCGAAGAGGATGTTCGGCTTCTCGACGTGTTGATCGAGCAAGCGCAGAGCGTCCAAGATCCCGATGCCTTTATCGAACTACTAGAGCGCCCGGTCGAGAATCAGGCGGGTGGTGTGCTTATTAGTACCGTACACGGCGCCAAAGGGCTGGAATGGCCGCTGGTTGCCGTGGCTGGTGTCAATGAGGAAGATTTTCCCCACTACAGTCGCGATAATCCGCTCAGCGATGAGCGTTTGGAAGAGGAGCGAAGGCTTTTCTACGTGGCGATTACACGGGCTCAAGAGCAACTGCTGGTGCTTCATGATGGTGGTGCTCATCGTCCAAGTCGTTTTATTGCTGAAAGCGCTTGGCAGGACAGTATGCGCGTGGCGTCTTGCTTGGCGAGTGGCAGTGCGCCAGCGACTTCGTTGCAGGTGACTTCGGTTGGGCTGGTTGAGCGCTATTTAATGCGCTTAGGCCGTGACGATATTGTGCTTGCCGCGGCGCAGCTTGAAGAGGCTAAAGCAGCGTATGCTGCAGGCACGCATTTTTATCCCGGTCAGCGGCTTTTGCATGCAGTGTTTGGAGAAGGGGAGGTTGCGGCAGTAGAGGGAAATGCCAGTGATCCGGTCATTGATGTGCGCTTTGATCAGGCCGGCCGGCGCCGCCTTATCGCGCGTCGTGCGCCCATTGAGCTGCTGGAAACACCGCAAAAAGCCGTGCTTTGATAGGGTGGCGGTGAAGCACGTGTGCCCAACGCGTTACGGCCATTCGCTAGCCGTAACGCGACTGATGGCATCGCAGAGTATGGATTACATATTAGGGTAGTTAGGACCGCCGCCGCCCTCTGGCGCTACCCAGGTGATATTTTGCGCCGGGTCTTTAATATCGCAGGTTTTGCAGTGCACGCAGTTCTGAAAATTAATCTGAAAGCGTGGCTGTCCGGCGCTATCCTCAACCACTTCGTAGACACCGGCCGGGCAGTAGCGCTGTGCCGGCTCGGCGTACTTGGGCAAGTTATCGCGAATCGGTAGCTCTGGGTCATCCAGGTGCAAATGACACGGCTGGTCTTCTTCATGGTTGGTGTTCGACAGAAATACTGAAGTGGGCTTGTCAAAAGAAAGCTTACCGTCCGGCTTGGGATAGTTAATCTTCTCAAACTCGGCCGCAGGCTTTAAAGCCCCATAGTCAGTGGTGATGTCGTGCACGTTGGGCAGTTTGTTGCCCAACAGCTGGTGCGCAAAATTATACGCGCCGCCGCCAACGGTGCCGTATTTGTGGATCGCAGGGCCGAAGCTGGCGCTTTCCTTCAGCTCTTGATAGGCCCAGCTAGCTTCCCATTTGTGAGTAAAGCTAGTTAATTCCTGCGCGCCTTCATCACCACCCTGGATTGCTTCAAATACGCTCTCTGCCGCCACCAGGCCGGATTTCATGGCGGTGTGCAGACCCTTAATTTTAGAAAAATTGAGAGTGCCCGCATCACAGCCGATGAGAAGGCCGCCAGGGAAGGTCATTTTAGGTAGGCTGTTTAATCCCCCTTTGGTGATAGCCCTGGCGCCGTAAGCAACCCGCTTGCCGCCTTCTAAATACTGGCTAAGCACCGGATGGTGTTTCATGCGCTGAAATTCATCAAACGGTGAAAGCCATGGATTCTGATAGCCTAAATCCATGATCAAACCCACCACGACCTGCTGATTTTCTGAGTGATAGAGAAACCAGCCGCCGTGGGTGTTTTTGTCTAGCGGCCAGCCTGAGCCGTGTACCACTAAGCCGGGTTCATGCTTGTCAGCAGGCACGTCCCACAGCTCTTTTAAGCCAATGCCATAATGCTGAGGGTCGCGTCCTTCATCTAACGAGAAGTCTTTAATTAAACGTTTGCCTAAATGACCGCGCGCGCCTTCTGCAAACAGCGTGTATTTGGCGCGCAGTTCCATACCGGGCATATGGCCATCTTTGGGCGTGCCGTCGGCGCTGACGCCCATATCACCAATGAGGATGCCGCGCACGGCGCCATCTTCAATAATGACCTCTTGGGCCGCGAAGCCGGGGAATATTTCAACGCCCAGCGCTTCTGCCTGCTCGCCCAGCCAACGGCATAGGTTGCCTGCACTAATAACGTAGCGTGACTGCTCGCTGCCGGTGTTATGCATGCTCTTAGGGACGAGCGCATTAGGCACTTTTTGCGCTTTTGCGGCGTCTTTCAGTAAGAAAACATCGTCGCGAATCGCCGGGGTCGTCAGCGGTGCGCCGCGTTCTTTCCAGTCTGGGAACAGCTCCGTTAGCGCGCGGGGTTCAAACACCGCGCCTGATAGGATATGTGCGCCGACCTCGGAACCCTTTTCTACCACGCAGACCGTGAACTCTTGCTCTGCATCGTTGGCCTGTTGCATCAGGCGGCAAGCGGCGGCAAGCCCGGAAGGGCCGGCGCCGACAATGACGACATCAAAGTCCATTACATCGCGTTCAACAGTTTCCACCCGGTTTCTCCTTATTCTCTTTAAGTGCCGCTAATCATTAAAGCTAGCTGACAAGAGAGCTAGCGCATAAAAAGCTGGCCTTAATTTAAAACGGTCGTTTGCTTCTGGTTGTTGCTCATCATAGGCATAATACCTGTGTCACGTCACGCCTACGATGGTCAAAGCAGCATTTCTCAATGCTTTACCGCGTTGTTTTTCAGCCTCATCACCCAGGTATGAACCAGTGGCGATTGGTGCTAGCCGGTAGGCTGTGGCAAATTGGTAGCGTTTTTCAACGCTGTGGCTATCAAGCACGTACATAAGTTTTAGAGCGTGGCTCGGCTATTAGTGCCCAGCGGCGCCTAGGTTAAAATGTTTCAAGGCGGTATTTGCTAACAAGGCGGGATTTGATAGCACGTTAGGATTTGATAAGAGGTGCCTGCTGGGCGGGTGCCGTTTCTGGTTAACGGCTTTTATGACAAGACAAGCGAGGAACCTATGAAAGTACTCGTCGCGGTTAAACGCGTCATCGACTACAACGTCAAAATTCGCGTTAAAGCGGACCACTCGGACGTTGATCTGACGAACGTTAAAATGGCCATGAACCCCTTCTGCGAAATTGCCGTGGAAGAAGCGGTGCGCCTGAAAGAGAAGGGCGTGGCCACGGAAGTCATCGCCGTCTCTGTTGGCCCTAAAGCTGCCCAAGAGCAGCTGCGTACCGCGCTGGCGCTGGGCGCCGATCGCGCTATTCATATTGAAACTAACGAGCGCGTGGAATCCCTGGCGGTGGCCAAGCTGCTGGCCAAGGTCGTCGATGAAGAACAGCCCGGCCTGGTGATTCTCGGCAAGCAGGCGATTGACACCGACAATAACCAAACTGGCCAAATGCTCGCCGCGCTGACCGGCTTTCCCCAAGGCACCTTCGCCTCTGAAGTGGCGGTCGACGGCGACAGCGTTAACGTCACCCGCGAAATCGACGGCGGTCTGCAAACTATCGCCCTGACGTTACCTGCCATCGTCACCACCGACCTGCGTCTCAACGAGCCCCGCTACGCCAAGCTGCCCGATATCATGAAGGCCAAGAAAAAGCCGCTGGATGTTAAAACCCCCGCCGACTACGGCGTTGAGGTGGCCTCCAAGGTCAGCCTGCTCAAAGTAGAGTCGCCCGCTGAGCGCAAAGGCGGCGTCAAAGTTGCCTCGGTAGACGAGCTGGTCGACAAACTAAAAAACGAAGCCAAAGTGCTTTAACAAAGTACATTAACAACAGGCTTTGAAAGGAGCTAATTCCATGAGCATTCTGGTACTTGCTGATCTTCACGAAGGCCAACTGGCCGGGGCCACCGCTCACGTTGTAGCGGCTGCTAAAGCCATTGGTGGTGATATTGATGTTCTGGTTGCCGGCGAAGGCGTTCAAGCCGCCGCTGACTCTGCCGCTAAGCTGGATGGCGTGAGCAAAGTGCGCGTAGCCGACAATGCCGTTTACGCCCATCAGCTAGCCGAGCCCATGAGCGCGCTGCTGGTTGAACTGGCCGGTGATTACACTCATGTCCTCGCCAGCGCCTCCACCACCGGTAAAAACGTGCTGCCACGCCTAGCCGCGTTAAAAGACGTCAGCCAGCTTTCTGACATTATCGCCGTCGAAAGCGCTGATACCTTCAAGCGCCCGATTTATGCCGGTAACGCCATTGCCACGGTAAAAAGCGACGATGCGCTTAAAGTGATGACCGTGCGTACCACCGGCTTTGATGCGGTGGGCGAAGGTAACAACGCCCCGGTAGAAGCGGTCGACATTGTTGTGGAAAACAGCCAGTCCCGCTTTGTCAAAGAAGAGCTGGCGGCGTCCGACCGCCCCGAGCTAGGCGGCGCCAAGGTCGTGATCTCTGGCGGCCGTGGTATGGGCAACGGCGAGAACTTCAAGCTGCTCGACGGCATTGCCGACAAGCTAGGTGCTGCCATTGGTGCGTCTCGCGCCGCGGTTGACGCAGGCTTTGTGCCTAACGACATGCAGGTCGGTCAAACGGGCAAGATTGTCGCCCCGGATTTGTACATTGCGGTGGGTATTTCTGGCGCTATTCAGCACTTGGCGGGCATGAAAGACTCTAAGGTGATCGTCGCGATCAACAAAGACGACGAAGCGCCGATCTTCCAAGTGGCCGATTACGGCCTGGTCGGTGATCTGTTTGAGATTCTGCCTGAGCTTGAGAGTAAGCTGTAGGTGCTAAGATAAAGAGTAAGAAAAACCACCTCGGTGGTTGAAAATCTGCGGGCTGACCGCATATCTGTAGTGTAAGCAACGAAAGCCACTCAAGGAGATGATGATATGGCACATACATTACCCGAATTGCCGTACGCATATGACGCTCTCGAACCAAACATCGATGCGATGACGATGGAAATTCACCACTCTCGTCACCATCAAACCTACATCACCAACCTGAATGCCGCGCTAGAAGGTACAGGTCTTGAAGATGTTCCTGTTGAAGAGCTGGTTGCCAATCTGGATCGTGTTCCAGAAGCCAAGCGCCAAGCAGTTATCAACAATGGCGGCGGTCATGCCAACCACTCTATGTTTTGGCAGATGCTGTCGACCAACGCTGGTGGTAAACCGCAGGGCGATGTTGCTAAAGCAATCGACGCTGAACTGGGTGGCTTAGAAGCTTTCCAGGAAGAGTTCAAGAAAGCGGCGGTGGGTCGTTTTGGCAGCGGCTGGGCGTGGCTGTCTTTGACGCCTGAGAAGAAGCTGGTAGTGGAAAACACGTTGAACCAGGATAGCCCGCTGATGCACGGCAACACGCCGCTGCTTGGTCTGGATGTTTGGGAACACGCCTACTACCTGAAATACCAAAACAAGCGTCCTGACTACATTGCCGCGTTTTTTAACGTTGTTAATTGGGAAGACGTTGAACGTCGCTATCAAGCAGCGATTAGCTGATAGTGTAATGATTTGCTAGCAGCGTTTGCTCGTAACGCTGTGAAAAACCGTCCACTTTTTAGTGGGCGGTTTTTTCGTTATGGAGCGCAGAGTTAGCGCTGAATTGTCAATACGGCAAAAAAGAAAAATACCACATGTGCTTGAATTGATTTTTAAGTGGTCTATATATAGTATCCATGGTGCCTTTGGGAGGGGAGAGGCGCTACATGTGCTCTATCCTAAAAATGCCGCTTTGAACAGAGGAACATCCATGGAAATTCAGATTTATAGCAAGCCTGCGTGTGTACAATGTACGGCTACTTATCGCGCGCTTGATAAGCAGGGTCTTGAGTATAAGGTTATCGATATTACCGCGGAGTCTGGTGCGCAAGAAGAAGTCGAAGCGCTAGGCTATCGCCAGCTTCCTGTCGTCGTTGTCGGTGAAGATCACTGGTCGGGTTTTCGTCCTGATCGTATTCAAGCACTGGCCTAGATAGATCATTGTCATGCTGGCAAATTGCTCAGAAACATCGGTAGCCGGCACGTTGGTTTATTTCTCTACCAAGTCAGGTAATACCCATCGTTTTGTAGAAAAGCTTGGTTTCGCCGCAACGCGGCTGCCGCTGAATAGAGATGAGCCTGCTGTACGCGTCGACCAGCCCTTTATTTTAATTACGCCTACCTATGGTGGTGGCGGGGCGCAAGGCGCGGTGCCAAAGCAGGTCATTCATTTTCTCAACGATATACATAACCGTCACCTCCTGCGGGGGGTAATTGCAGCGGGAAATACTAATTTTGGCGATGCGTATGGTCTAGCTGGCCGTATCATTGCGAAGAAGTGTAGCGTCCCACTGCTGTATCGGTTCGAACTTTTAGGCACCGACGATGACGTCGCCAATGTCCGCAAAGGAGTAGTAGAGTTTTGGAAACGACAAGCGTAGCCACAAAAAACTCAGTCACACAAAACGGGGCAGAAGCAAAGCGGCCAGCGGCGGCTTCTGAGACGCGTACTCTGGATTATCATGCGCTTAATGCCATGCTCAATCTGTACGGTGCCGATGGCGAACTGCAGCTAAGTAAAGACCGTGAAGCGGCCAGGCAGTATTTTTTACAGCACGTTAACCAAAACACGGTGTTCTTCCACTCGTTGGAGGAAAAGCTCGATTACTTGGTTGAAGAGCAGTATTACGAAGCCGAAATGCTTGCGCAGTACAGCTTTGCCTTTGTAAAAGCGCTGTTTGAGCAGGCCTATGCGTACAAATTCCGCTTTCCCAGCTTTTTGGGTGCCTTTAAGTATTACACCAGCTATACCCTGAAGACGTTTGACGGCAAGCGCTACTTAGAGCGTTATGAAGACCGTGTCTGCATGGTAGCGTTGACGCTTGCGCGCGGTGAAGAAGCGCTGGCCAAATCGCTAGTGGATGAGATCATCAGCGGACGTTTTCAGCCCGCCACGCCTACCTTTTTGAACTGCGGTAAGCAGCAGCGTGGCGAGCTAGTGTCGTGCTTCTTGCTACGTATTGAAGACAATATGGAGTCGATTGGCCGGGCGATTAACTCCGCGCTGCAGCTCTCTAAGCGCGGCGGCGGCGTGGCCTTTTTGCTCACCAATATTCGTGAGTCTGGCGCGCCTATCAAGCGTATAGAAAACCAGTCGTCGGGCATCATTCCGATTATGAAGCTGCTGGAAGACGCCTTTTCCTACGCTAATCAGCTGGGTGCTCGTCAGGGTGCGGGGGCGGTATATCTTAACGCCCACCACCCGGATATCCTGCGCTTCTTGGATACAAAGCGAGAAAATGCCGACGAGAAGATTCGCATCAAAACGCTATCGCTGGGCGTGACGATTCCGGATATTACCTTTGAACTCGCCAAGCGCAACGACGACATGTATCTGTTCTCGCCCTACGACGTAGAGCGTGTTTACGGCGTGCCGTTTGGTGACATCAGCGTCACCGAGAAGTATCACGAAATGGTGGCGGATGCGCGCATTCGCAAGCATAAAATTAATGCGCGGGCGTTTTTCCAAGTGCTGGCTGAACTGCAGTTTGAGTCGGGCTATCCGTACATTATGTTTGAAGACACGGTCAACCGGGCTAACCCGATAGCTGGCCGTATCAATATGAGCAACCTTTGCTCTGAGATTCTTCAGGTTAATACGCCCACCGAGTATGACGAAGACCTCGGCTACCGCCATGTGGGTCAAGACATCTCGTGTAATCTGGGGTCGATGAATATCGCCAAAGTGATGGACGCTGGCGATATCGGTACCAGCGTTGAAATCGCTATCCGTGGCCTTACTGCCGTGTCGGAAATGAGCAACCTACGCAGCGTACCTTCTATTGCGGAAGGCAATGCGCAGTCGCGGGCGATAGGCTTGGGTCAAATGAACCTGCACGGCTATTTGGCGCGAGAGCATATTTATTACGGCTCTGATGAAGGCTTGGATTTTACCAACCTGTATTTCTACTGCGTGGCTTTCCATGCCATCCGCGCATCTAATAGCTTAGCCATTGAACACAGCGGTACTTTTGCAGGCTTTGCAGATTCTACCTACGCCTCAGGCACGTTTTTCGATAAATATACCGATCAAGCGTGGCTGCCGCGTACTGATAAAGTACGTGAGCTGTTTGAGAAAAGCGGGATTGTCTTGCCTAGTCAGCAGGATTGGGAGGAGCTGAAAGCATCGGTCATGGCACACGGTTTATATAACCGTAACTTGCAGGCCGTACCGCCTACCGGGTCGATCTCTTACATCAATAACTCGACTTCCAGTATCCATCCGGTGGCGGCGAGAATTGAGATTCGTAAAGAGGGCAAGCTTGGCCGTGTTTATTATCCGGCGCCGTTCCTGAATGAAGCTAATTTTGACTATTTCCAGGACGCCTACGAAATTGGTCCGGAAAAAATCATCGATACCTACGCCGAAGCTTCGCAGCACGTTGACCAGGGCCTATCGCTGACGCTGTTCTTCCCGGATACCGCCAGTACGCGCGATATCAATAAAGCGCAGATTTACGCCTGGCGTAAAGGCATCAAAACCCTTTATTACATTCGTCTGCGTCAGAGTGCGTTAGAAGGCACCGAAGTGGAAGGCTGTGTTTCGTGCACGCTGTAACCAGCAAAGCGCTTTGCGCCCCGTGTCTATTATTGAACGCTACGTTTTGCTAACCGAGCTTTGAGAGCAATGCCATGAACACCATGCAACGTTTGTCGCGGGTTGACGCGATTAACTGGAACCGGCTTCAGGATGATAAAGACCTGGAAGTATGGAACCGCTTAACCAGCAATTTCTGGCTGCCTGAAAAGGTGCCGCTTTCTAACGATATCCAGTCGTGGAATACGCTGACTCAGCAAGAGAAGCAGCTGACAATCCGAGTGTTTACCGGTCTTACGCTGCTGGATACCATTCAAAGCAGCATTGGTGCGCCGGTGCTGATGGAAGACGCGCGGACGCCTCACGAAGAGGCGGTTTATACCAATATCGCCTTTATGGAGTCGGTGCATGCGCGCTCCTACAGCTCTATTTTCTCTACGCTTTGCGCCACGCGCGATGTTGATGATGCGTTCCGCTGGAGTGAAGAGAATCCCACGCTGCAGGCGAAATCTCAGCTGATCCTAGAGCGCTACCGCTCCGATGATCCGCTGATGCGTAAAGTGGCCAGCGTTTTCCTTGAGTCGTTTTTGTTCTACTCCGGCTTTTACCTGCCGATGTACTGGTCAAGCCATGCCAAGCTGACCAATACCGCTGACCTGATTCGTTTGATCATTCGTGATGAAGCGGTTCACGGCTACTACATTGGCTACAAGTTCCAGCAGGCATTGGCTGAAGCGACGCCGGCACGACAGCAAGAGGTGAAAGATTACGCCTATGAGCTGTTGCTGGAACTGTACGATAACGAAGTGCGCTACACCGAGTCGCTGTATGACGAGGTAGGCTTGAGTGAAGACGTTAAAAAATTCCTTCATTACAACGCCAACAAAGCGCTAATGAACCTAGGGTTTGAGCCGCTGTTTCCCAGCAGCGTCACCGATGTTGACCCTACTATCATGGCCGCGCTGTCACCCAATGCCGATGAGAATCATGACTTCTTCTCAGGCTCAGGCTCTTCCTACGTGATCGGTAAAGCCGTCGCCACTGAAGACGACGACTGGGCGTTTTAATCGCGCACGCTGAAAGCTAGGTTAGGCTTGCTAGACTATTATTAAAGGCGGTAACTCATCAGAGTTGCCGCTTTTTTTTATGCAAATGTTGGGCGTAAAATCGGCTAATTGCTAATGATAAATATTGTCATTAATTCTATTAGTGGTAGGCTATGCATCGTAAAAAGATGAACGCAAATCGTTCTAATACCTAATTAGTTTTTAGTCGGGCAGTCGCAGTTGCCCGCTACTCAGTGACGGAGAGTCGACGTGCTGAACAGGCCTTTCTTTGCTTTGCGTGGATGTTGGCTAGCGGGAGTGCTGGCCAGCAGCGCGCTAATGGCAAGTGATCAAGCAGTGGCTCAAGCGGCCCAAAGTGTACAAGCCCAGCAAACCCAGGCAGCTCTCCAGGAACAGATAGATGCCGCTGATGAGCAAACTCGCTCTCAGTTAGAAGAGCTGCGTCGTTTAGAGCGTGAAAGCCGCCAGCTAACGACTGATAACGCCTCCTTAGCCGGGCGTTTGGCCTCAGAGGACGAGCGTCAGCAGCGCCTTGCTACCGCGTTAGATACTCTTGAAGAAACCCGTGCAGCGCTTCCCGTGATTGAGCAAAATATGTCCGATCAGCTCAGCCAATGGATCGAAAGTGATCTGCCATTTTTACGCGATGAGCGCCTAGCGCGCGTCGAGCGCCAGCAAGATGAGCAGGGCGATAATACCATTGAGCGTATTGGCGGGCTGCTTGAAGCGTGGCGCGTTGAGCTTAACTACGGGCGCGAAATCGATAGCTGGCGCGGCCGTTTGCAACAAGATGGGCGTGAGCGGGAAGTGGACTTCTTGCGTATTGGGCGTATCGGCTTTTACTACCTGACACCGGATGGGCGTGAAGGTGGCGTTTGGAATGCAGAAGACGCCGCATGGCAGGCCCTGGATGATTCCTACCTGCGCGAAGTGCGCAACGGGCTGCGCATGGCGGAAGACCAGCGCGCCCCGGATCTATTAACCTTGCCGCTCTCGATCAGTGCCAGTGAACCGCGGGGAGAGCAGCCATGAGCCGTTTTTGCTTAACCAATGATCGTCTATCTACTCATCGTTTAGCTCTTCATCGGCTATCTCTTCACCGACTATCCCTTCGCCGAGTTGGCTATGTTTGCGCTCTAGTGGGGCTGGTAGCGGTTAGCGGCCTTTCAATGGCGCAAACGGATAGCACAACCTCGCTGCGCGAGGCCCGCGAGGCCGCCGAAACGCGTGATCAGCAGCGGCTAATGGGCTTTATAGACGATCAGCAGGCATTAGCGTCTGCGCTGGAGCAGGCGCGTGCTGAGAATGAGGATGCTCAGCAGCAGTACGAAGCGCTACAGGCGCAGCAGGCAGAACAGGCACAGCAGGCCGGTGAGTTAACTGAGCGTCAGTCTGAACAGGGTGAGGCAATGTCCGGTTTGCTGGCGAGTCTTGCTCAGCACAGCGCAGATATTCGCAATGAGTTAGGCGGCGACAGCCTTTTAGCACTCAGTGAAGAGGCGCTGCCGCCGCGCTTAGATAATGTAGAAGTGCTGGAGCGCCATCAGTTAGAAGACGTGGTTGATCGGCTAGCCGCATTGACCGCTAGCACTGGGCGCGCGGAGCGTCTTGAGCTAGCGGTGGCGGATGCCAATGGCGACATAGCGCCTCAAACCGTTGTACGGCTGGGCGATTTTGCTATTTTTAGCGAGAATGAATTGCTCCAGCGCAGCGAAGGAGACGGCGGTTTGGCGGTGTTGCCCCGTACCCCGCGGCAAATTGGTGCGCTTTTGCCCGCTTATTTTCAGGACGAAAGTCGTGTGTTCGCGGTTGATCCAACCCAGGGCAGCGTGCTGGAAGCACTCGCTCAGCAGCCCAGCTTATGGGAGCGTTTTCAGCAAGGCGGCTATGTGGGGTATGTCGTTGTGGCGCTCGGCATTATTGGTCTCGTGGTTGGCTTAGGGCAGTACGCGTATCTGGTGCTGGTGAGCATGCGCGTGCATCGTCAGCGCCAATCGCTAGGCCAGCTGCAAACCAATAATCCGCTAGGGCGTGTACTGCTGCGCTTTGAAGGTATGGATAAGCATCAAACCTCTGAAGCATTGGAGGCACGCTTAGACGAAGCGGTATTGGCCGAACTGCCGAAGCTTGAACGCAGCCAGCCCATGGTTAAGCTGCTGGCGGCTATTGCGCCGTTACTCGGTTTGCTGGGTACCGTCACCGGTATGATTGTGACCTTCCAGGCGATTACCGTCTTTGGTACCGGTGACCCCCAGTTAATGGCAGGTGGGATTAGCCAAGCGCTAGTTACCACCGTGCTGGGTCTCATTACAGCGGTGCCGCTACTCTTTGTGCAGACCGCGCTTGCTGGTCGTAGCCGCTATTTAACGCACGTGATCGAAGGGCAGGCGAGTGCGACATTGGCCGACCACCTTGAGACTCACGCGCCCGCTCATACGGTGACTTAACATGTCCTCTCTTCCTCTATGGCTCGAACCCGTTGAGCGCTTGGTGGAAGCTGGCGGCGCTGTATTAGTGGTGCTGGCGGTAGTGGCCGTGTTGGTTTTCGCCATGGCCATGGAGCGCTGGTGGTATTACCGCATCACTTGGCGCGTAGCCCGGCGCGAGCTATTGCATCGCTGGGCCGCACGCAGCGATCACGCTAGCTGGAGCGCGCGGACATTGCGCCAAGTATGGGCCGAAGCATTGGTGGCCAAACTGCGCAAACCGCTGCCATGGCTGAAGCTGCTGGTGGCACTATGCCCCTTGTTAGGTCTGCTGGGTACGGTGACAGGCATGATCAGTGTGTTTGATAGCCTATCCCTAAGTGAGACTCATCAGGCTCGCGCTATGGCTGACGGCGTGGCGCGAGCCACGCTGCCCACGCTGACCGGTATGGCCATTGCGGTGGTAGGGCTATTATTTATTAGCCGCTTAGAACACGTTATTCGTCGTGAGGACCAGCGGCTGCATGATCGCTTGGCCCGGGCGTTGGAGGAAAGTGATGCGTAGACGCCGTTCTATAGATAACAATGCGGAGAGCAATGAGGTCAACCTCACTCCGATGCTTGATGTCGTATTTATTATGCTGATTTTCTTTATCGTCACCACGAGCTTTGTCAAAGAGAGCGGTGTCGAGATTGAACGCCCTGAATCCAGTGCTGCCAGCCCACGCCCGGATGCTCAGGTGCTGGTGGCTATTTCGCCTGAAGGTGCGGTGTGGGTCGACGGTAGCCCTGTCGACGTGCATCGGATTGGTCAGCAGGTGGCCGGTATGCTGAGTAAAGATGGCTCTGTTGTCATCCAGGCGGATCGCGCGTCCACCACCGGGCTGTTGATTGAAGTCATGGACCGCTTGCGTGAGGCGGGGGTCGACCAAGTAGCAGTGGCGGCGAGTCGGAGCGGGCCATGATGCGACATGGGCTGTCGTTATTAGGCGGCGCGGTACTGGCGGTAGGCTTGTTTTGGCTGCTGGCGCAATTGGTGGCGCCGCCGGAGCGCACGCCAGAAAAGATCACCATGAGCATGGCCATGAATATGGTGGAGATGCCGGACGTCGCGCCTGAGCAAGAAGCTCCGGCACCGCAGCCTGCCGAGTCAGCTGCGCAGCAGGCGCCTCCTCCTATGCCGACACCAGAGCCACCGCCGGTGTCAGACAGCGCGATTACCATGCCGGAAATTGAACTGCCGGATGAGCCTGTCGAGCCGGTTGAGATGGACAGTGAGCTACCTGAGTTGACCGAAGTGACCCCAGAGCCGACGCCAGAGCCTGCGCCAACGCCACGGCCTCAGCCAGCACCCGCGGAGCCCGCGCCTACTCCGCGTGAGGCTGCGCCTAGCGCCTCGGAGGCAGCGCCGGCCGATCGTGAGGCCGCACCACAGGCTGAGCCTGCACCGTCTAACGAGCCTGTTAGCGTTGGTCAGGCTACGCCGACTAGCCGGGTTAACCCCAACTATCCATCGCGTGCGCAGCGTCGGGGCATGGAAGGCTTTGTGGAAGTGGCCTTTATGATTCGTCGTGATGGCAGCGTTGACGCTTCCTCGATACGCGTCACTAACGCGCAGCCCCGCCGGGTGTTTGAAGAGGCTGCTCAGCAAGCCATCGCCCAGTGGCAATTTGAACCCAGCGATCAGTTGCGCAATGCCACCCAGCGGATCGAGTTTCAGTTGAGGTAGCGCTATGAAACGTCTGATGTCTATTGTATTACTCAGCGCCTGGTCTGTCGGGGCGCTTGCAAGCCCCGCGCTGCCGGGTGATGTCATTGCTGATCTCACTGGATTACAGCGTCAGTTGCAGGAAGGTTTATTAAGCGATGTTGTTGAGCGGGCGACGTCCCAGGCGGAGCGATTAGCCGGCGGTAACCAGTCAGACCGCTGGGCTAGCGCGCTCTATCAGCAGCTTGCAGCCGGTGCATTAATGCGCCAGGACCAGCCAGGTGATGCAGCCGACAGGCTCGCCATTGCCCGTGGATTAAATGGCGTTGATAGCGAGCAGGCGGCGCAGTGGTTGCGAGAAGAAGCGTCATTGCGTCGCGCTGCCGGTCAGCGTGATCAGGCAATTGAACTGCTCAGTGAGTGGTTGGCTAATCATCAAGATGCCGATACGAGCTGGCAGCTAATCCGGATGCTTGCCCAGCAAGAGCGCTGGGATGAGGCCGCTGGCCGGCTTGAAACGGCGCTGGAACAAACGCCACAGCCTAGTGATACTCAGCACGCCTTAATGCTGGCCGTTTATCGAAATGCAGGTCAGGGCGAGCAGGCGCTTGGGCGTTTGCTTGAGGGTTTAGATGCTCAAAGCGATGCCGCTCAATGGCGAGAGGCGGCTGGGCTGGCGCAGCAGGCAGGGCAGGCGTACGTTGCCGCTGGCCTTTGGGACATGGCGTGGCAGCTGGGCAAGCTAACCCAGCCTGAAGATCGCTGGTTGTTAATTCAGCTGCATCTTGCGGGAGGGACGCCTGCCCGGGCGGCGGAGTATCTTGAGCAAGCGCTCAGCGAAGGCGCTATTGTCCGTGAGGAATCAACCTTGCGCCTGCTGGCCAGCGCTTGGCAGCAGGCTAAGCATGTTGAAAATGCGCTGAATGCCTGGCAGGCCTTGGCGCTACATACCGAGTCAGCCGCTGATTGGCGCACCTATGGTCAGCTAGCTTACGCCTGGGGTGACGATCAGCAGGCGAAGCAGGCATTCACGCAAGCGTCAGCGTTGGGTGATGATGAAGCGGAACAGTGGCTAGCCAGCTTTAGCTAAGCCTTAAGCGTTAGTTTAAAATCGCTCCAAATCGGCGCATGATCTGAAGGGCGCTCGATGCCTCGCAGGTCATAGTCAATGCCTGCCTCGGAGGTGCATTCGGCCAGCGGCTTGGTGACCAAGATGTAATCAATGCGCAGGCCGCGCTTAGGATCCTGGTCAAATGCTTTGGAGCGGTAGTCAAACCAGCTGAAGCGGTCATCGATATGCGGGTAAAGAAGACGATAGCTATCGGTTAATCCCCAGGCTTTAATGCCTGCCAGCCACTCACGCTCAATCGGTTGGAAGCTGGCTTTGCCTTCGCGTAGCCAGCGCTTGCGATTAGCTTCACCAATGCCGATATCCTGGTCTTCGGGCGAAATGTTGAAGTCGCCCATCACCGCTAGCCGCTCGTCAGGCCGATGCTGTTCGTTAAGCAGTCTGGCAAGCTGGCCATAAAAGCGTTCTTTATGAGGAAACTTGGTGGGGTGCGTAACGTTTTCACCCTGAGGGAAGTAGCCATTCCAGATCGTTACGGCTTCACCGTCGTCAGCCAGCAGGCGTACGCCAATCATACGGCGCTGTGCGTCTTCTTCATCATCAGGAAAGCCGTAAAACACTTCTTGCGGTGCTTGGCGGCACATTAGGGCAACGCCATAATGTCCTTTTTGACCGTGATAAAAAACGTGGTAGCCCATCGCTTCTACGTCAGCGAGTGGAAATTCGCTGTCTTGTACTTTGATTTCCTGCAGGCCAATCACGTCAGGCTGCTGAGTGTCGATCAATGCCTGCAGCTGGTGAAGACGTGCACGAATGCCGTTGATGTTGAACGAAACCAAGCGCATTACGAGTCGCTTCCTTTAGGGCTGTCAGGCTTGTCAGGATGAATCGCAATGGTTTGGCCGCTCTGCTGGCGGGCGAGCTTTTTCACCGCTTGAAGCTTGCGCTGCTGCTGCTTTTTGGCTACAAAACGCACTGAGGAAACCACCTGGTCAGGGTTGTCGTGGCGCCATTTTTTGTAATCTTTGCGCCGTCCGGTACGTATAGTGACCTTGTCGGCCAGTGAGCGAGTTTTTTTCTTACGCGTCATGTCGCGCTCCTTACGTCGATTTGACGGCTATTCTAACAGGCCTTGGGCCTCCTTCGACAGCAGGACGCGCTCTTATCGCCAAGCCCTGGTACAATGCGCACTTCTTGATGCCTAACCTCCACAGCAATGGACAGATAGACAGCCTATGAGCGAGTCGGAACAGACCACAGCACCGGCCCAGAACCGCAAGCCAAAACGCCGCCGTCGGAAGCCGCGTCGTCGCCAGTCGAGCTGGGATCTTCGTCAGTTTCAGGTGCCCGCCGTGGCCGGCAAGTGGCGCTTTCATGACTTTGATCTGCCGCTGCCACTGATGCGCGCTATTCATGCCCAAGGGTTTGAATACTGCACGCCTATTCAAGCTGAGGCCCTGCGCCAGACGCTTTTAGGCGGTGACATTGTCGGCAAAGCGCAAACGGGAACCGGGAAAACAGCCGCCTTTTTGATCTCAGTCATGAGCTACTTCCTAGAAGAGCCCACGCCCGATGGTCAAAAGCCGGGTGCACCACGCGCGCTGATCATTGCGCCTACCCGCGAGCTGGCGCTGCAGATTGAAAAAGATGCCAAAGCATTAGCACGCTTTACGCAGCTTAACGTGGCTAGCGTCGTCGGCGGTATGGACTATCAGAAACAGCGTGAGAGCCTGGGTAGCAAAATCGATATTCTGGTGGCAACGCCAGGACGCTTGCTGGACTTCCATCAAAAGCGCGATATCGATCTCAGTGAAGTCGAAGTACTGGTACTAGATGAAGCCGACCGCATGTTGTCGATGGGCTTTATCCCTGACGTGAAGCGGATTATTCGCTACACGCCGAAACCCGAGGAGCGTCAAACGTTTCTGTTCTCGGCTACCTTTACCGACGACATTCTCAATCTCGCCAGCCAGTGGACGCTTGATCCTGCCCACGTCGAAATAGCCGTGACGGTTGAAAACCAGGCAGATATAGATCAGCGCGTTTACTTGGTGTCAGATGACGATAAGCAACGCTTGCTGGTCAATTTGCTACAGCAGGAAAGCTTTGAGCGCGTCATGGTCTTCGGTAATCGTCGCGATTTGGTGCGTAAGCTGAATGATTTGCTTAGCAAAGCCGGCGTGAGCGTGGCGATGCTGTCGGGCGATGTGCCGCAGAATCAGCGTATCAAAACCCTGGAAAGCTTTCGTGAAGGCGAAATTCAGGTGTTGGTCGCAACCGATGTGGCCGGCCGTGGGATTCATATTGAAGACGTAAGCCACGTCATCAATTACACCCTGCCTGAAGATCCTGAAGACTACGTGCATCGCATTGGACGCACCGGGCGTGCAGGTGCGAAGGGCGTCTCGATTAGCTTTGTCGGTGAGGAAGATGCGTTTTCACTGCCGGAAATCGAGCAGTACATCAATGACAAGCTGCCCTGCGTGCATCCGCCGGAAGGTATGCTCTAAACCGCATGCTTGATACAGCCCTAAAAGGCGAGATTCAAGACGCTTATCGTCGCGTGGTGGAAAGCCTTGGGCTAACCCCACGCTACGGGCAGCGTATGATGATCGCCGAAATTGCTCGCACCCTCGGTAATATCGAAAGCGATAGCGAGGGTAAGCGGACTAACGATACCCATGTCTGCGTGCTGGAAGCGGGTACCGGTACGGGGAAGACACTGGCCTATTTGATTGCCGCGCTCCCGATTGCTAAAGCACGAGGCAAGCGGCTCATAGTATCGACCGCAACGGTCGCCCTTCAAGAACAGGTGCTTAACCAGGACTTACCTTCGTTGGCTAGCCATAGCGGCATTGCCTTTCGCTACGCATTAGCGAAAGGGCGAGGTCGCTATGTTTGCGTGGCGCGTTTGGATCAAGAGCTGGAAGGCACTGACCCCAACCCAACGCTTTCGCTTTTTGAGCAGTCTTTGCAAACACAAAGTAGCGATTTTAGCGTCCTCGCCACCGATATGGCGCAGGCATACGGCCAAGGGGAGTGGGAAGGTGATCGTGATAATTGGCCAGCGGCCATTGACGATGCGCATTGGCGTCGTTTAACGGTCGATCATCGCCAGTGTACGGGCAGGCGCTGCGGGCATTTTGGTGCCTGCGCGTTTTTTCGTTCGCGGCGTGAGCTTGAAAATGCCGACGTTATCGTTGCCAATCACGATCTTGTGCTAGCCGATTTAGCGCTGGGTGGCGGTGCTATTTTGCCCGACCCGGCAGACTGTATTTTCGTGTTTGATGAAGGCCACCACCTGCCTGAGAAGGCGCTTTCCCACTTCGCGCATCGTTTTGCGGTACACGGCTGTTTGCGCTGGCTGAAGACGTTAAGAACTAGCTTGACTGATCTGCACCAGGGATTGGCCGTTCAGCCCACCGTCGCCCGGCTGTTAACAAGCTTGCCTGAGCTGATTCATAATCTTGAGCCTACGCTGGGCGATGTGTTTAGCGTGGGCCATCAGCTAGCGGGGCGGCCGAACGGATTAGCCGATGAAGAGGCGACGCATCAACTGCGGTTCGAGAAGGGGCAGATTCCGGATGCGCTGCGCGAGCAGGCCCAGCAGCTGCTGGTAATGTTTGCTTCGCTGTCGCGCTGTCTTGAAAGTATCAGCGATATTTTGCGTGAAAGCCTGGACCCTGATAAGCAAACCGGCTTGGATCGCGAGCAGGCCGAAACGTGGCTGCCACTCGTGGCGCTGCTTCATGGGCGGGCCTTAGAGGCTCATGCATTGTGGCAGGCATTTAGCGAGCAGGATGCGGCTAATGAGGCGCCCAGCGCTCGCTGGATTACCCTTAGCCGCGTAGCCGGAGAGGCAGAAATTGAGTTTTCGGCCAGCCCCGTATCGGCGGCATACACTCTGGCTAAGCACTTGTGGGGTCGCTGTCATGGCGCGGTAGTGACCTCAGCGACGTTGACGGCGTTAGGGCGCTTTGAGCGCCTGCAAGAGCGCGCGGGCCTGGCTAATCGCTATCGCTATCAGGCATTGCCTAGCCCGTTTGACTATGCCAACGCCGTGTTGCGAGTGCCGAAAGAGGCGACTGACCCTAGTGATAGAGAGGCTCACGAGAGAGCCATCGTCAGCTTTGTCTCTCAGTTGGCCGACAAAGAGGCTGCGCTGGTGCTGTTTTCTTCCCGTGCACAGCTGCGCGCGGTCGATAAAGCATTGCCTGCAGACGTTAAAGCTCGCGTATTGGCGCAGGATGCACTGCCCAAGCGTGAGCTTATTGAAAGGCATCGCGCCGCGGTTGATAAAGGCGATGGCAGCATTATTTTTGGCTTGGCCAGTTTTGCTGAAGGTATTGACCTGCCGGGCGACTACCTGACGCATGTGGTCATTACGCGCTTGCCGTTTGCGGTGCCCGACGACCCGGTGGGTGCCACCTTAGCCGAGTGGATAGAAAGTCAGGGCGGTAATGCGTTTATGCGCATTAGCGTGCCCGATGCGTCTATAAAGCTGGTTCAGGCCTGTGGGCGATTAATTCGTAAAGAAAGCGATCGCGGCACGATTACCTTGCTAGATAAACGTGTCATTACCCGCCGTTACGGACAAGCCCTGCTGGACGCACTGCCGCCTTTTCGGCGTGAAATTGTTCAATAAGTACCGCTGTGACAAGAGCTCTGAGATGTTTTCTTAGATCCTGCTTTCTTAGACCCTGCTTTCTTAGATCGGCTTGTTAGAGAGAGTTGCTCAGCAAGGCGTGTTCAAAGTGGAGCTGTTAAATAACGAAAATCCCCGCCGTGGCGGGGATTAAACGTTCTTTCTTAATAAGCGCTTACTTGATTAATAAGGCCTTACTGGGCAATGCGTTTCGCCAATGGAACGGTGAGTTTGTCGTTCATGCGGTTGAATGCTTCTACCGTGGTGTCCCAGTCGATGCATGCATCGGTAATGGATACGCCATACTGAAGCTGGCTGAGATCTTCGGTTAGTTTCTGATTGCCCCAGCCAATATTAGATTCAATCATTAGCCCTATAATGGAGGTATTACCTTCCAAAATTTGGTTAGTGACGTTTTCTAGTACTAGGGGCTGTAGCGCCGCATCTTTATTAGAGTTGGCGTGAGAGCAGTCAATCATGATGTTGGGTGAGAGCTTAGCTTTTTTCAGCTCTTTCTCCGCGAGTGCCACGCTTACGCTATCGTAGTTGGGTTTGCCGTTGCCGCCACGCAGTACTACATGGCCGTAGGCATTGCCGCGGGTACGAATGATGGCCACTTGGCCGGCCTGGTTAATGCCCAAGAAATTGTGCGGGCTGGCAACAGACTCAAGTGCGTTAATAGCGACATCAAGACTGCCGTCTGTACCGTTTTTGAACCCGACGGGGCAGGAGAGGCCTGACGCCATTTCGCGGTGAGTTTGAGACTCGGTGGTGCGTGCGCCAATGGCTGACCAACTGATACAGTCTTGCATGTACTGTGGCGAAATTGGGTCCAGCGCTTCAGTGGCCAACGGTAGGCCCATTTCGGCAAGATCGACCAGCAGCTTGCGCGCGATGTGCAGGCCTTCATCGATCTCAAAAGAATCGTTGAGGTGCGGGTCATTAATGAGGCCTTTCCAGCCCACCGTTGTACGCGGTTTCTCAAAGTAAACGCGCATAACGATATACAGGCTGTCACTGACTTGATCGGCCAGCGTGCGCAGGCGGCGAGCGTAATCCAGCGCGGCGTCGACATCGTGAATTGAACATGGGCCAACAACGACCAGCAGTCGCGGGTCGTTTCCATCTAGGATATTCTGGATGGTTTGGCGACCCTCAATGACAGTGCGCTCTGCCGCATCAGTGAGCGGTACTGCATTCTTAAGGGCTTCTGGCGTGGTGAGTACGTCTTGAGCGAGGACGTTAAGGTTATTAACCTGTTGTTCTGACATCTTGCTACCTGTGCTTGCGTAATGGCTGAAAAAAAGTGAGGGAGCGATAAAAGTGGGGCCTACTATCGCTTGCCGAGCAGGTAAAAATCAATTGCTGTGGAACTATCGGTGGTCGAAAAGTGTCAGCCACAAGGTTTTTATGTATTCAGATTAAGCCCTTGATGCGCCGCACAGAACGCGTAACACTGGCGCCATATTGTTATAAATGTAGCGGGTCAATGTATTTAACTTGTTAAAAAAATATAGCTTTATCATAGAATGTGGTAACAGGTGCGGACGATGCGTTCGCCGTTTACTTTCACTTATTATTAATCAATGCCCAAGGGACGCTATGCTGCTTGCTGTGAACGCCCGCTGTTTAGGGCTAATAGGAATGGGGCTCGGCGCATGCCGTACGAGCTTGAGGAGCGTGTGAATGGGCACTCGGGAAACAGACCAACAGCTTGTTGAACGTGCTCAAAAAGGTGATACGCGCGCTTTCGATCTGCTGGTGAAAAAATACCAGCATAAAATTATTGGCCTAATTAGCCGCTACGTACACGATCACTCTGAAGTTCAGGATGTAGCGCAGGAGGCATTTATTAAGGCGTACCGCGCCTTAGGCAAGTTTCGCGCCGAAAGTGCTTTTTATACTTGGATGTACCGGATCGCGATCAATACGGCGAAAAACTATTTGGTTTCGCGGGGGCGTCGGCCTCCCGGTAGCGATCTAGATATTGCTGATGCTGAGATTGTCGATCAAAGCGGCCGGTTGGCAGACTCCGAGTCGCCAGAAGCCGCCATTGCCAGAGACCAGCTAGAGGCGGCGGTCTATCAGGCAATTGATAACCTGCCCGACGATCTGCGTACGGCTATTACCTTGCGTGAGTTAGATGGCCTTGCCTATGAGGATATTGCGCAGGTGATGCAGTGCCCGGTGGGTACCGTACGTTCGCGTATTTTTCGCGCTCGTGAAGCGGTCGATGAACATATTCGTCCGCTTGTTTCCACGGCACGGAACAGTCGCGATGAATGATGGTCATAAGTAACAGGTAATATGACTGGCAAGGAATGCCTTCACAACAATTAGCTTTTACTTTTTTGTGAACTGTCTAGGAAATGACGCGTCATAGAGCTGACTGTCTTGATTAGCAGACATTGTCTTAATTGGCAAAATGAGTGAAATGACGGGCCTTGAACAGCAGTCGTTAAGACTTGCCTTGGCCAGTGAAGTCGTCGGGGCGATAGCGCGTTTAATTCGCAACCATTGCTCCAGTACTTCTTTTAAACAGTGTGAGGGTGTGAAGTATGAGTCATAACACACGGGAATCACTTTCTGTGTTAATGGATGGCGAGAGTGATGAGCTTGAGCTACGCCGAGTGTTGAAAGCACTGCCTAATGATGACGGTGCCGCAGAGACATGGAGGCGCTACCATTTAGCACGCAGCATGATGCAGCGTGAAAGAGGGGTTGATGTCAGCATCGATCTTTCTGCTGGCATCATGGCCCGATTGCGCGACGAGTCCGCGCCTTCCATGGATGTCGAAGAACGCGTTGCTACGCGTGCCGGTGGGATTTCATTCGCCCGCGGCGCAGGTGTGGCGGCGGCCGTATCGCTAATGGTGATTACCGGCGTACAGTTCTTTGGTAACGGTTTGTCTGTGAGCCAGGACGGTGGCGGTATCGCCGCGTCGTCTCCTAATGCGACTAGCCAAGTGCAGCCGGTCAACCTAGCCGCACAGCCTGCTATGGCATCAAATGCCGATATGCCTATGTTTGAGCCTACGCCTTTTCGCATTAGTGGTCAGTCAGCCCAGAGCGGCCTGATGAATATTAGTGAAACAGGTTTCTCTAACCAGGCATCTCAGGGCGTTAGCGCCTCGCAAGGGACTAACATTAACGTTGATCAAATTGGCATGCTGCAATCCTACTTAGAGCAACATACTCAAAGTGCTGCTTATGGAAGTGGTGACAGCTGGATGCCGCTCATGCGCTCTTCAGCGGTAACTGAGCCGCTGGGCCAACGCTAATTATCTGCCGTCACTCGGTGGAGTACTGTTAGGTGAGTAGAGCGTGCTAAGAAATAGAGCGTTCAAAGTGTTAATACCTTCCCGAGCAGGGAGCGCATGGGTACTGGCACTGTCGGTCAGTATGTTTTCGCTTCAAGTGCACGCGCAAAGCGATACCCATGCTAGCTCCGGCTACGAGTGCGCGGATACCTTGATATCGGCACCCAGTAACGGCGCTGAGTGGCTTGAGCGCGGCCTATGGGCGAGCCACTGCTATGCTTTTCAGGCAAGAGCCGTGGCTATAGATGCCATCAATGTACGTACACTGGCGCTTTCGCACCGTATTCAAGACGGCATACGTCAGCAGGTCGTGCAGTATCTGGATGGTCCCTCCGTCAGCATTGAGCGGCGTTCGCCGGTAGGCAGGCTCGCGTGGACCGAAGACAGTGGCAGCGGAGGACGTCCGTCCCCTGCTAGATGGGCAGCTCACCTTGAAGAATATTACCAGATTGATTTAGAGGAAAATGCGCGAGTCGCTGGACGAGAAGCGGTAAAGCTCATTTTCGAGCCTCTTGATCAATGGCGTTTTTCTCACGAGTGGTGGTTAGATCGTGAGACCGGGCTGTTGCTCAAGCACGTGCTTATTGATCAGCAGGGTCGCATTATTGAGACCTTTCAAATCACCCAGCTTCAGTCGCCTCAGCAGTACACCGGAAATATCCGCGTAGACTCCCCCAAGGTTGCGCTCAGCACTCCGTGGCGTACGACCTGGTTGCCTGAAGGTTTTGTGGGCCAGCCAGTTGCATTCTCTGGTAACGACGTTCAACAGCGTGTCTATAGCGACGGTTTAGCCACCGTTAGTATTTTTGTCGAGCCCCTCGAGCAAGATGAAGCGGGTGGCTTGCGCGAGGGTGTGCAGCAGCTGGGTGTCTCTGCCGTGGCTATTGAGCATTACACCACCGACGAGGGGCGCTGGCAGCTGATTGCCATAGGCGAAATGCCGGTCACCACCCTCCAGCGAATTGCGCGCTCAATTGCTTTTGATCAAGACGCTGTACAACAGCCCTCTGGGAGCGACGCTGAAGGAGAGAGCGGCCGTGCAGATTCCTAGCAATTTCAGAGAGGCCGAATGGTGACAGAAACTACCTGTGCCTCACTGCTGCGCGTGGCCACGATCGTTGCTCATGCTAATTACGGGCTTGTTGTCGAGGTGGCCGCTCAACAAGGCTGCGAGCAGTGCGCTAAGGGGCGAGGCTGCGGAGTAGGGCTGCTGGCCCGGCAGCGTAGCCAGCAATTAGTCGTCGTGCTTTCTCGAGAAGCCCCAGTAGATACCGACCAGTCAATTGAACAATGCTATCCATTAGGCCAACAGGTCACCATAAGCCTGCCGCGAACCTCTGTTACGCTGCTGGCTTTTTTTGTATATGCGCTCCCCTTAGTGGCGGCGCTGTTGTTGGCTGGCTTAGCCCCGTTTGTAAGCTCCGCCCAATGGCTTGCGCCACTGGTGTTTTTTGCGGCCCTAGTCGCGGGTGCGATTAGTATGAAAGTATTATTGCGTGAGCGAAGTGAACGCTTTCGCCCGCGCTTGGTCAGTTAATTCTCCCGCACCTCGCTATGAGTTGCACGACCCTTTGATGATTATTACGTTCAGCAGGAGCTCTTGCATGAAGCGCTTGATTCTCCCTTCCACGCTCTGGGTTTGCATGGTGGCATTACTAACCGTTGGGCAGGCTGCTAATGCCCAAAGCCTGCCTGATTTTACCGAGCTTGTTGAAGCCGCCGCGCCTGGCGTGGTGAATATCTCGACGAGCCGAACGATTCAACGCAGTAATGCGCCAGGATCTGAAGGGCTTGGTGGCCAGGAAGTTCCGGAAATTTTTCGGCATTTTTTTGGAGATAACCTACCATCGCCCCCCGATGGCGGGCAGGGGCGCAGTGAAGAGCGTCAGTCGTTAGGCTCTGGGTTTGTCATTAGTGATGACGGCTATGTCATGACCAACGCTCATGTGGTTCAGGATGCTGATGAAATATTGGTGCGCCTGAACGACCGCCGTGAGCTGAATGCCGAACTGATTGGCTCTGACCCACAAACTGACGTGGCGTTGCTGAAGATTGATGCAAACGACCTGCCGACACTGAGCATGGGTGATTCCGACGAGCTGAAGGTAGGCGAGTGGGTTGCCGCCATTGGCTCGCCCTTTGGTTTTGATCACTCGGTCACAGCGGGTATCGTTAGTGCGATTAATCGCACTCTGCCAAGCGATGCTTATGTGCCTTTTATTCAGACGGATGTCGCTATCAACCCCGGTAATTCGGGCGGGCCGCTGTTTAACTTAACCGGTGAAGTGGTGGGTATTAACTCGCAAATTTTTACCCGCAGCGGCGGCTTTATGGGTGTCTCGTTTGCGATTCCAATTAACGTGGCGATGGATGTGGTGGATCAGCTGCGTGAAAATGGCCGGGTAGATCGCGGCTGGCTGGGCGTAATGATTCAGCCTGTCTCACGCGATCTAGCAGAATCTTTCGGTATGGAAAACGCTATTGGCGCCTTGATTGCTGATCTCGATCCTGAAGGGCCTGCCGCGCAGGGTGGTTTACAAGCGGGCGATGTGATTATTCAGGTGAATGGTGAAGAGGTCGAACGCTCCAGCTCATTGCCGCGCCTGATTGGCCGTGGGGAGCCTGGTTCGGAGATAGCGCTAACCTTGATTCGCGACGGTGAGGAAATTTCTCAGTCCGTTGAGCTGGGCAGCTGGCCAGACATGGAAGAGCAGTCTGACCAAGCCGGTAGTAATAATCAGGTGCGCCTTGGAGTAACGGTGGCAGAAGTTGGCGAAGAGGCGCGCGAGCAGCTAAGTATTCCTGGCGGTGTAGAAGTTCGCCAGGTTGAGCCTGACAGCGTCGCTGCTGATGCCGGCATTCGTCCCGGTGATGTGCTGGTGAGTGTTGATCATCGCAGCGTATCCTCGTCAGACGAGCTGATGAAGATTGTCGAAGAATTGCCCTCTGATCGCGCCATTCCAATACGTCTATTCCGCGAAGGCCGCTCGCTTTTTGTCGCGTTACGCCTGGAATAACCCAGCTTTTTTCACGCCTAGTCCGGCGGTTCTCGCCGGACTGCTGTTCCTATCCTGCGCATATCGCTACAATAGCGATTATCTTTTTGTCGAAAATAGCCTTTATGAAAAAAATGGCAGCTGTTTTCGAGCTTTGAATTCTCGAAGCGGCCTGCAGCTGAGGCCGCTTGCGTACCACTAAGGCAGAACAGAATCGATGTCCCAAGACGTTCCCAACGGAAAACTTAAGCACATACGCAATTTCTCCATCATCGCGCATATCGATCATGGTAAATCGACGCTCTCTGATCGTCTTATTCAGACCTGTGACGGCTTAACCGCACGAGAGCTCAAAGAGCAAGTGCTTGATTCCATGGACATCGAGCGTGAGCGCGGTATTACCATTAAGGCTCAGTCGGTCACGCTGGATTACACCGCAAGCGATGGACAAGTTTACCAGCTGAACTTTATCGACACGCCGGGCCACGTCGATTTCTCCTACGAAGTATCCCGTTCGCTTTATGCCTGTGAAGGTGCGCTATTAGTTGTTGATGCCGCACAGGGCGTGGAAGCTCAGTCGGTCGCAAACTGCTATACCGCCATTGAGCAAGGCCTAGAAGTCCTGCCCGTGCTGAATAAGATCGATCTGCCCCAAGCTGATCCTGACCGGGTGGCGCAAGAGATTGAAGAAATTATTGGTCTGGATGCGACCGATGCCTGCCAGGTGTCCGCCAAAAGCGGCATTGGTATTGATGCGCTTTTAGAGCGCCTAGTGCGCGATATTCCGCCGCCCAAAGGTGATCCAGATGCGCCGCTGCAAGCACTGATTATTGACTCCTGGTTTGATAACTATCTAGGCGTTGTCTCGCTGGTGCGGCTATTTGATGGCACGCTACGCAAAGGCGATAAGCTGCGCATCAAATCGACAGGCCGCGACTGGAGCGCCACGGAAGTGGGTGTTTTTACCCCCATGCGCAAGCAGACCGATATTCTGCGTGCCGGTGAGGTAGGCTTTGTTGTGGCTGGTATCAAAGAGATTCACGGCGCGCCTGTGGGCGATACCATTACCCACACTAAAACACCCGATGTAGAACGGTTGCCCGGTTTTCAGAAAGTTAAGCCGCAGGTTTACGCCGGCATGTTCCCGGTGAGTGCGGATGATTACGAAGATTTTCGTGACGCCCTTGAGAAGCTGGCGCTTAACGATGCCTCGCTTGCCTATGTACCTGAAAACTCCGATGCATTGGGTTTTGGTTTCCGGGTGGGCTTTCTGGGCACGCTGCACATGGAAATCGTTCAGGAGCGGCTTGAGCGTGAGTATGATATTGATCTGCTCACCACCGCGCCGACCGTTGTCTATGAGCTGGCGATGAAAAATGGTGACCTTAACTACGTCTCCAACCCGTCTAAATTGCCAGATATGGCCGATGTTGATGAAATGCGCGAGCCGGTGGTGCGCGCTAATATTTTGGTTCCTCAGGAGTATGTTGGCAACGTTATTACGGAATGCGAACAGCGCCGTGGTACTCAGCGAGACATGCAGTTCCTGGGTAATCAGATTCAGCTGGCCTATGAATTGCCCATGTCGGAAGTGGTTATGGACTTCTTTGACCGTTTGAAGTCGATCTCCAAAGGCTATGCATCGCTTGAATATAACTTCGAGCGCTTTGAAGAGGCCAAGTTGGTGCGCCTTGATGTGCTTATTAATGGCGATAAAGTAGACGCGCTAGCGGTTATTATCCACCGCGATCACGCCCATCATCGCGGTCGTTTGCTGGTGGAGAAGATGAAAGAGCTGATCCCGCGGCAGATGTTTGATGTGGCTATTCAGGCCGCTATCGGTGGGCAGGTCGTGGCCCGCTCAACGGTAAAAGCACTGCGTAAAAACGTAACGGCTAAGTGTTATGGCGGCGATGTTAGCCGTAAGAAGAAACTGCTCGAGAAACAGAAAGCGGGTAAGAAACGCATGAAACAGGTAGGGCGTGTGGAAATCCCTCAGGATGCCTTCCTTGCCGTGCTCAAGGTTAACGACTAGGAAAGAATATCGCTCATGGATTTTTCATTACTTCTGGTACTCGCCGTTGCGCTTTCGGGTGTTATCTACCTGCTCGACGTGGTGCTGTTAAGGCCTAAACGTCGCCAGCGCGTCGCAACAGCTGATGCCAATACCCAGGAAGGATTAGACGAGCCCACCCGTGAAAAGCTGCTGAAAGAGCCGTGGCCAGTCGATTACGCCCGTTCGTTTTTTCCGGTGCTGTTGATCGTGCTTGTGGTGCGCAGCTTTATTGTTGAGCCGTTTCAGATTCCCTCGGGTTCAATGCGACCTACGCTCGAAGTGGGCGACTTTATCTTGGTCAACAAGTTTTCCTACGGCCTGCGGTTGCCGGTGGTGAACACCCGTTTTATCGACGTTGATGATCCTGAGCGTGGCGATGTCATGGTGTTCCGCTTTCCTGATGACCCTTCGGTGAACTTTATCAAGCGCGTAGTGGGGTTGCCGGGAGACCTCATTCGCTATGAAGGTAAGCAGCTTTACATCAACGGCGAGCCGATTGACAAAGAGCTGGTTGAAGAGGGCCCCGAGGCTTCTCCTGAACAGCTGTTGCTAGCAGAAACGCTAGGCGACGCTGATCACTTTGTTTATAACAACCCGCGCAACCCTGGCCCGCAAATGCGTGAAGTCGAAGTGCCTGCAGGGCACTATTTCATGATGGGTGACAATCGTGATCATTCCAACGACAGCCGCTATTGGGGCTTTGTGCCGGAAGAGAATATTGTCGGCCGTGCTTTTGCAGTATGGATGCACTGGGACGGCGGGTTGCCGAGTTTTACCAGCGTGCGGCGCATTGAATGAATGTTCAGCTTTCGTTGAGTTTAGTCAGTTATGTCACTTTAGTTAACGTCAATGACGTAGGAGAGCTGTGAGTAATTCCTTGAACGCTTTTTGCCGACGAATCGGCCATACCTTTGGCGATGATATGCTATTGGAGTTGGCCTTGACCCACCGCAGCTTCGGTGGTCGTAACAATGAGCGCCTGGAGTTCCTAGGTGACTCTATTGTCAATTTTGTAATTGCCGAAACGCTTTTTCAGCGCTTTCCACAGGCACGTGAAGGCCAGCTTTCACGCCTGCGCGCGCGATTAGTCAAAGGCCAAACCTTGGCTGAGCTTGCGCGTGAAATGGAGTTTGGCGAATGTTTGCGGCTAGGGTCTGGCGAAATGAAAAGCGGCGGACATCGCCGCGAATCGATTTTGGCAGATGCGGTTGAAGCCATTATTGGCGCCATCTATCTGGATGCCGGCATGGACGTTGTGCGCGATCGCGTGTTGGATTGGTACGCAGAACGGCTTGGCAATATCTCGCTACAAGATACCCAAAAAGATCCCAAAACCCGGCTGCAGGAATTTCTTCAGTCGCGCCAAGCGGCATTGCCGCGCTATGAAGTTGTCTGCGTAAAGGGTGAGGCGCATGCCCAGACCTTTACCGTGGAATGCTATATTGACCTGCTGACTGAGCATACCACCGGTAAAGGCCCTAGCCGCCGCCATGCTGAACAGCAGGCGGCAGAAGAAGCGCTTTCGTATCTTGAAAAAAGTCCTGGAGACAAATCATGAGCCAATCCTGTGGATTCGTTGCCATTGTCGGTCGACCCAACGTGGGCAAGTCCACCCTCATGAACCGTATTCTAGGGCAGAAGGTGTCAATTACATCACGACGCCCGCAGACCACGCGGCATAAGGTGATGGGCATTAAAACGGTTGAAGAGACGCAGTTCGTCTATGTCGATACCCCGGGCATGCATATTATGTCCAAAGATCGTAATAAGGCGATTAACCGCTTTATGAACCAAGCGGCTACCCAGGCGTTGCGCGATGTTGATTGCGTGGTCTTCATCATCGACCGCACCCGCTGGACGGAAGAAGACCAGGCCGTTCTTAAGCGCTTGGAACATGTAAAAGCGCCGGTGATTCTTGCCGTTAACAAAGTTGATCGGCTGAGTGAAAAAGGCGACCTGCTGCCGTGGTTGGCAGAGGTCGGCGCGCGTCGCGATTTCGCCGCAGTGGTGCCCATTTCCGCCAAGCACGGCACCCAGGTAGATACGCTAGAAGACGAGGTGGCTAGATACCTTCCTGAAAGCGTTCACTTTTTCCCGGAAGACCAGATTACCGACAAAAGCATGCGCTTTATGGCGGCTGAGATGGTGCGTGAAAAAGTCATGCGCCAACTGGGTGATGAGCTGCCCTATCAGATGACCGTTGAAATTGAAGAGTTTCGTGAAACAGAGCGGGTGACGCACATCAGCGCGTTGATTCTGGTCGAGCGCCAAGGTCAGAAGGTCATACTGATTGGTGAAAACGGCGATCGTATCAAGAGCATTGGCCGTGAGGCGCGCCTGGATATGGAGCGCGCGCTAGACACGAAAGTAATGCTCAACCTATGGGTTAAAGTAAAACGCGGCTGGTCTGACGACGAGCGCGCGTTGAAAAGCCTGGGTTACGACCTAGATTGAGCCTAGCAATGCCGCCGGAGCCGGCTTTTTTGCTGCACCGGCGGCCTTACCGTGAAACCAGCGCGTTAGTTGACTTACTAACGCTCAATCACGGTCGGGTGCGTGCTGTTGCTCATGGCGGTCAGCGGCCGGGCTCAAAGTCGCGCCAGCGCTTGCAGCCTTTCACGCCGCTCTTTGTGACTTGGCAAGGCACACGTGAGCTGAAGCGGCTTACGCTGATGGAGTCTCGCGGGCAAACGGCGCTATTGGCCGGTGAAGGGCTGCTGTGCGGGCTATATGCGAATGAAATCGCCACTCGGCTTATGCCATTAGAGCTGTCGGCGCCGGACGTGTTCGCGTTTTATACGGTGCTGTTAGAAGCGTTGCCGGTTCCTGCCGAGCGTGCGCTGGCGCTGCGCCGCTATGAATGGGCGCTGCTAGAAACGCTGGAGGCAACGCCGCAGTTTACGACGCTTGACGGTGGCGTTTTAGACCCCCATCTGCGCTATCGTTTCGATGCCCCGAGCAGAACGTTTGCAGCGGCCGAGCGCGGCTTAGACGGCCGAACGCTACGCTACATTGAGCAAGGCGATTGGCAGCATGAAGGGCTTGCCAATGCGCTTAAAGCCGTTATGCGTGCGGCGCTGGCGCCTCATCTAGGCACCGCTGTGTTGCGCTCACGAGAGCTGATGCTTGATTTGGCTCGCCGTCGTCATCGCTCTTAATGACAGTATTTTATAATTTATGAACTCTTATCTTCTTGCTGCGTTGGAGGCACTATGCATCCCCCTCGGATACTGTTAGGCGTCAATATTGATCACATTGCGACACTTCGCCAAGCCCGAGGCACGCGTTATCCCGACCCCGTGCAGGCGGCGTTAGTCGCCGAAGAAGCCGGTGCTGATGGCATTACGGTGCATTTGCGCGAAGACCGCCGCCATATACAGCCGCGAGACGTGCGCATTTTGGCTGAAGTGCTTAATACGCGCATGAACTTGGAAATGGCCGTTACCGAAGAGATGCTGGCTCTGGCTGAGGAGGTGCGTCCTGCGCACGTCTGCTTAGTGCCTGAAAAACGTGAAGAGTTAACCACGGAGGGCGGCTTGGATGTCGTGGGTGGCTTTGACGCGATTGAAGGCGCTTGCCAGCGTTTGCGCGCAGCAGGCTGTGATGTTTCGCTATTTATTGATCCTGAGGAAGCTCAGATTGACGCAGCCCACCGTGCTGGTGCACCCACTATCGAGCTGCACACCGGTGCTTATGCCGAGGCCCGGCCCGGTAGTGATGCCGCAAATGCGGAATACCATCGCTTAACCGTTGCCGCGACTCATGCCGTGTCGCTGGGTTTAGTTGTCAATGCCGGTCACGGTTTGCATTACCACAACGTTGAGGCGATTGCCGCATTGCCGGGCGTTAATGAGCTCAATATTGGTCACGCCATCATTGCGCGCGCGCTTTTCGTGGGTCTGAAAGAGGCCGTGCAGGAGATGAAACGCCTGATAATTGCCGGTCAAGAGGCGGGCTTAATGGCAGCATTAGATGCCCATGATCTAGAACACGATCATTCACATGGCGAGAGCGCTGGCCATGAAGGCGATTCTGAACATCGCCATAATGGATGCTGTGGGCATTAATGAGAGGTTTCTTTTTTAGAGGTTATGTTGGCGATGATTGTGGGAATTGGCTCTGACATTGCCCGCGTTGAACGCTTTGCACTGGCTGTGCAACGTCACGGGCCGCGCTTTGCTCAGCGTATTTTAGGCCCTGATGAGCATGCAGCATGGCTGCAAAAGTCACAGCCTGCTGCCTTCTTGGCCAAACGATTTGCCGCTAAAGAAGCGTTTGTGAAAGCGCTTGGGCTGGGTCTGCGAGAAGGCATGCAGTGGAGTGATATTCAGGTACTTAACGACACCCTGGGCAAGCCACATTTTGTGCTCAGTGGCGATGCCGAACGGCTTCTGCTAGCGGCGGGCGTCACGGCAAGTCATGTCACGCTAAGCGATGAAGCGGAATATGCGGTGGCGTTCGTTGTACTTGAACGCTAACCGCTTAGCCAGCAGGCGTTTGTTGAAAGAATCTGCATTAATGTTTAAGTAGCAGCGTGCGATGCGTGCGCAGCCTTGCCATGGCGCGGTAAAGGTCTTCTAAGAGCTGCTTTACATGGTCTAAGCCACTGGTACGCAGGCGAGTTTCCAGCGTTTCTACCAGCAGCGCCAATTCAGGCGCCCCGCAGTAGCGGCTAGCGCCATTCAAACCGTGTACCCAATCTAGCAGCGTCGCCAAATTTTGCTGTGCGTAAGCACGGCGCATCTGCTGTTCACTCTCTTCAAGGCTATCAATTAGCCGCGTTAGCTGCTCGCGCGCTAGGCCTTCTTTTCCGCCCGCCAGGTGCGCCCCCAGCTCCAAATCTACCGCCGGTAATGTCGCAGGCGCGGTGTTGGCATAGCGTGGCTTAGTGGCCATTTTAGCGCTGCTCGGTGAGGACGCTGGCGCTGTAAAATCAGCAAGCCGATGGGTATGGCCTAAAAACCGACGCAGTAGCTGGTGCAGCTGCGCCTCGTCGATGGGTTTAATGAGTACGTCATCTAAACCTTCCGCCAGCCACTTTTCGCGCTCACTGCTGAGTGCATGGGCGGTAACGGCAACGATCGGACAGCGTGCCCAGGTGCGGCTCAGGCGGCGCAGCGCGCGAGTGGTCTGAACGCCGTCTAGCCCCGGCATGCGAATATCCATAAGCACCATGTCAACATTGTTGTTGCGTGCGAATGCTAGTGCGTGATGACCGCTGTCTACCGCCGTGATGTGAATCGTCGGGCTTTCTAATATGCTTTTAAGCAGCTCCCGATTCGATGCATTATCGTCCACAATCAGCAGCTTTAAGATCGCCGATTCCGTAGGTGGTAAGCTCGCGTGGCCTGCAGGCTTGCTGGGTACGGGCGTAGGTAACAGCAGTTGGTGCAGCGACGTTGCCAATTGCTCGCGTGAAAAGGGCTTATAAAGCGTTTCTCCGCCATGAGTTAAGCGCATGGGCGGAAGATCAAAGCTATTGCTGTTGGCTAAAATCAACACCGGGCAGGGGGTTTGATCAATCACGGTTTGCCAGTGGATTTGACGTTCGGGGCTAAAATCATTGTGCTGTAGCGCTAAAATTAGCAGCTGCTCCTGCTCTGGAGCATCCAATGACATGGGCTTTGCTTGCCAGCGCTGAAGCAAATGCTCCAGCATATGCCGGGTGGGAAGATGCTCTTCATACAGGCGGATAGAGGGGTTGTTAAGGCTAATTTCCGGGGGGCGCTCAATGGCTTTATGCGCCAGCATTGGCAGCGTAAACGAGAACGTAGTCCCCGTGCCAAGCTCGCTTTCAACGCTGATCTCGCCGCCCATACGTTCAATCAGCTGACGGCAAATGGTAAGCCCTAGGCCGGTGCCGCCAAACTGGCGCGAATGACTGGGCTCTGCTTGTGTAAACGCGTTAAATAATGCCTGTTGATGAATGTCACTTAAGCCAATGCCGGTATCACTAACGCTGATGCTCAGCACTACATGCTGACCTTCGTAGTTATCCAGCATGACGCGAACAATCACCTCTCCCTGATGGGTGAATTTAAGCGCATTGCTGATTAAGTTGTTCAATACTTGATGGATGCGTAGCGGGTCGCCGCACAGCGGTGTCGGCACGTCGTCGTATACCATCGCCACTAAATGCAGCTGCTTGCGCTGGGCTTCTGGCGCGTGCAGCCCCATGACCTCATCGACCAGGGCCACGATATCAATATCGGCTTCTTCAAGGGTCAGGCGATTGGCCTCAAGCTTGGAAAAATCGAGCACGTCATTAACCAGCATTAGCAGGTTATCGCTGGCGCGATGCACGTGTTTAAGCCATTCCTGTTGGCGGGTGTCCATTGATGAGCGGCCCAACAGCCGGCAAAAGCCGATAATGCCGTTCAGCGGTGTGCGGATTTCATGGCTCATATTGGCAAGAAATTCAGACTTTACGGCGTTTGCACGCAGCGCGCTGCGATGAGCCAAATCGAGCTTTATGTTCTGTTCTTCAATGGTTTTCATTGATTCTTGCAGCTCGCTTGTTGCCTGCTCGATTTGCGTTTGCATATCGCGCTGCGACTGCTGAAAGTGCTCCGCAAGCGTATTGACATGAGTATAGAGCTGATAGAGTTCCGCGGCCCCTGAGGGCGCTAAGCGCAGCTGATAGTCGTCGCGGGATAGCCGATACAGAGCTTGATTGGCTTCTTCAATATGCCGGGTAACGTATCGGCTGATGGCAAAGGCGATTAAAAACAGCAGCAGCCCCAGCAGCATGCCGCCCAGACTAAGGCTGGCAATCAATTTATAACGCTCAAGAGTCAGCGCACGAATATCCATTTCTACATCCAGCCAGCCCAGCACAGTTAAATCGCTAGCGTTGACCGTCGTGAGTGGAATGCGTAATCGCCACATCTCGTCATCAATAATAAGCTGCTGGTTTACCGGTGCACTCAGCGGCGCAGGCGTAGACTGGCCAAGTAGCAATACACGACTGCCTTGCTCATTAAACACCGCAACCGTTCGTAGTCCATTGAGGCTCAGTAGCTGGCGCGCTAAGTTCTTAAGCTGCTGAGCGTCGGCGTCAGCCATCGCCTCACTGAGGCTGGGGGTCAGCAGTTCGACAGCATTTTCTAGGCGTTCTTTTTTCATGATATGCGTCTGGGCACCGTTCTGTATCACCAGGAATACGGCCATGATGGCATATACCACAAGCGGTAAACCGAGCAAGGCAAACAGAAGACGGGTATTCAAAGACATGAAAGAAGCTCGCTGATTCAATGAGGTTGCCTGTCCAGGCCGGGGCAGCACCGATATAATGCAGCATAACGGTTACGATAAGGAATGTTCGATGAGCTATTTCAAGAGCGATCCCAAAAACGATATCAAGAACGATATCAAGAACTATCCTACGCTAGAAGATGTGGTGGGCAATACGCCGCTGGTGCGCCTGAAGCGTATTAGCGCAGGGCGTAACAATACGCTGCTAGCCAAACTTGAAGGTAATAACCCCGCGGGGTCGGTTAAAGACCGCCCGGCACTGTCTATGCTCATGGAGGCAGAAGCCCGCGGTGAGATTTCTCCCGGCGATACGCTGATAGAGGCAACCTCAGGCAATACCGGGATTGCGCTGGCCATGGCGGCGGCTATTAAAGGCTATCAGATGGTGCTGGTAATGCCGGAAAACGCCTCGGACGAGCGTAAGCAGGCAATGGCCGCCTACGGGGCGAAATTAATTTCGGCCAGCAAGTCAGGCGGAATGGAAGGGGCACGCGACATTGCGGATGGCATGATCGCAAGAGGAGAGGGTAAGCCGCTCAATCAGTTCGCTAACCCGGATAATCCGCTGGCGCATTACCGTACTACCGGCCCTGAGGTATGGCAGCAAACGGGCGGTGAAGTGACACACTTTGTGAGTTCTATGGGCACCACCGGTACCATCATGGGCGTATCGCGCTATTTGAAAGAGCAGAATCCGGCGATTCAAATTGTTGGCTTGCAGCCTGCAGATGGTGCCAGTATTGCCGGAATACGGCGTTGGCCAAAAGAATATCTGCCGGCTATTTTTGAAGCCCCCCGCGTGGACGTCACGCTGGATATCGGTCAGCAAGAGGCGGAAGAGCACATGCGACGTCTAGCGCGTGAAGAGGGCATCTTAGCGGGCGTGTCCTCCGGTGGTAGCTTGGCCGGTGCGCTGCGTATCGCCGAGCAAACGGAAAACGCTGTGATCGTGTTTATCGTCTGTGACCGTGGTGACCGGTATCTTTCCACCGGCCTTTTTGCCCCAGGAGTATAACGATGGCCATGTTGGGAAAGCGGCGGCCACCAAGGCCTGCATCGGGACATTCAGGCTTAGCGGGTACGCCAGGTGGCAAAGGGGTGCATGCCCTCTCCGAAGATAGCTCACCGCTGGTGATTGAACGCTTAGCGCACGATGGCCGTGGCGTTGCCCACGCGGCCAACGGTAAAACCGTGTTTGTGGCTCAGGCACTGCCGGGTGAGCGGGTTGACGTAGCCATTCACTTGACGCGTAAACGCTTTGATGAAGCGCATATCAAAACACTGCTGACCACCTCTGAGCAGCGCGTAGCGCCACCGTGCCCGCATTTTGGTCGCTGCGGCGGCTGCGATTTGCAGCATTTAAATATTGCTGCGCAGCGCGCGCATAAGCGTGAAGTAGTGCGCGACCTCTTTGCTCGTCAAGGTATTACGCTGAGCGATATTGGCTCGATTCAGGGCAGTGACCTAGGCTACCGGCGGCGTGCTCGGCTAGGCGTTAAAGTGGATAGCCAAGGCAGTACCCATCTTGGTTTTCGGGCGGCCCATAGCCATCGCCTGGTCGACATTGAGCGTTGCCCGGTACTGGTTGATTCCTTACAGCAGCTGCTAGCGCCCCTGCGTGAGCTGCTAACAACGCTAGAGGCTCCGCGCCAGGTAGGTCATATCGAACTACTGGCAACGGCCAGCGTGCAGGTAGTTTTAGTGCGTCAGTTAAAAGAACATGCGCCGGACGCCGAGCGCTGGAAAGCCTTTGCAAAAGGCCAGCGGGTAGCGTTAGGCACTTGGCTGGGGCGCGAAACGCCCACGCTGCACTGGGATGGTGCGCCGCCGGTGCTAGAAGAATCGCTGACGCTTGATGGGCAGCTGCCGCTAGCGCTGAGCTTTGCACCGGGCGATTTTTTACAGGTCAACGCCCAGGTTAACCAGCAAATGGTGGCTCAGGTGATTGCATGGCTAGCACCCAAGCCTGGGCAAAAAATACTCGACCTGTTTGCGGGTATTGGTAATTTCAGCCTGCCTATCGCGGCAGCCGGAGCTGAGGTACATGCAGTAGAAGGGAACCCCGCTATGGTCGCGCGCATTGGCGCTAACGCTGCGCGTAATCAGCTGGTGGTGAGCAGTGAGCAGGGGGATTTGAGCGACCCCGCGAACGTTAAGGCGCTGTTAGCCGCTCATCGCGATAGTGACGCGCTGGTGCTTGATCCGCCGCGCATCGGCGGTGAAGCGATTTGTCAGGCGCTGGCACATCACCGCGTGCCTAGAGTGGCCTATATTTCCTGTGATCCCGCAACGCTTGCCCGAGATGCGGCACATCTTGTGCATGCGGGTTACCGTGTGAGGCAAGTAGCCGTCGCTGATATGTTCCTTCACACTGCGCATATGGAAACGCTGGTGCTGTTTGAAGCTGAGGGTGCTTAAGTAAATGGTTATAAGTAAATAGTGTTTAAGCTGTTGTTAGTTAAGTAGATGCTTTATAGGGTGATAGGTTGGAAGTGCCGGGGCTTATGTTCGCCCATCGCATCGAGCCACGGAGGCGGTCGTGTGGAAGTCGCTTCTCTGAATGGATGAATTATTGTCATGGTAAAAGTGCGTGAAGACCAGCCGCTCACCGCTAGCGGGCAGGTAGACATACAAAAATGGTTAACGCACCTGCAAGAAGATGTGCGCCTAAGGGATCCTGAGCGATTAATCGACGCCTGTAAGCTAGCCGAAACGCTGGAACTTGAGGCCCCGCGTACGCATCGCGTTTGGCTGTCACCCGGCTCTAGTTTCCGAATGGGGCTGGAAATGGCGGATATTTTAGGTGATTTGAAGCTCGATCAAGCCACCCTGGAAGCCGCTGTGCTCTATCGCTCGGTGCGAGAGGGCTTACTCAGCCTTGAAGGCGTCTCCAAGCGTTTTGGCAGTGAAGTCTCTGGCCTAATTGATGGCGTATTGCAAATGGCCGCTATCAGCTACCCGCTAGCGCCTGACCATGCTATGGGGCAGCATAATCAGCAGGAAAATCTGCGCAAAATGCTGGTTAATATGGTTAGCGATGTGCGCGTGGCGCTGATCAAAATCGCCGAGCGTACCTGTGCGCTTCGACAGGTCAAAGACGCGCCGCTGGAAAAGTGTTTACAGGTTGCCCGCGAGGTTGCCGACATTTATGCGCCGCTGGCGCATCGTTTGGGGGTTGGCCAACTTAAGTGGGAGCTGGAAGACCTCTCGTTTCGCTATTTGCACGAAGATGAATACAAAGCGATTGCTAAGCTGCTGGCGGAAAAGCGTCTTGATCGCGACAGGTATATTCATGACGTTGTAGAAACCATCAAAGCCTTGATGGAAGCCCAGCGCATCCATCGCTACGACGTGGATGGCCGCGCAAAGCACATCTACTCGATCTGGCGAAAGATGAAGCGCAAGCGGATCGACTTTTCCCAGGTGAACGATGTGCGCGCCGTGCGCATTTTGGTGCCTGAGGTGACCGACTGCTACACCGTGCTAGGGATTATCCACTCGCGCTGGCATCACGTGCCTAACGAGTTCGACGACTATATCGCCAACCCCAAAAAAAATGGCTATCAGTCACTGCATACGGCCGTTATGGGGCCGGAAAACAAGGTACTGGAAATTCAGATTCGCACCTTCGCCATGCACGAAGAAGCCGAGCTTGGCGTTTGCGCCCACTGGCGCTACAAAGGCCACGATACCAACGCTAAAAGCCGAAGCTACGAAGATAAAATCGCTTGGCTGCGTCAAGTGCTTGAGTGGCAGGACGAGGTGGGCGGCTTTGGCGATCTTCGCGAGGGACTGTCCAGCGATGTCGCCCCTGACCGTATCTATGTTTTTACCCCCGATGGTCACGTGATTGACTTGCCGCGCGTTGCTACGCCCATCGATTTTGCGTACCGCGTGCACACGGAAATCGGCCACCGCTGCCGGGGCGCCAAAATTAACGGCCGCATTGTGCCGCTGACGTATAAGTTGAAAACAGGTCAGCAGGTGGAAATTCTAACGGCTACTAAAGGCGGGCCGAGCCGCGACTGGCTAAACCCTAGCCTGGGCTACGTGCGAACTTCTCGCGGCAGAGCCAAAATACAAGCGTGGTTTAAGCACCAGGCGAGGGATCAAAACCTCGATGAAGGGCGAGCGCTGTTTGACCGCGAGATGCGCCGTCTAGATGTAGAAGACCTTGATCTGCCTAGATTGGCGAAGGCCGTGAACTACCTCAATGCTGAGGATATGTACGCCGCGATCGGTGCCGGTGATTTACGCATTGGCCAAGTGCTTCACCAAGCGCAGCAGCTGTTCGGTGAGACCGATGACCAAGAGCAGCTCGACCGGCTGCTCGCTAAGCCGAAGCGTCAATCGAGCAAGGCTACGAAAAGCGATATTACCGTGCTTGGCGTGGGTAATCTCAAAACCAGTATGGCGAATTGCTGCCGCCCGGTGCCCGGTGAGCCTATCGTTGGCTTTATCACTCAAGGGCGTGGCGTCACCGTTCATCGCCAGGACTGCAGCAATATTCTGCAATTGCGCCTGGACGAGCCTCAACGCATTATCGAGGTAGAGTGGGGCGAGCGTGCCCAGACGCGCTATCCGGTGACGATTGAAATCCAAGCCTGGGATCGTTCGGGGCTGCTGCGTGATGTCACCAGCTTATTGGGTAATGAAAAGGTCAACGTGCTCGCCGTCAATACCTTAACCAATACCGACGAGAGCATCGCTCGTCTGCGGATTACCCTGGAAGTGGACGGCCTTGAGTCACTGGGTCGCCTGTTTTCACGCATTCAGCAGTTGCCTAACGTCACCGAAGTGCGCCGCCTGCGTAATGCCGACCCCGATCAACAAAGTCGTAAGGGAGGAGCATAATGCGCCACCGTATGGATGATCTGCTGACCCTAATGCAGGTACTGCGCGATCGTGAGCAGGGCTGCCCGTGGGATCTGCAGCAGGATTGGGACAGCATCGTTCCGCACACCTTGGAAGAGGCGTATGAAGTGGCCGATGCCATTGAACGACGTGCTTTTGATGAACTGCCCGGTGAGCTAGGTGACCTGCTTTTTCAAGTGATTTATTACGCCCAGTTTGGTGCAGAGGAGCAGCGCTTCGACTTTGCTGACATTGTCGATACGCTAACCGCTAAAATGCTGCGCCGTCATCCGCATGTATTTCCCGGCGGCACGCTTGTCTCGCGGCGTCCGCCGGGCGTCAGCGCTGAAGAGGTGCAAACTCAGCAGGTCAATAGCCGCTGGGAGTCGCTGAAAGCCGAAGAACGTGAGGAAAGAGCGCGTGCCGAAAGAGCCGCCGATACGCCGTCGGTACTCGACAATGTGCCGAGAACGCTACCTGCACTTAGCCGCGCCGCCAAGCTGTCTAAACGGGCCGCAAGGGTGGGCTTTGATTGGCCAGATGCTCAAGGCGTGATAGCTAAAATTCGTGAGGAGTTGGCCGAAGTCGAGGAGGCGCTCGCCGCCGGTGACCAGCGGCATGCCCAAGAAGAAGTGGGCGATCTGCTGTTTGCGGTAACTAATCTTGCCCGCACGCTCAATGCAGACCCTGAACAGTGCCTGCGCGCCACTAATGCAAAATTTGAGCGCCGCTTTCGCCATGTTGAACGCGAACTGAGCGCTGCCCAGCGGCCGCTACAAGATGCCTCTCTAGATGAAATGGAGGCCCACTGGCAGGCAGCTAAAGCACAAGAAAAACAACCCAGTCATTCCTGATTTAATCATGCTTAATCTAATGATAATGCGACCCCTGCAAGGAGGCCATGCCAATGAGTCAAGACCTACACGAATCCCTGCGCGATAACGTACGTATTCTCGGCGATAGTCTGGGGCGAACGATTGCCGATGATTTAGGCCAAGCATTTGTCGATAAAATTGAAACGATTCGCGCCCATGCCAAGCGCGGGCGTCAGGGTGATTCGCTGCAGCAGCGTGAGTTAATTGAGTATCTTCGCCAGCTACCCGAGCGCGACCTGCTGCCGGTCACTCGGGCGTTTAACCAGTTTTTGAATCTGGCTAATATTGCCGAACAGCACTACCGGGCGCGTTTTCGTCGCGTTGAAGATTACAAACCTGGCTTTCAACCGGTACTCGGTGAGCTGCTTGAACGTGCTAAAAAAGCCGGTAACTCACCGCGTAAGCTGGTCGAAACGCTCGCCAATATGCGCGTTGAACTGGTGCTGACCGCGCATCCCACCGAAGTTATTCGCCGTACGCTCATTCAAAAATACGATGCGATTGACGAATGCTTAACCGCCATAGAAAGCTCAGAAGATTATCCTGAGCGCGGCACCCGTGCCCAGGGGCGTCTGGAAGAGCTGATTAGCCAAGCCTGGCACACCGATGAGATCCGCCACGAGCGGCCAACGCCGGTGGATGAAGCCAAGTGGGGCTTTGCGGTCATTGAAAATTCACTGTGGCAGGCAGTGCCTGATTTTCACCGCGACCTGGATAATCTGCTGCTGGATACCGCCGGTGAGCGGCTACCTTTGGACGCAGCGCCTATACGCTACGCTTCCTGGATGGGCGGCGATCGCGATGGCAATCCCAATGTCACTGCCCGTGTGACTCGCGAAGTATTATTGCTGGGCCGCTGGATGGCCGCTGATCTATATCTGCGCGATCTTGAAAAGCTGAAAACTGAGCTCTCCATGTGGAAAGCCAACAGCGCTCTTAAGGCGGAGGCGGGCGATGTGGCTGAGCCGTATCGCGAAGTGCTTAAGCGCCTGCTGGCCCGAATGGAAGCGACTCGCGACTGGGCGAAGGCCGAGCTGGACGGACGCAACTATGACGGCGGGCCGATTATTGAAACCCGTGATCAGCTCTATTCGCCGCTGCTCGCCTGCTACCGCTCGCTGTGCGATGTTGGCCTCGATACCATCGCCAACGGCGCGCTGCTCGATACCCTGCGCCGGGTCGCGGTATTTGGCGTGACGCTAACCAAGCTGGACCTGCGCCAAGAAGCGAGCCGCCATGCCCAGGTCATCGAAGAGCTAACCAGTGCGCTTGGGCTTGGCCACTACCAAGAATGGGACGAAGCCAAGCGCCAAGAATTCCTGCTGTCGGAGCTTGCCTCGAACCGACCGTTGATTCCGCGCCGCTGGGAATGCTCGGCCGAGTCTCGTGAAGTGCTGGATACCTTCAAAGTGGTTGCTCAAGAGCACACCGAAGCGCTGGGCACTTACATTATCTCCATGGCCGCAGAGCCCTCAGACGTGCTCACCGTAGCGCTGCTGATGAAAGAAGTCGGCGGGCAGGTGACGCTGCCGATTGCACCGCTGTTTGAAACGCTCAACGACCTGGATCACGCCGGCGCCGTGGTTGATCAACTGCTCTCGATTCCGGGCTACCGTGCGCTGATTGGTGACCGCCAAGAGGTCATGATTGGCTACTCAGACTCGGCTAAAGATGCCGGTCAGCTCGCCGCGGCCTGGGCTCAGTATCGTGCCCAAGAGGCTCTGGTGGACGTATGTGAACGCCATGGAGTGGACTTAACTCTGTTTCATGGTCGCGGTGGCACGGTAGGCCGTGGCGGCGGCCCTGCCCATGCGGCGATTCTCTCTCAGCCCCCGGGCTCGGTGAACGGCAGCCTGCGGGTGACCGAACAGGGCGAGATGATCCGCTTCAAGTTTGGTCAGCCGGATATCGCGCTGCGCTCAATGGAAATCTATGCCTGTGCGGTGCTTGAAGCGACGCTGCTGCCGCCGCGTGCGCCAGAACCTCAGTGGCGCGAGGAAATGGACCAGCTTGCTAAGGTCGGCCATGCCGCCTACGTCGGCGTCGTGAGAGAAGACCCCGACTTTGTGCCGTATTTCCGTGCGGTCACGCCTGAAGGCGCACTAGGCAGGTTGCCGCTTGGTTCACGCCCCACCAAGCGACGCCAAGATGGCGGCGTTGAAACGCTGCGTGCGATCCCATGGATTTTCGCCTGGACACAGATTCGCCTAATGTTGCCCGCATGGTTGGGCAGTGGCGAAGCTTTTTCGAAGCGACTGGAACAGCCCGGCGGGCGTGAAGTGCTGCAGGAAATGCGCAAGGACTGGCCGTTCTTCGGTACCTACTTGGACATGCTTGAAATGCTGTTGGCCAAAGCTGACGTGGCGATTGCAGCGTATTACGAGCACCGCTTGGTGGATGAACCTTCGCTAAAAGCACTGGGTAAAAAGTTACGCCATCGTTTCGCATCATTGGAAGATGCGGTTCTCGATATTCTCCAGCAAGAAAAGCTGCTAGAGAACACGCCGCTGATTCGCCAGGCGATTGATGTGCGTAATCCTTATATCGACCCGCTCCACGGCCTTCAGGCGGAGTTGCTGCAGCGTAATCGTGACGCCGACGGTGCTATCAGCGCCGATCTTTCGCGTGCGCTGATGGTCACCATGGCCGGTATTGCCGCTGGCTTACGCAACACGGGCTAGTTCGCTTTTTCGTGTTTATTGAGCGCTGCTGCCATTGGGCGGCAGCGTTTTTTTGATCTATTACCGTTGGTTAACGTTTTATGCCGTTACGAAAATCTACTCGTATTAATAAGTACATTAGTGAAAGCGGTATGTGCTCACGCCGAGAAGCCGACCGCTTTGTGGAGCAGGGCAACGTATGGCTTAACGGTCGCCGTGCCACCACCGGCGACCAGGTGGTCGCGGGGGATCTGGTTAAAGTGAATGGTCAAGAAATTGAGCCTCAGGAAGAGGACGATTTAATCCTGATTGCGCTGAATAAGCCGGTGGGCATTGTCAGCACCACCGAATCCAGCGAGAAAGACAATATCGTCGAGTTTGTAAAACACGGCGCGCGCATTTTTCCCATCGGTAGGCTCGACAAAGATTCCCAGGGGCTGATTTTATTAACCAATAACGGCGACTTGGTTAATAAGATTTTGCGCGCTAATAACAATCATGAAAAAGAGTATCAGGTGACGGTGAACAAGCCGATCACCGATGAGTTTATTGACGGCATGCAGAATGGCGTACCCATTCTCGGCAAGGTGACCAAGCGCTGTAAGCTGCGCAAAGAGTCGATGTTTGTATTCACGATCACCTTAGTGCAAGGGCTCAATCGACAAATTCGCCGCATGTGCGAACACTTTGGCTATGACGTTACGCAGCTAATTCGCACGCGGATTATGAACGTACCGCTTAAAGGCTTAGCGCTGGGCGACTGGCGTGATCTAACCGCTAAAGAGATCGATACCATCGTCACTCTGACCGAAAGTTCAGAGGCTGCGCCAGAGCAGAAGAAAAGCAAACCTAAAATTGACAGGCCCAACTACAGCGCACGTTCAAATACTGAAAAGAAAAACCAGCCTGGCGCTAAGGCTGCCAGCGGCAAAGTACACAAAGACCCAAGAGCTAAAACTGCTGGATCAGGTAAGCCTCCCGCCAAAGGCAAAAGCCCTGCTGCAGGAAAGCCTGGGGCAAATAAACCCGGCGCCAAGGGGAAAACTGGCGCGAAAGGGGCGGGTAAAGGACACGTCGGGCGGGGCAAGCCTAGCACCGGTGGCAAGCCTTCACAGCGGCGTAAGTAGCCTACAGCGACGTTTAATGCTCATCTTTTGCAGGTTCAACCATATTGATCTCTATTGCGGCACTTTACGCGTTGGTTAGCGTGATCACCTACATCACTTATGTTGTCGATAAAAAAGCGGCAATTAAAAACCGCCGGCGGGTGAGTGAGAAATCGCTTCACCTGCTTGCACTAGCCGGTGGCTGGCCAGGGGCACTGCTGGCGCAGCAGCGGTGGCGGCATAAAACGCAAAAAACCAGCTTCCGGATTGTTTTTTGGCTGACGGTCGTTGTCAATTTGGCATGTTTAGTTGGATTCGTGCTCTACCCTTACAGCGGATGAAAAAATGACGGCCTACTTTGTTCAAGCGTTTATCTATCTGCTGGCCGCGGTGATTGCGGTTCCTCTCGCCAAGCGCTTTGGTCTGGGATCAGTGTTGGGTTATTTGGTTGCCGGTGTGGTCATTGGCCCCATCTTGGGACTAGTTGGCCAAGAGACCAATACGATTCAGCACTTCGCGGAGTTTGGCGTCGTGATGATGCTGTTTTTAGTCGGTATGGAGCTTGATCCCAAGGCGCTGTGGGCCATGCGTGTGCGTCTGCTGGGGTTGGGTGGGCTTCAGGTGGTGCTAACGGCGGCAGCCGGTGCGGCTATCGCTTGGTGGCTGGGCTTGGTGTGGCAAACGTCACTAGCCATCGGGTTTATTTTTGCACTGTCGTCTACTGCGATTGTGCTACAAACGCTGAATGAAAAAGGGCTTGGAAAAACCGACGGTGGGCGCAGTGCCTTTTCGGTTTTGCTGTTTCAAGATATCGCGGTTATTCCCATGCTGGCGCTGATCCCGCTGCTGGCGCTGCCTGAGTTAATGGGCGCAGGCGGTGATGACGGCCACGCAAGCTTAAGTCTGGTATCCAGCTTGCCCGGCTGGGCACATGCCCTGGTGGTCGTGGCGGCCATTGGGAGCGTGGTGGTTGGTGGCTACTACCTAGTGCCTTTACTGTTTCGCTATGTGATTGGCTCTGGTCTGCGTGAGGTGTTTACCGCCACGGCGCTAATGCTGGTGATAGGGATTGCCGCACTGATGAGTTTGGTTAATTTATCGCCGGCGCTGGGTGCGTTTCTGGCCGGGGTGGTGCTCGCTAACAGTGAGTTTAAGCACGAGCTTGAAGCCAATATTGAGCCGTTTAAAGGCCTGCTGCTGGGGTTGTTTTTTATTACCGTCGGGGCGGGCATCAATTTTTCAGTGCTGGCGGCAGAGTGGGGCACGATTGTCTCGCTAGGCTTGGCAGTTATCGCCGTCAAAGGCATCGTTTTGCTGGCCTTGGCGCTACTGTTCAAAGTGCGCGGCAGTAACGGCTGGCTGTTTACCTTAAGCCTTGCCCAGGCCGGTGAGTTTGGCTTTGTGCTGCTTACCTACAGCGTACAAAATAGCGTCATTCCGGCGGATATTGCTCAGATTCTCTCGCTCGTTGTGGCCCTGTCGATGTTCTTAACGCCGCTGCTGTTTATTGTCTACGACAGGCTAGTATTGCCGTACTACCGAACCGCTTCTAACGATGATCGTGAGGCTGATACGATCGAAGAGGAGGCGCCCGTTATCGTTGCTGGCGTCGGCCGGTTTGGGCAAATTATCTGCCGCTTGCTGCGCGCCAACAATATTCCTATCGTGGCGCTTGATCATGAAATCGAACAGATCGAGAACCTGCGTAAGATCAATATTAAAAGCTACTTTGGTGACGCCACGCGCTCTGACTTGCTTGAAACCGCCGGAATTGAGAACGCGCGGCTGATCGTTATTGCCTTAGACGACCGGGACCGCGCCGTACAAATGGTCAAGCACGTTAAGCAGTACTATCCCCATGTTTGGATACTGGCTCGCGCATTTGACCGGGGGCACGGGTATCAGTTGCGTGACGCGGGCGCCGATGATGTGGTCAGTGAAACCTACCACTCTGCTCTTGAACTGGGTGGCCACGCGCTCACCGCGATAGGCGTTCACCCCATGCGAGCTAAGCAAATGACCTGGGCCTTTGTGCAGAATGAAGAGGCCCATGAAGATGAGCTGTTTAACGCTTGGAAAGAAATCGAGCAAGGGATTAACTTCAGCCCCCGCTACGGTGAGCTGTTTATGAAGCTGGAAGAAGCGTTGAACAGCGCTATGCAGCAGGATTGGAACGAGCCGCAGCGCGAAGATGTACCAATCTGGACAGCGCCAGCGCCTTCAGAAGATGAAGGCCGTTAAAACGGCAAATGCAGCGAGGCGCTTAGCATATTGAGATGGTTGAGCGTGGGGGCGTCAATGCGTTCGTACTCTAAGCGACTGACCAGCCGGTTAATCGTCATGGTCGCACCGAAGCCTTGCAGCATCGCGCTGCCGCTTTCGTCGGCCCCTTCAACATTGCTTTCACCGCGCCATTCGGTGATGCCGGATTTCGCATAGACACTAAAGGCGCCCATGCGAACGCCGGCAATAATGGCACCGCCCAGGCTCAGTGTATCCATAATCAGCGGATTAATATTGGAGGCGATGGCGACTTCTTCGCTTTCGCGATAGGCAATTTCAGCGCCGATATCCAGCTGGGGAAGCCGCCAGGGGCTAAAGCCTGCCGTTAGCCGAAAGCCACTGGTATAGGTATCTAAGCTGCTAAGATCGCTACCTTCCAAGATAACCCCGTTGTCGAGCTGCATAAGCTCGCTGTCGGAAGCCGTATAGGCCGTTACCGGTGGAGTATCATCGGCGAAGCTGCTTAACCACGGAACAGCGCAACAAAGTAGGGTGCTTGCCAAGCGTTTTATTGGCATTTCTCGTACACCTATCGCAGGGGGAGAAAACGTTATTTGCATTCAGGTTAGCAACTGGCTTGAATCTCTACCACTTTAATTGCACCTTCAGCCAGATTATCGACTAGGTTTTTGCCCATGCTGATGAAGCGTTCTCCAAACACCCACTGGGGCGAGAGCACGGCCTGTCGCGGCGTTTGTTCTTTTTGACGCTGGCGATGGCGCCACGCTAAGGCGGTATCACTCCAATCGTCCACGTGCTCAATAGCAAAGCCACCCGCTTCAAGCAGCTGGGTTAATTCTATTAGGCTCAGCAGGTGAGAGTGCTGCTCAAGCGATACCGCCCAGGGCACCGGGAAACGAAGCTGTGCTACGTGGGGTCCGCTGACCACTTCGTGCATTATCAGCTGGCCGCCAGGGCGCAGGACACGGCGGCTTTGCGCCAGCACCCGGGCCGCATCGGGCATATTGAGCAGGCTATGCTGAAACAGCACCGCATCAAAACTATTGTCCGCAAACGGCAGGGCGCTGGCGTCGCCCGTTACCCAGGAAAGCAAGTGCGCATCAGGCTGCTGGATTCGCGCACTCAGCGCTTTATTTAGCGCGTTAAACCCGTGCGTAATATCCAGCCCGGTCATGTGAAAGCCGAGCGCGGCGCCTTGACGCATCAGCCCACCTAACCCCGCGCCGATATCCAGCACTTTCGGGTGGGTTTGAGCATCTAGGCTAGCGCTGAGCCGTTCAAGCAGCCGGGAAGAGGCCGCTACGCCGCCAATATGTAGCTGATCCAACGGGGCGAGTTGATGCAGCGTAGGGCCGTCAGGATAGTGAGCATCAATCTGAGCCAGCACGTCATCAGCGCGCAGGGCACGCTGATAGTGGTCCGCTAGCGGATGGAAGGATGGCATGGCGGATTACTTCTCTTGTTCCAAGCCTGACTCGTGATCCAGGCCCGGTTTATCCAGCCCCAGCTCTTGAATGGAAATTTCGCGCATTTTGAATTTTTGAATTTTGCCGGTGACCGTCATCGGGAACTCGTCAACGAACTTAAAGTAGCGTGGGATTTTGAAGTGGGTGATCTTGCCTTTACAGAACTCGCGTAGATCGTCGCTGGTGATGTCGCCGGCGGTGCCGTTGAGTTTTACCCAAGCGATCAGTTCTTCGCCGTACTTTTTGTCGGGCACGCCGGTGACCTGCACATCGGAGATCGCCGGGTGAGCGTACAGAAATTCCTCGACCTCTTTAGGGTAAACGTTCTCGCCGCCGCGAATCACCATGTCTTTAATGCGACCTACGATCTGGATATAACCTTCTTCATCCATGGTGGCGAGGTCGCCGGTGTGCATCCAACCGGTACCGTCGATTGCCTCTGCGGTAGCTTTGTCATTGTTCCAGTAGCGCAGCATTACGCTGTAGCCCCGAGTGCAGAGTTCGCCGATTTCACCCCGAGGTAGAATGCCGCCGTTACCAGGGTCGACAATTTTGTTTTCCAGGTGAGGCTGGGTACGGCCTACGGTAGAAACGCGTTTCTCAATAGGGTCAAAAGCGCCGGTCTGGCTAGAGACTGGGCTGGTTTCGGTCATGCCGTAAGCGATTTGGACACCCTTCATATTCATCTTGTTGACCACCTGCTTCATGATCTCGGTCGGGCAGATCGAGCCCGCCATAATGCCCGTACGCAGGGATGAAAGGTCGGTGGTTGGGAAGTCAGGATGATCAAGCTCTGCGATGAACATCGTTGGCACGCCATAGAGAGCGGTGGCTTTTAGCTCATCAACCGCTTTAAGCACCTTGCCTGGATCAAAGCCTTCATCCGGATAGATCATCGTTGCGCCGTGAGTGATACAGCCTAAGTTACCCATCACCATGCCGAAACAGTGATACAGCGGCACCGGAATGACCAGCCGGTCTTGGCTCGTAAAGCCCATGCTTTCAGCGACAAAAAAACCATTATTAAGAATATTGTGATGAGAAAGCGTGGCGCCTTTGGGAAAGCCGGTAGTGCCAGAGGTGTACTGAATATTGATCGGATCATCAAATTGCAGCGTGGCCTGCAGATCGTTGAGGTCGGTTTGGCTAACCCTGTTGGCTTCCTGCATCAGATCTGACCAGCGCCACATACCGGGCAGCTTGTCGGGGCTTAAGTTTATGATGCATTCAAGACCTGGCAGCTTTTGCGACTTCAGTTCACCTTCCGTGCAGGCGTTAAGCCCCTGTTTAAGTTCTGGCGCTAATTCATATAGCATCTCGCTGTAGTCGGAGCTTTTAAAACGATGGGCGGTGACTAAAAAGCGCGCGCCGGAATGGTTCAGCGAGTATTCAAGCTCATGAGTGCGGTAGGAAGGATTGATGTTGACCAGAATGGCGCCAATTTTAGCGGTGGCAAACTGCGTTAGCGTCCACTCGCTGCAGTTGGGTGCCCAGATCGCCACGCGATCGCCTTTGTTAACACCAATAGACAGCAGAGCCCGGGCGCAGCGGTTAACTTCTTCCTGAAGCTTTCGATAGCTCCAATGGATGTTTTGATGCACGACGATTAGCGCATCGTTATCGGCATGCTGAAGCGCAATTTGATCGAATTTGTCGCCGATGGTCATGCCGAGTAAAGGTTTGTCTGCCGTGCTGCTGCTGTAGCTGGGTAAGGTGAGTGCTGATGAAGGCATGGTCGATCTCTCCGATATTTTTTTCTTGTCAAACGGATAGCCAGAGGCTAATTGGCGGCTGCCATGGGCGTTCGCTATTGTTGTAAAAGGCCTTTCGCCAACGCCACTTTAGAGCTGGGCTTGCGACCTAGCTCGCCTGTTATCCAAAAGGCGGTATCGATAATGGCCTGCAGGTTGATACCCGTTTCAATGCCCAGCCCCTCAAGCAAATACAGCACGTCTTCGGTGGCTACGTTGCCGGACGCACCTTTAGCATAGGGGCAGCCGCCAAGGCCCGCCGTGGCGGCATCGATAACGCTAATGCCTTCTTCCATTACCGCATATAAATTAGCCAGCGCCATACCGTAGGTATCATGGAAATGAGCGGCAAGATGCTCGATAGGCACGTGCTGCCGGGTGGCTTCAACCATACGTTTGGCCGCAAGCGGGGTGCCGACACCAATCGTATCGCCCAGTGACACCTCGTAGCAGCCCATCTCATAAAGCGCCTTGGCTACTGCTGCTACTTTAGCGGGGGCAATATCACCCTCATAAGGGCAGCCCAGCACACAGGACACATAGCCGCGTACCCGCACACCCGCCTGGTGAGCACGCTCAAGCACGGGCTCAAAGCGCGCCAGCGACTCAGCAATCGAGCAGTTGATGTTTTTCTGTGAGAAGGCTTCTGACGCAGCACCAAAGACCGCGACTTCTTCCACGCCGACAGACAGCGCGTTTTCCAGCCCTTTAAGATTGGGAGTAAGCGCTGAGTAAACCACGCCCTGCTGGCGCTGTATGCCGCGCATCACTTCAACGGCGTCACCCATTTGCGGCACCCACTTGGGCGAGACGAAGCTTGCGGCTTCAATATGCGTGATGCCGGCTCGCGATAGCCGTTCGATAAGGGCAATTTTGGTTGCGGTAGGGACAATTGCCCCCGGCTCGTTTTGTAGGCCGTCACGGGGGGCCATTTCGAAAAGCCTGACTGACGTAGGCAGTGACATCGGTGAGTTCCTTATTCGTCGGCCGCAAAATCGAGCAATACGGCACCTTGATTGACGGTGTCGCCTGCCTGGAAATGGAAGGTTTCCACGCTGCCGTCGGCAGGCGCAATCATGGTGTGCTCCATTTTCATCGCTTCCATGACCATCAGCGGCATGCCTTTCTCAACGGTCGCGCCGGGCGCTACCAGCAGCGCGACGACGGTGCCATTCATGGGCGCTGTCAGGGTAGATTCCGCCTCATGCTGGCCATGATTAATGGCATCAATTCGTCGCCAGAATAGCCGGGTTTCACCGCTGGGGTCGGCCATGACAACGACGTGGCCGTCTCGACGCGCCTGCAGGCGGCGGCGGTGGCCGTTCAGCGTCACCGCTACCGCATCGCCGGTCAGCGGCTGCACGCTGGCCGTGAGGGTTTCATCGCCGATAGTCAGGTTCCAGAGTGACTCGCCGGCGTTGCGTTTGCCTTCCACCGTTACCACGGCATTGTCGCCCTCGGCAGTCTGGGCGTTTGCCGGATCGCACAGCGCAATGCGGATAGTATGGGGCGCGTTCAGGCGAAAGCCATCGTGACGATCCCAGGGAGAATCGCTGTGGCATTCGTTGGCCAGCTGATTAAGACCAATCAGCGCGGCGCTGGCGTAGTCTTCGTTGCTATAGACGCGCGGGGCAAACAGCGTGGCTTCGTTGCGCTCGATAAAGCGCGTATCCAGCTCGACGTTCTTAACGCCCAGGTTTTTGAAGTTAGGGTGAGTCGCCAGCCGCATTAAGAAGGCGCGGTTCGTCACGACACCCTGCACGTCCAGGGCGGCCAGCGCGCGGTTCAGCGTCGCGAGTGCCGCATCGCGGTCAGCGCCGTGAACAATCAGTTTGGCGAGCATGGGGTCGTAGTGCATGGACACCACATCGCCGCTTTCCACGCCGCTGTCCAAGCGTACTTGATCCTGGTTTTCAAAAGAGCCGAAACCAGCGCCTTCTAAATCCAGCTCAAAGCGAGTGAGCAGGCCGGTCGCGGGTAAAAAATCCTGATCGGGATCTTCAGCGTAAATACGTGCTTCAAAACTGTGGCCGGTAATGGTCAGCTCGTCTTGGGAGCAGGGCAGCGGCTCGCCCATGGCAACGCGCAGCTGCCACTCGACCAAATCTTGGCCGGTGATCATCTCGGTCACCGGGTGCTCGACCTGAAGACGAGTGTTCATCTCCATAAAATAAAAAGCGCCGTCCTGCCCGGGTGCGCCGTCGAGCAAAAACTCGACAGTGCCCGCGCCCACGTAGCCAATTTCTTGGGCGGCGCGAACGGCTGCGTCGCCCATGGCGCTGCGCAGCTCGGCGGTCATGCCGGGAGCGGGCGCTTCTTCGATGACTTTTTGATGGCGGCGCTGAACGCTGCAGTCGCGCTCGAACAAATACACTCCGTTGCCGTGGCGATCGCAAAATACCTGGACTTCCACGTGGCGCGGCTGCACCAGATATTTTTCGATCAGCATGCGGTCGTCGCCAAACGCGGCTTTGGACTCGCGTCGGCAGCCGTCTAAAGCGGCCTGAAACGCATCGCCGCTTTCCACCACGCGCATGCCTTTACCGCCGCCCCCCGCGCTGGCTTTTAGCATCACCGGGTAGCCTATTTTGTCTGCTTCAGCGCGCAGCAGAGCATCGTCCTGGTCGTCGCCGTGGTAGCCGGGCACCAGCGGCACGCCGGCGTTGGCCATGCGCACTTTCGCCGCTGATTTATCCCCCATCGCAGCGATGGCCGATGCGGGCGGCCCCACAAAGGTAATTCCCGCCTGCTCTAATGCTTTAACGAAATTGCCGTTTTCAGATAAAAATCCGTAGCCCGGGTGGATCGCCCCGGTACCGGTGCGCTTGGCGGCGTCAATGACCGCATCGATATTAAGATAGCTTTCGCGCGCGGCAGCGGGGCCGAGGCGAATGGCTTCGTCGGCTTCACGCACGTGACGAGCGTTGGCGTCGGCATCTGAATAGACCGCGACGGTTTTTAACCCCATACGCCGCGCGGTGCGCATCACCCGGCAGGCAATTTCACCCCGGTTAGCGACCAGTAAGGTATCAAAAGGCGAGTGACTCATGAGCGACGCTCCGAAGCGTGAGATGCATGGTTAGATTCGGCCCAGGCGGGGCGGCGCTTTTCAAAGAAGCTGGATAAACCCTCTTGGCCTTCTGGGCTTACCCGCAGCTTGGCGATCACCTGGCAGGTATGCTCGCGGGTCTCCTCAGCATCAGGCGCTTGAGCAACCGTGGCCATCAGTGCCTTAGAGGTACGTTGAGCTTGGGGCGACCCTGCCAGCAGAGTGGCTATCATGTTATCTATGGCGGTATCTAATGCCTCGTGTTCTACGACCTGGTGGCTTAAACCGAGCGCCAACGACGTGGGGGCATCGATGATTTCCGCCGTAAGCGCATAGCGGCGCATCTGGCGCTCACCTAAAGCGCGCTGTACATAGGGGCTAATTACCGCAGGCGAGAGACCGATTTTGACTTCTGACAGGCAGAATTTGGCTTTATCTGAAGCAATCACCACATCGCAGCAGGCGGCAAGACCCACCGCACCGCCAAAGGCTGCTCCCTGTACACGGCAAACCGTGGGGCAGGGCAACGTGTCCAGTCCGTGCATCAGCGCTGAGAGCTTGCGGGAATCGGCAAGATTGTCTTCAAGATCGTAATCGACAATGCGTTTCATCCAGTTTAAATCGGCACCCGCTGAGAAACTTTTGCCTTCGGAACCCAGCACAACGACGCGAACATCACCCGCTTTAGCAAGGGTATGCAGCTGCTCAAGATGCGCGTTCAGCTCGGCGATCAGGCTGTCGTCAAAGGCGTTGTGTACCTCTGGGCGGTTTAAGGTCAGGCGCGCCACGCCGTTCTCAATGATCAGTGTTGAATAAGTCATCAGTGCTGAATCAGTCATCGTGTTTGCCCCTACATCCGGAACACGCCGAAGCGCGTCTCTTCGATTTCAGCATTCATCGCAGCGGCGAGGGAAAGCCCCAGCACATCGCGGGTTTGCAGCGGATCAATCACGCCGTCGTCCCATAGGCGGGCGCTGGCGTAATAGGGGTGGCCCTGATGTTCATACTGCTCGCGGGTGGGTTGCTTAAAGGCTTCTTCTTCCTCTTTGCTCCACTCGCGGCCTTCGCGCTCATGCTGCTCGCGTTTTACCTGCCCCAGCACCCCTGCGGCTTGTTCTCCGCCCATCACAGAAATACGCGCATTGGGCCACATAAATAGCAGGTTGGGGTCGTACGCGCGGCCACACATGCCGTAGTTGCCTGCGCCAAAGCTACCCCCAATCAGCACGGTGTATTTAGGCACCTTCGCGCAGGCCACGGCGGTAACCAGCTTAGCGCCGTGCTTGGCAATGCCTTCATGCTCGTACTTAGAGCCGACCATAAAGCCGGTAATGTTTTGTAGAAAGATCAGCGGAATCTTGCGCTGGGCGCACAGCTCAATAAAGTGCGCACCCTTTACGGCGCTTTCTGAAAACAGCACGCCATTGTTAGCCACAATGCCAACCGGGAAGCCATGGATATGCGCAAAGCCGGTCACCAATGTTTCGCCGTAATAACGTTTGAACTCATCAAAGTCGGAGTCATCAACAATGCGGCCAATGACTTCGCGCACGTCATAGGGCTTTTTAAGATCGGTGCCGACAATACCGTAGAGCTCAGCAGGGTCGAGTTTGGGTGGCTTGGGCGCCTGCATAGCCAGTTGGCCGCGCTTTTGCCAGTTCAAGCGCGAGACGCAGGCGCGAGCAAGCTGCAGCGCATGGACGTCGTTTTCGGCATAATGGTCGGCGACACCGCTGACCTTGGCGTGAACGTCTGCACCGCCCAAATCTTCTGCGCTGATGCTTTCCCCTGTCGCGGCTTTTACCAGTGGCGGGCCGCCGAGAAAAATCGTGCCCTGTTCTTTAACGATAATCGACTCATCGGCCATGGCCGGGACGTAAGCGCCGCCAGCGGTACAGGAGCCCATGACCACGGCAATTTGCGGAATGCCTTCCGCAGACATGGTGGCCTGGTTGTAGAAAATGCGCCCAAAATGGTCGCGATCAGGAAAGACTTCATCCTGGCGGGGCAAAAAAGCGCCGCCGGAGTCGACTAAATAAATGCACGGCAGGCGATGCTTGCGGGCGATCTCCTGGGCGCGAATATGCTTTTTAACCGTCAGCGGGAAATAGGTGCCGCCTTTAACCGTGGCATCGTTAGCCACAATGACGCACTCAACGCCAGACACGCGGCCAATGCCGGTCACAACGCCCGCGGCGGGGATATCACCGTCGTAGATGTTATGGGCCGCCAACGCGGAAAACTCTAAAAACGGTGAGCCTTCATCAATCAAATGATCAATGCGGTCGCGCACAAACAGCTTGCCGCGGCTCTCATGGCGCTCGCGGGCTTTGGCACCACCACCTTGGGCTAGGGCGGCCGTTAGCTCGCGTAGCTTGTTAACTTCGCCGAGCAGTGAGGCTTCATTGGCTTGAAACACATCGCTACGCGGATTGACTTGGCTATTGATAGTGCTCATGGCGCGACCCTACTGACGTTTGTTAAAGACGTTGATGAAACCCGTTTACTAAACGGTTTCGTTGAAGAGTTCGCGGCCAATCAACATCCGCCGAATCTCGCTGGTGCCTGCGCCGATTTCATACAGCTTGGCATCACGCAGCAGGCGCCCGGTGGGGTATTCGTTGATATAGCCATTGCCGCCCAGCAGTTGGATAGAATCCAGCGCTACCTGAGTGGCTTTTTCCGCGCAGTAGAGAATGACCCCCGCCGCGTCTTTGCGCGAGGTTTGGCCGCGGTCGCAGGCTCCCGCCACGGCATACAAATAGGCGCGACAGGCGTTCAACGTGGTGTACATATCAGCGACTTTGCCCTGCACCAGCTGAAACTCGCCAATCGACTGGTTGAACTGCTTACGTTCGTGGATATACGGCATCACCACGTCCATGGCGGCCTGCATAATGCCAATCGGGCCCGCGGCCAGTACGGTGCGCTCATAGTCCAAGCCGCTCATTAACACGCGAACACCTTTGCCTTCACCGCCCAGGATGTTTTCAGCGGGTACGGCGCAGTCCTGAAACACCAGTTCGCAGGTGTTGGAGCCACGCATGCCGAGCTTGTCGAGCTTCTGGGCGGTAGAAAAACCGGGCATGCCTTTTTCGATGATAAACGCAGTGATCCCTTTGGAACCGGCCTCTGGGTCAGTTTTGGCATACACCACCAGTACGTCCGCATCCGGGCCGTTGGTGATCCACATTTTGTTGCCGTTAAGCACGTAGTGATCGCCATTTTTCTTGGCGCGAAGCTGCATAGAAACTACGTCTGAACCGGCGCCAGTTTCTGACATTGCTAGCGCACCTACGTGGTCGCCGCTAATCAGTTTGGGCAGGTATTTAGCCTTTTGCTCAGGGGTCGCATTAATTTTAATCTGGTTAACGCACAGATTAGAGTGAGCGCCGTAGGAAAGGGCAACCGAGGCGCTGGCGCGCGAAATTTCTTCCATGGCGATACAGTGAGCCAGATAGCCCATGCCGCTGCCGCCGTCTTCTTCAGAAACAGTAATTCCCAGTAGCCCCATGTCGCCAAACTTCTTCCACAGGTCGTTAGGGAATTCGTTGTTGCGGTCGATCTCAGCGGCGCGTGGGGCAATTTCGCTGGCTGCAAAGGCATTGACCTGTTCGCGCAGCATGTTCAGTTCGTCATCGAGGCCAAAATTGAGTTCTGAGTAGTGTGAAAACATGTTCAATCACCTTTTATAAATTGTACTGATAACGGTTAGTTGAGCTGTGATGACTAGACGCGGGCGGAAGAGGGGGATTGGGGATGCTTGTTTGTATCCAGCTGTTCTTCTTTCGGCTGTTTTTGCTTGGGCGTTTTTTCGCCGGGATCTTTTTCGAACAGTTCTTCCAGCGCTTGGCGGCAGCGTATCTCGGCGCTTTCAAGCTCTAGCTGCACCATAGTGATGTCTTTCATTTGCTGATCAAGGGCCGCTTGCCGCTCGCCAATTTTACTGAGCATTAGATGCAGCTGCTTTTTACTGCCGCTGCGGGTTTCGTCCCAAAGCTCGAACAGTTCGCGAATTTCAGCCAGTGAAAATCCCAACCGCTTGCCGCGGATGGTGAGCTTTAGCCGCACCCGGTCTTTGCTACTGTAAACACGCGTTTGGCCGCGCCGACTAGGGTGAAGCAACTCTTGGTCTTCATAAAAACGGATGCTGCGGGTAGTTAAGTCAAACTCGCTGGCCAGCTCACTGATCGAGTAAGTTTTGCTCATAGTGACGTTCTCTCAAAAGACGTTGTTCCCAAGATATGACACCTATGGAACACTGCCACTGAGGCTAAAACAAGTTTACGTTAACGTAAAGCTATTGTTGTGAGCAGTTGAAAAGCGTTGAAATTAGGTAAGCTATTGATATTTATATTCTGAAAGCAGTTGTTAATTCAGGATAATCTTGCCGATAGACCAAAGTTGTAATTGTATTGCTATAGCGACAGTTGCTAGTTTGCACATGAATCTTACGTTCAGGTAAGGCAGTCGCCGCCGCTTCTGCCATGTCTGTAAAGATCTAGCACAAAAACAATAAGAGGCTTGTCACTCTATGAGTGCAAACGATGTCATTCAGGGACCTGTCCTCGAAACACGAGGGCTGACCAAAGAGTTTCGCGGCTTCACCGCCGTAGACAACGTCAATCTTCAGGTACAGGAAGGGCATATCCACGCGTTGATTGGTCCTAATGGCGCGGGCAAGACCACCGTCTTTAATCTACTGACCAAGTTTTTACCGCCCACACGCGGCGATATTTTGTACCGTGGCCAGTCGATCACCAGTAAAAAATCGAACCAGATTGCTCAGCTAGGCCTGGTGCGTTCGTTTCAGATCTCAGCCGTATTTACCCATATGACGGCATTAGAAAATGTACGAGTGGCGCTGCAGCGCAAGCTGGGGACATCGTTTCATTTCTGGAAATCAGAGAAGTCGCTCGATTATCTCAATGAACGCGCTCTTGAGCTGCTTGAAGAAGTGGGTCTTCGTGAGTACGCCGACACCTTAACGGTGGAAATGCCCTATGGGCGCAAGCGGGCGCTTGAGCTGGCGACCACTTTGGCGCTCGACCCCACCATGATGCTGCTAGATGAACCTACTCAGGGCATGGGCGCGGAAGATGTTGATCGTATCGTGGCCTTGATTAAGCGCGTATCGAAAGGACGCACCGTTTTGATGGTAGAGCATAATCTGAGCGTTGTTAGCCGCCTGTGTGATCGTATCACCGTGCTGGCGCGAGGCTCGGTATTAGCAGAAGGCGACTACCAAAGCGTGTCTCGTAATCCGCTGGTTCGCGAAGCCTACATGGGCAGCGATGCCGCCGAAGAGGAGGCCGCCGTATGAACACCGCTGAAGCCCAAGCACCTGTTGAAAACAATCAAAGCCTGGAAATGTTGCGAGTGCAGGATCTACACGCGTTTTACGGCGAGTCACATATCCTGCATGGCGTAAATTTTAACGTAAAGCGCGGCGAGTTGGTGACACTGCTTGGCCGCAACGGCGCCGGGCGCAGCACCACGCTTAAAGCGATTATGAACATGGTGGGGCGGCGTACGGGCTCTATTGTGATTAACGGCAATGAAACGCTTTCGATGAAGCCGCATCATATTCCACGTTTAGGCATTGGTTATTGCCCGGAAGAGCGCGGCATTTTTGCAAGCCTTGATGTCCACGAAAATCTGCTTTTACCCCCAACCGTTCGCTCAGGCGGCATGAGCCTGGATGAAATCTACGCCATGTTTCCGAATCTTTATGAGCGGCGCAAAAGCCAGGGCACGCGGCTTTCCGGCGGCGAACAGCAGATGCTGGCCATGGCGCGTATTTTACGCACCGGCGCGCGCATGCTGCTGCTTGATGAGATTACCGAAGGCCTCGCTCCGGTGATTGTGCAGAAACTAGCCGAGGTGTTAATGCAGCTTAAAGAGCGCGGTATGACCATTGTGCTGGTAGAGCAGAACTTTCGCTTTGCAGCACCGCTAGCCGACCGCCACTTCGTGATGGATCACGGCCAGATCGTTGAAGAAATTACCGCTGCGCAGCTACCGTCGCGCCGCGAGCACCTCAACTCAATGTTAGGCGTATAGCGCGCCGATAAAACGCACTCTGCTCAAAGTATGTCGTTACACAACAAAAAAGGCCTTAAGGGCCAGGAGACGAACATGACCTTTATGAAAAATCTTACCAAAACAAAGCTGGCAGCCAGCATTGCCGTTGCTGCGGCCGCTAGCTTCGCTGTGTCCACTGCTCATGCGGACATGAGCGATAGTGAAGTTCGCATTGGCTACCTGGCCGATATGTCCGGTACTTATCGTGATCTTTCTGGCCCAGGCGGGCTAACCGCGCTAGAAATGGCCGTTGCAGATTTTGGCGGCAGCGTAAACGGTAGTCCGATTGTGGTGTTCAGCGCGGACGACCGTAACAGTGCCGACGTGGGTGCCAATACGGTGCGTGGCTGGATCGACCAGAATAACGTCGATATGGTGGCGGGTCTTGTCGCCTCTTCGGTGTCGATTGCGGTCACTAAAGTGCTTGAGGAAAATAACGGACTAGGCATTGTGTCTGGCTCTGCGGCGTCCAGTATTACCAACGAGCACTGCACCCCTAACCACATCCACTGGGTATACGATACCTATCCGCTCGCTAACGGTACTGCGAAAGCGGTCGTAGAGCAGGGCGGCGACTCCTGGTTCCTGCTGACAGCAGACTACGCCTTTGGCCATGCCCTGGAAGCCGATGTGACCAAGGTAGTCGAAGCTAGCGGCGGTGAAATCGTCGGGGGTGTTCGCCATCCGTTCCCGACTAACGATTTCTCGTCTTATATCCTGCAGGCGCAAGGGTCGGGTGCCAAAATTGTTGGCCTAGCCAATGCGGGAGCCGATACCGTTAATGCCATCACCACGGCCAGCCAGTTTGGCCTGACTCAATCCGGTCAGCAGCTAGCGGGTCTGTTGATTTTCTTGAACGATGTTCACGCGCTTGGTTTAGAGGCCACTCAAAACCTGCTGCTGACCACCGGCTGGTACTGGGATATGGACGAGCAGTCGCGTGAATGGGCGCAGCGCTACTTTGATGAAGTGGGCAGTATGCCAACGATGGTTCAGGCCGGCATTTACTCCAGCACCATGCATTACTTGAAAGCCGTTGAAGAGGCAGGCACCGACGATCCTGAAACCATTCGTGCGCAGATGGCTGAGATGCCGATCAACGATTTCTTCGCACGCAATGGCCGTATTCGTGAAGACGGCCGCATGGTGCACGACATGTACCTTGCCCAGGTGAAAACGCCTGAAGAGTCTACCGGTGAATGGGACCTTTACGAGATCCTCAGCACTATTCCCGCCGAAGAAGCCTACCGTCCGCTATCCGAAAGCCAGTGCAAGCTGGTACAGAACTAATTTGGATAAGAGCTCATCTGGCGTGATTTTACACGTGATGTGTAGCAATGGTTGGCGGCGTCATGCCGCCAACCGCTTGATGGCGAGGAGATTCACATCATGACGATGATATTCGGCGTGCCTATGGCTGTCTTCATGGGCCAGCTAACGCTGGGTCTAGTGAACGGCGCCTTTTACGCACTGCTTAGCTTGGGCCTGGCGGTCATCTTCGGCCTACTGAAGATCGTCAATTTTGCCCATGGGGCTCAATACATGCTGGGCGCTTTCGCTGCGCTACTGGGCTTTCGCTATCTGGGCATTAACTATTGGCTGGCGCTGTTCTTAGTGCCGCTAGTCGTTGGTGCTTTCGGTGTGTTGCTGGAGCGGTTTTTACTGCGCCGCATCGCGCATTTGGATCATCTCTACGGGCTGCTACTGACCTTTGGCTTGGCGCTTATTTTTGAAGGTACGCTGATCAATTTCTTTGGCGTTTCCGGGGCGCGCTATGCAACGCCCGAGATTCTTCAAGGCGGCTTGAATCTTGGCTTTATGTTCTTGCCCACTTATCGCGCCTGGGTGCTGGTGGCCGCTTTGGCGATGTGCCTATTTACCTGGTTTATGATCGAGCGTACGCGGTTAGGCGCCTACCTGCGGGCGGGCACTGAAAACTCCCAGCTGATGCAGGCCTTTGGCGTCAATGTACCGCTGCTGATCACGCTTACCTATGGTTTCGGCGTAGGGTTAGCCGCGTTTGCCGGCGTGTTGGCGGCGCCGCTGTATCCGGTGTCACCGACCATGGGCTCAAGCTTGTTAATCGTGGTATTTGCGGTGGTGGTCATCGGCGGCATGGGGTCGATTTTAGGCGCTATTATCACCGGTTTAGCCATGGGGATTATCGAAGGCTTAACCAAGGTGTATTACCCCGAAGCATCTAACACGGTGATCTTTCTTGTCATGATCCTTGTGCTCATGTTGCGCCCCGCTGGGCTATTCGGTAAGGAGGCTTAAACATGACAGAACCTCAAACGACGCCAGCGCCAACGGCCGTACTTGAACGCCAAAAACGCGCCAAATTTCGGCGCAATATGTTTTATCTGGCGTTGATTGTAGTGGGGCTGGTGGCGCCTTTTATGGTTTACCCCGTTTTCTTAATGAAAGTGCTTTGTTTTGCACTGTTCGCCTGCGCGTTTAACCTGCTGCTTGGCTATGCGGGGCTATTGTCCTTTGGGCATGCGGCTTTCTTAGCGACCGGCGGCTATGTGACCGGCTACCTGCTGGCCAGCTACCCAGGGTTAACGCCGGAGCTAGGCATTCTCGCCGGTACGTTAATGGCAACGTTGCTAGGTGTACTGTTTGGCGTGCTCTCTATTCGGCGCCAGGGTATCTATTTCGCCATGGTGACCTTGGCGATCGCTCAGCTGGTGTACTTTATGTATATCCAGGCGCCGTTTACCGGCGGTGAAGATGGCCTGCACGGCGTACCCCGAGGGGAGCTGTTTGGGTTGATCAGCCTGAGCAGTAATCTGTCGATGTATTACTTTGTTTTTGCGATATTCATCGCAGGCTTTGCGCTCATTCAGCGCACCGTGCACTCACCGTTTGGCCAGGTGCTCAAGGCGATCCGCGAAAATGAGCCTCGGGCGGTATCGCTGGGCTATAACGTCGATGCCTATAAGCTAGTGGCGTTTGTGATCTCTGCGGGCTTGGCGGGCTTAGCCGGCTCGACCAAAACGGTTGTGTTTCAGCTGGCCTCGTTGACGGACGCGCACTGGCATATGTCAGGTGAGGTAATTTTAATGACGCTGCTAGGCGGCGTGGGTACCTTGCTGGGGCCTTTGATGGGGGCCGGGCTTGTGGTTAGCCTTCAGCACATTCTCGCGCAATCGCCGTTAGGCAACTGGGTTAGCGTGATTCTGGGTCTCATCTTTGTGGTGTGTGTGCTGAGCTTTCGTAGCGGCATTATTGGTGAGCTGGACAAAATGTACCGTAAAAACTTTAAATAGAAGCGTCGCTGTAACGCTGTTTTTTTCCGATGTTGGGCGCCTTATGGCGCCTTTTTTTTGCGCTATGTTTGTCTCGGCTGATGCTTTCTACGCCTAAGGTCGCACGCTTGGGTGTGTTGCTTGTTCTGGGGTAAATAGATAAGTTAACGTTAACGTCAATTACAACGATAACAGCTAGTGTGTTCGCACATTAGCGGAGATCCGCCCATGAATTTTGAGCTTAATGAAGACCAGGTTGCCTTTGCTGATATGGCGCGTGCCTTTGCCCAAAACGAGCTAGAGCCGCACGCCGCCGAATGGGACCAAACCTCGTTTTTTCCCGTTGATGTGATTCGCAAAGCGGGGGAGCTGGGGTTTTGCTCGCTTTACGCACCCGAGAGCGTGGGCGGGTTAGGGCTTTCGCGCTTAGATGCCAGCATCATTTTCGAGCAGCTTTCCATGGGCTGCACCTCGACCACCGCCTATCTCACTATTCACAATATGGTGACCTGGATGCTGGCGGATTTCGGCACGCCGGAAGCGGTCTCTCAGTGGGGCGAAAAACTCGCCACTGGCGAGCTCCTAGGCTCCTACTGTTTAACCGAACCCAATTCAGGTTCAGACGCCGCTTCATTGAAAACCACTGCCAAGCGTGATGGCGATGACTACGTGCTGAACGGCAGTAAGATGTTTATTTCGGGTGCCGGTAGTACCGACTTTCTGGTGGTGATGGCGCGCACCGGTGGTGAAGGCGCCAGCGGCGTTTCTGCCTTTGCGGTAGATGCCAAGGCTGAAGGCATAAGCTATGGGCGTAAAGAAGAGAAGATGGGCTGGAACAGCCAGCCGACGCGCATGATCACGTTCGAAGACGTGCGGGTGCCCGCTAATCATCTGCTTGGCAATGAAGGTGACGGTTTTAAAATTGCCATGAAAGGGCTCGACGGCGGCCGAATCAACATTGCGACCTGCTCGATTGGCACGGCGCAGCAAGCGATCAACAAAGCGCGCGAATACATGCTGGAGCGTAAGCAGTTTGGTAAACGGCTGGCAGAGTTTCAGGCGCTACAGTTTCGTTTAGCCGATATGGTCACCGAACTGGTTGCCGCACGGCAGCTAGTGCGTATGGCCGCGGCCAAGTTAGATGCAGGTCACGCCGATGCGACGGCCTACTGCGCCATGGCAAAACGCTTTGCCACCGATGTGGGCTTTAAGGTATGTGACGAAGCGCTACAGCTTTACGGCGGTAACGGCTATATCAAGGAATACCCCATGGAGCGCTACGTGCGGGATACTCGGGTACACCGCATTCTTGAAGGCACCAACGAAATTATGCGCCTGATCATTTCTCGCCGGGTATTGGCAGACGGCGCCACCGAGCTTTAAGAGAATAAGGACGGCCAATGAGCAGCGTACTGTTTACCGAACATGCCACCCGTGATGGGCATGTGATTGCAGAAATTAAACTCAATGCCGAGCGTTCGCTCAATGCGCTAACGCTTGAGATGTGTGAAGAGATGTTGCCCCGCTTAAACGCCTGGGCGTTAGACCAGCGGGTAGTCGCGGTACTGTTGGACAGCGCTGGTGAAAAAGCATTTTGCGCCGGTGGCGATGTGGTCAATCTGTATAAAGCCATTGCCGGCGAAGGCGACTCTAGCTTTCCCGAGCGCTTTTTCGAGACCGAGTATCGGCTCGACTATCTCTTACACACCTTTCCTAAGCCGGTCATCTGCTGGGGCAATGGCATTGTGATGGGCGGCGGCATGGGGCTGTTAAGTGCCAGCAGCCATCGTGTTGTCACGGAAACCTCACGTTTAGCCATGCCGGAAGTCACCATCGGCCTTTATCCTGATGTGGGTGCCAGCTGGTTTTTAAATCGACTGCCGAACGGCGCCGGGCGCTTTCTGGCCATGACCGGCTGCCAGATTAACGCGCCGGATGCGGTACACCTTGGCCTAGCCGACCGCTGTATTGCCAGCCACCACCGCGATGCCTTGATACAGCAGCTAACCGATGCTCGCTGGGGAAAAGGCGAAAATACCGATGCCAACGGCGTGGTGAACCGCATTATGCGTGAGCTTGAACAGACATCGCAGCCGGTGTTTGCTGAGCTTGAAGCACCTATTTACCAGCATTCACCGCTGATTCGCGAATTAATGGATCACGACAGCGTTGAGCAAATCGTCGCGGCCATTGCGGCAGTCAAAAGCGACAACAAGTGGTTCAGTAAAGCCCAGCAAACCTTGGCACACGGCAGCCCGGTGTCCATCAAGCTGATTGATGAACAGCTAACGCGCGCCCGGCATATGTCGCTGGCTCAGGTGTTTCAGTCAGAGATGGCGCTTTCAGTGCAGTGCTGCCGACACCGCGAGTTCCCTGAAGGCGTGCGGGCGCTGCTAGTCGATAAAGATGGCCAGCCGGCATGGTCCTATCCTGACGTTGCATCGGTTGAAGACGCCTTTATCACCGAGCTGCTAGCGTCGCCCTGGGATAACAATCCGCTTGCCGATCTGTCTTAAATCTTGTCACTAACAAATAAGGATAATAACAATGACCACTATTGCGTTTATTGGCTTAGGTAATATGGGTGGCCCGATGGCGGCCAACCTTTCTAAGGCAGGCTTTAACGTTCGCGCGTTTGATCTTTCGGCCGAGACGCTTGAGGTCGCTAAGTCTCATGGATGTGAAGTGGCTCGCTCTGCCCAGGAAGCCGCCACGGATGCCGACTTTGTGATTTCCATGCTGCCCGCAGGTAAGCACGTGCGTGGGCTCTATGTGGACGGCGAGGCGCCGCTATTTGATGTCATCAAGCAAAGCGCGCTGGTGATTGACTGCTCTACCATCGATGCTGATACCGCCCGCAGCGTGGCCGCCGCCGGTGCTGAAAAAGGCATTGGCTTTGTGGATGCGCCGGTGTCTGGCGGGGTAGGTGGTGCGCAGGCGGGCACGCTGACATTTATTGTGGGCGGCAGCGGCGCTCAGTTTGAGCAAGCTAAGCCCGTGCTTGATGTAATGGGCAAAAATATCTTCCATGCCGGTGATCATGGGGCGGGGCAGGTGGCTAAAGCGTGTAACAACATGCTGCTATCCATCCTGATGGCGGGCACCTGTGAAGCGATCAATATGGGCGTCAAAAATGGCCTCGACCCTGCCGTGCTGTCAGAAATTATGAAGCAAAGCTCTGGCGGCAACTGGGCGCTGAATGTGTATAACCCCTACCCAGGCGTGATGGAAAACGCACCGGCTTCCAAAGATTACCAGGGCGGTTTCCAAGTGGACCTGATGATCAAAGATTTAGGTCTCGCCATGGATATCAGCCAGCAAAGCGTCTCTGCCGTGCCCATGGGTTCTGCTGCGCGCTCGCTGTTCACCCTGCACAAAGCCAAAGGTAACGGAAAGCTCGATTTCTCAAGCCTGATGCAGTTTTATCAAGATAAACAGTAGCGATGGGAGGTAAACTCAGCCTCCTTACTATGCTCAAACAACAAGGATTGCCATGATTACGCTTTGGGGCCGCAACAACTCCACCAACGTTAAAAAAGTGCTGTGGGTGTTAGAAGAGCTTGAGCTGCCCTTTGAGCTAATCCATGCAGGGCTTCAGCACGGGGTGAATGACACTGCGGAGTACCTCGCCATGAACCCTAATGGCCTGGTGCCGCTGTTCAAAGACGATGCCACCGATAGCCTGCTTTGGGAATCCAACACCATTATTCGTTACCTTGCCGCGCTGTATGGTCAGCGCAGGCTTTGGATTGAGGCTCCCGCCGAGCGGGCACAGGCTGAAAAATGGATGGACTGGTCGAATAGCACGCTCTCGCCTAAACACCGTGCCATCTTGATAGGCTACGTAAGAACCCCGTTAGAAAAACGCGATAGCGCTGCCATTGAAGCAGCGATTAAAGAGTGTGAAGCGGCCTTTGCCATCATGGATAGCGCGCTCGCAAACCAGCGCTGGTTTTCCGGCGATGCTTTCGGCTTGGGCGATATTGCCATCGCCCCGTTTTTCTACAACTTATGGAACAGCGGCATTGCTTGGCAACCGCACCCCCACCTAGAGCGCTGGTACCAGCAGCTTACAGAACGTGCGAGCTTCCAGAAAATCGTAATGATTCCCGTTACGTGATTAGGCGGAGAGTTGCGCACTCACTGAACCGTTCAAACCTCAATGAAGGCACGAACAGTAGCGCGCGGTAACGAGCGCTAGCGAGGCACCCGCGAAAGGGCAGCGCACAGCTGCCCTGGCTGTTGTCTGAAACTTTAATTATCTGGTGAAAGCACTTCAGCGCGCGACGATCAAGCCACCCCCACCGCCCCTAAAACCCAGACTTCAACAATGCCACTTTCCGTCCATCTCCTTGTAAACCTCACACTGCAAACCATAATGCTCGTGGCCTTTCCCAAAAAATGACTTTACTCATTTGGACCGAGCATGGTGTAGCGCTAACTAAACAGCCGCTAGTAAAGATTGGTCAGGATGATAAAAATAAAAATAAAAATAAAAATAAAAATAAAAATAAAATTTAATTTGGTATAAATATTTGAAAAACATTGATTAATTTAATTTCTTTTCGCTTTGCCCACAAGAGTTTAAACGTAGGTGCTGGGAAGTGGAGAGCCAAGATAATACTATCTGCTTACATTATGATTCGTAAGATGTTTGGTGATACTAATCAACTTGGCCATTTAAAATATTGGTAGGGGTTGGGCATGGTGGGCTAGGCCGAAACGCGCATCTTGTGAACGGTTTATTAGAAATTTTGTTAAGGATAGCTCATGTCTCAAAATGGTCCATCGGCCCTTAAGCTGCACGTGACATTGGTAGAAAAGATTAACTTTGCCTGCCACCAAAGTGCCTTTGCAGTTCTGCGTGATTTGCGGATTGAAAATACCAATGAAGAACACGACCTCTCTGACCTAACCGTCACGTTAGATGCCTCTCCTGCCTTTGTTAAACAGAAAAACTGGAGAGTTGATCGTTTGGCAGCGGGTGGGCTATTGGCGTTAAAGGATCGAGATCTTGAACTAGATGGTGGCTTTCTTCTCGGCCTCACAGAATCAATGCGTGGGACGGTAACGTTTACGGTTCGACAGAGTGGCGAGGTTTTAACTGAGCAGAATATGCCGGTGGAGCTGTTAGCCTGCAACGAGTGGGGCGGGGCTTCCTATATGCCTGAGCTATTGGCAGCCTTCTGTACACCTAACGACCCAGCGGTAGACAAGCTGTTGGGACAAGCAAGCCACATTTTGCGCAAGGCAGGCAAGCCAGACCAAATCAATGGTTATGATGCTAATAGCCGTGAGCAGGTATGGCTAATGGCTTCAGCCATTTACAATGCAATTGTAAAGCTGCAACTAGGTTATGCGCTACCGCCAGCCAGCTTTGAGAAAAACGGCCAGAAAGTTCGTCTTCCTCACCTTATTGAAAGTGCTAAGGTAGCCACCTGCTTAGATACCACCTTATTATTTGCGGCCGCACTAGAGCAGGCTCAGCTGAATCCACTGGTCATTCTTACTGAAGGTCACGCGCTGGTGGGTCTTTGGCTCGAAAAAGAAGATCTTGCCAGTGTAGTGATTGATGAAGCAGAAACGTTACGTCAGCGCATCCCTTTACAAGAACTCATTCTCATTGAGACTACCTACACGACTAGCCATCCTTCGCCGCCTTTTTCTAAAGCGGTTGAGGCGGGTAATAAGCAAGTCTCGTTGGATAAAGACCATGAGTTTATTGCAGCGGTCGATATTCGTCGGGCGCGGGCGCACCGTATCAACCCTATTAGCTTAAAGTCTCAGGCAGAGTTGAGCAGCGAAACCAGCGAAACCAGCGACACAGCCGATATTTTTGAACCGACATTAGAAGAAGCCCCAGACCTACCGGCAACTACTGTTCATATAGAACAAGAGGTATTTGAGGATTCGCCAAGCGGGCGTTTAGAGCGCTGGCAGCGTAAGTTGCTAGACCTATCAGCTCGAAACCCATTGCTAAACCAAAAGCCCAGCAAAAGTAGCCTGCAGTTGGTATGCGGTGACCCCAGCGGGTTAGAGGATTTATTGGCGACAGGCGCGCGCATTTCAATCGCACCTTTTCCTAGATTACAGGCTCAAGAGCAAGACCAGGATATTCATCAGCAGCGAACGGGTGAGAATCTGAAAGATGTTTACTCCCGCGACGCGCTGACTAAGAAGCAAGTATTGGTAGAGCTGACCCAAGAGGAGCTAGAGAAACGCTCGGTAGACATTTACCGTAAGGCGCAAACTTCATTGAAGGAAGGTGGCTCTAATACTCTATTTTTAGCGGTTGGTTTTTTATTGTGGAAACCAAACGATAAAGGTAGCCGCCGTTATCGCGCTCCGCTGATTTTGCTGCCTGTTTCGCTAGAACGAAAGTCGGTGCGTAGTGGTGTGAAGATGGTCGCAAGCGATGATGAACCGCGATTCAACACAACGTTGCTGGAGTTATTGAAGACAGATTTTGCTATCGATATCAAAGGCCTTACTGGCGCTCTGCCCGAAGACGAGAGTGGAGTAGATGTGAGCGGCATTTGGAACCGGGTGCGCCATGCCATCAAGGCGGTGCCTGGCTTTGAGGTGGTGGAAGATGTAGTGCTTGGGCACTTTTCTTTCGCTAAGTATTTGATGTGGAAAGACCTGATGGATCGCTCCGAAGCGCTAAAGGAGAGTCCAGTGGTGAAGCATCTTCTGGATACTCCTCGCGAGCCCTACGACAGCGATATTCGTTTTGTAGAAGCTAAAGATATTGATCGTGAATACACGCCTGCGGATTTATTAACCCCACTGCCTGCTGATTCTTCCCAGATGTCGGCCATTGCCACAGCAGATAGAGGGAAAGATTTTGTCATTATCGGCCCGCCTGGTACGGGTAAGAGCCAAACGATCGGCAACCTTATTGCCCATATGCTAGGCAAAGGAAAAAAAGTACTTTTCGTATCTGAGAAGACAGCAGCTCTTGACGTGGTGCATCGCCGCTTACGTGAAATTGGACTTGGCCAGTTCTGCCTTGAGCTTCATTCCAATAAAGCTAAAAAAGCAGATGTGTTGGATCAGTTGCGGACTTCCTGGACTAGCGCTTCTGCATCGTCAGCGAACGATTGGAAGGCAGAGGGTGAACGGCTTAAAACACTGCGTGATCGCTTGAATCACGTCGTGAATGCCTTGCATCGACGCCACCGTAACGGTTTGACAGCGCATTATGCGATGGGCGTTAAAATTCGCGATGCCGGCTTGGCTGCTAAGGTGAAGCTTAGCTGGGCTAAAGCCGAGATTCACGATGAGCAGCAATTGGAACAACTTCGCGCAATAGCGTCACTGTTAAGCGTTCAGGCGAAGGCAGTGGGCAACTTGGTGGATCATCCTCTAAGCGTCATTCAACAACACGATTGGCGTCCTCAGTGGCAGGAAGAGGTCGTCAGTGTTGCCCGGCAGCTAAAGAAAAGTGCCGATAAAATGTCGCATGAACTGTCAGCCGTTGAGAAAGCTTTGGGGATTCGCTTAGGTACGCTCAATTTTGCCAAGTTCTCTGCCGTGGCGGAGTGCTGCCAAGTGTTGTTGGATGCCTATCGCCAATCAGCTTCGTTCGCTCTTGAGCCCGATGCACCTGACCTCTTTGACGCGCTAGAGGAGGCGGTAATTCAGCTTAAAACCTATATCGCCACCCAGGCTAAACTAAGCTGCAGTTATGCGCCTTTGGCTTGGCAGCAACTAGACACTACGGTGCTAGGCCCGGCTTGGGCAGCAGCCAATCAAACGTGGTGGCCAAAAAGCTGGTTTGCCAAGCGTGGTGTGGTGAAGCAGTTGCGTGAAGGAGGAGCGCAAGGCACACCAAATCCAGACAACGATATTCCTGTTTTAACGCAGCTACGCGAAACGGGCAGCAATATTGATCGTTTAGATGCCCTACTGAAAGGGATTAAGGGATGGGACGCTTATAATTCTGATCCGGAGGCCATGGCTGCGTTAAAACTCTTGGGGACACGTGCACGTGTAGCGGTGGGTAAACTGGCTGATGATGCTGAGACCTTGACGTCGCTGCGCGCTAAGATTCGCTCGTTGTTATACGACGCCAATGATTTGCTAGCACCTGAGGCCCCGATAGGTCGAGTCATTATTGATTTTCAAGCAACCTTTGACGAGTTTACTGTACTGAAAAGCCAGTTCGAAGACTTGATTGGTGCTGTTCTGGAAAGACATTTACCTGCCGAAGAGCCCGCGTTAACCGCAGTGAGCGCGCACTGCCAGCAGATTGTAGAACACCATATTTCACTTAAAGAGTGGTGCGCTTGGATGCGTCGGCGTACTGAGGCACTAGATTATCAGCTTGGGCCTCTGGTCGATGCTATTGAGCAGGGGAACATTGATACTGATCAAATAGAAGATGTGTTTGAAGCCGCCTACTGTGAATGGTGGTCGTCAGCAGTCATTGGCGAAGATGACGTACTGCGAACTTTCTCATCGCCTGAGCATCAGGCTGCAATACAAAATTTCCGCGAGCTTGATACTCGTTTCAGTGCTCTGACAGCCAAGTATATTGCCGCGCGCTTGTCTGGTGAGATTCCCGACCAAGATGCGATTCAGAAAAGCTCTTCTTGGGGTGTGTTGCGACACGAATTGCAGAAAAAAATGCGTCATAAGCCCGTTCGGGAAATGATGGAAACCATCCCCGGTGTGATTACTACGCTTGCTCCGTGCCTGATGATGTCTCCGCTATCTATCGCGCAATTCCTCTCGCCAGGTCAGGCATTGTTCGATGTGGTGATTTTTGATGAAGCCTCACAGATCACGGTGTGGGATGCGGTTGGCTCTCTCGCCCGAGGTAAACAAGTCATTGTGGCAGGCGACCCGAAGCAAATGCCCCCAAGTAACTTCTTTGGTCGCTCTGATGATGACCCTGATGGCGATGTGGATGGTGAGGGCGATCTTGAAAGTATTCTTGATGAACTAATGGGCGCTAGCATTCCCCTGCGAGTACTAAATTTACATTACCGCTCTCGCCGAGAGAGTCTGATTGCGTTCTCTAATAGTCGTTACTATGACAATTCACTCGTTACCTTTCCTGCGCCTGTTCATCCTGATAAAGGTGTATCGCTGGTGCGCCCAGAAGGTTTTTATGCGCGTGGCAAGGCGCGGCATAACCAAGGAGAAGCTAAGGCAATTGTCTCGGAAATTATACGGCGTCTTACCTCTGAAGATGCCGCGGCGCGTCGGCAGTCAATTGGCGTGGTTACCTTTAATACCGAACAGCAGAGCTTAATTGAAGATCTGCTTGATAAAGCCCGTGGGGAAGACCCAAGCATTGAATGGGCGTTCTCTGATGACGAGCTAGAACCGGTATTTGTGAAAAACCTGGAAACCGTGCAAGGCGATGAGCGAGACGTCATATTGTTTAGCATCACCTACGGGCCCGACGAATCCGGGCACGTAACGATGAACTTTGGCCCGTTGAACCGTAATGGTGGTGAGCGACGGTTGAATGTCGCCATGACTCGCGCTCGCTCTGAAATGGTGGTGTTTTCCACGCTAGCACCGGAGCGCATCGATTTATCCAGAACGTCCGCTAGGGCGGTCGCCGATTTAAAACACTTCTTGGAGTATGCCGAGCGGGGGGCTTCAGCGTTGGGCGCAGCCGTGCATGGCTCTATCGGTGACTTTGAATCACCTTTTGAAGTCGCCGTAGCGAGAGGGCTTCGCGAAAAAGGCTGGATAGTGCATCCACAAATCGGTGTGTCTGCCTACCGTATTGATATGGGGATCGTGCACCCGGATAAACCCGGTGTTTATCTGGCAGGTATTGAGTGTGATGGTGCCATGTATCACAGCTCCGTTTATGCCCGTGAGCGCGATAAAGTACGCCAGAGTGTGTTGGAAGGCTTGGGCTGGACGCTATTCAGAGTCTGGTCAACAGATTGGTGGATTCATCGTGCGAAAGCGTTAGACATATTGGATGCATCTTTAACCCAGCAGTTGGAGAAGAGCACTGCTGACAAATAGTGAAGCCAGCCAATGCAGCATCCCCCGAGCTTCGGGGGATGCTCGTTCTGCTGGACGGTGAAATATAAGTGGGGGTTAGCTCAAGTACCGAGCCTCCAATGCCTCTATCTCTCTATTAAGCCCATTTAACACCTCACAACTCAATCCGTGATGTTCTGCACGCTCAATCAGCGGGCCTAAAATTGCCCCGCGCTCGGTAGGGCGTTTCGCTGCCACATCCTGCAACATCGACGCCTTATTATTAGCGGTGTTCCTCACTACCTGCCACACCATCGACAGCCAGGCGTTTTCATCGGTTGCTCCCTTCGGCGGCTGAATGCCCTCAGCTAACATAATCGCCGCGACTTCCTTTACCACTGCCTCCACCTGGCCTGAATACGCCGCATCTCGTAACTCGCCGTTACGCACGCCATTTAGCGCCACCAGCGGATTAATCGCCGCGTTCACCGCCAGTTTCTGCCATAGGCGACTACGAATATCATCCACCGCGGTTGCAGCAAGCCCTGCCTGGTTTAATGTTTGGGCAAGCGTTTGCGCGAGCCCGCCGTGCTGATTGTTTAGATCCCCTATAAACGTATGCCCACGCCCCGCATGCACCACGCCATCATCGCCCGTTAAGTAAGCGCCTTCAGTGGTGGTGGCACACAACACAGGCCCGGGCCACGCTTGAGTAATACGCGGCTGCGCCAAAAAACCGTTTTGCCACAGTACCAGTGGAGTCGTCGCAGGAATCACATCCGCAAGGCTTGCCAGCGCTGCCTCAGCGGCCATCGCTTTAGCGGTGATATGCACATAGCAGGGCAGGCCATTTGCTTTAAGCGCGATCTGCTCCAACGTGTACAACTTCAAACGCTGTAAACGCTGCTCGCCTTCTGGCGTGGTAACCACTTGTTGTTCAGGCAGTGCACGGCGACCGATGAGCGTCGTAGTGGTTAAAGGTGAAAGCGAATGGGCCAACAGACGGCCAATGGCCCCAGGGCCGATAATCCAGTGGGTGTCTTTCATTGAGTACGTTACTCAGCAGAGAGGTTGCCCCAAGCTTACCGCGTTCATTATCCAGAAATGAAGGTAGCCAATGGCGGATGATGTGGCTAACTATTGTCTGTGCATTACTATCTGCTCATTGCTATCTGCTAACGTCGAGGCTAAAAGATGTCGTTTCAGGGACTAACAGCCACACTGAGATCACTCGTTGCAGTATTGCCATGATAATATTTAATCAGATAACGAGCCGCTGGCCTTCGGGCGCTAGCTGCCCTCATTAACGATACCAGTAGATGCTAATCAACACAGAGGATGCACCAATGGCAGGGACGAATTCATCATCAACAACCGCACTGTTAAGCGATAACCGTGTAAAGGTGATTTTAGCCATCACCGTTATTGCCGTGATCTGGGCCGCCGTCGCGCACACCATTGCTGGATCGCGAAAAGATAGTATGGAGGCACTGGAAACACGGCTAGCTGAAACTGAGCGCCAGCATCAGCAGATTCAAGCACAGATGACCGAAGTAGAAGCGGCAGAGCTTGACTTAGCAACGCTGCAGCAGCGGATGGGCAACCTTGAGGTTGAGCAAGCCGAGGCTGAAGCGGCGCTAGCGTCGACACGCGCAGACATTGCTAATACGGAAGACGATTTGACCGCGTTACGAGGTGAGCGTGAGACCCGCGAGAAAGAAACGGGCACCCTTAATGAGCAGATAGACGAAAGGCAGAATCGCCTTGATGAACTAAATGAGACGTACGCCCAGGTCGAAAAAGACAATGAAGAGGCCGAAGCTGCCCGTGACGAGGCTCAACAGGCGCGCCAAGAGGCAGAAGAGGCCCGCAGTGAAGCCGAAGCACGACTCGATGACCTAAACGCCCAGATTGATGAGGCCAATACGCAACTTACCGCGGTTGGTGAACAGGTAAGTGAAATCGAAAAAGACAATGAAGAGGCCGAAGCTGCCCGCGATGCTGCCCAACAGTCGCGCCAAGACGCAGAAGAGGCACGCGGTGAAGCCGAAGCTCAGCTCGATGAGCTAAACGCCCAAGTTGATGAGGCCAATACGCAACTTACCAATGTTGGTGAACAGGTAAGTGATTTAGAAAAAACGCGTGATGCGCTTAGCATTGAAATCAACTCGCTCAATGTGATGCGCGCCGAAGCGCAAACGCCTTAACAAGCGGCATCGCTCAGTGCAGCGGCCTCTCCGCTAATTAAGCAGAGAGGTCGTTCAGTATTAGCTTCTCAGGCGGACTACAGCGACCAATCAGCTTGTATAGCCGCTATAAGGGAATGGGTAAAGCTACCTGACAGACGGCTAATGGCTAATGAAGTGATCACGCATAATCTGCGAAACTTGAGGTTCATTAGGATTTGTTGATTTTCCCAGCGAGTACGTTGTTCACGACCTATCTTCCCAAGCCGATGACATCGCCAAGTCAGGCAAAGCGGCTCAGAAATGTGAGCACGGAAATGAGTCTTCATGTGTTGGCTTACAGCCTGAAGCGCGTCATAAAAATATTGGGAGTCAATGCGTTGATGAGGATTGTGCGTCAAATCACGGCGAGTCTCAGTTCAACAGCCCTTCGTGACTAGGCACGAAACCGCCCAGCAGGCGGTCGATTTCCTTAGCAGGCATCGGACGGTAGAAGAAGAACCCCTGGACGAGGTCGCAATGCATTTCGCGAAGCAATGACCACTGTTCGGCGTTCTCGACGCCTTCGGCCACCACCTCCAATCCCAACCGATGGCCGATGAAGATAGCACCCTCCAGGATGGCCCTATCCTTCGGCTGTGTGGGAGCGTCGTGGATGAAGGAGCGATCGATTTTCAGGGCGGTGACTGGAAAGTGCTTGAGATAGCTCAGGGAGGAATAGCCGGTCCCGAAGTCGTCAATAGCAATGCGAATACCGCGATGATAGAGGCGCCGCAGGTCCTCGAGGACAGTCTCATCGGCTTCGATCAGGACATTCTCGGTCAATTCGATGCCAATATCCCGCGGACCTAAGCCGTGACGCTGTAACGAGTCCTCGAAGCTCTTGAGGGTATCGGGACACACCAGTTGACGCCCCGAGACATTTATGTCGATGCGGTGCTCATGAAATCCCTTGGCACGCCATTCCACCTGCTGGCGGCAAGCCTCTTCGATGACCCAGTCGCCCAGACGATGGATCACACCGGAACGCTCGGCCAGCGGGATAAACTCGGCAGTCGAGATCGGCGGGCCCTCGGCAGGCTGCCAGCGTATCAAGGCCTCGAGATTCTCTATTCGCCCACTGGCCGCCGAGACCTGGGGCTGGTAGTGAAGGGAGAATTCACCGTTATCCAGGGCTTCATCGAGTCGTGCCGAGAGATAGTGCTGGCGAACCAGCTCATCATGGAGCTTCTGTTGGAAGAAGCGTACATCACCCCGGCCATCCAGTTTGGCGCGATTCTTGGCAACATCGGCATTACGGATCAATTCGCGTGATGATTCACCATTCTCGGGAAAGAGCGCCACGCCCAGGCAGGCCGTGACCTGACGCTCCCGACCATCCAGGACAAAAGGTTCCCGAAAGACATTCTGGACATGGCGAACGACCCGTCTGGCATCGGAGTCCAAGTGGATGCCGGGAAAGGCCAGCACGAATTCATCGCTAGAGACACGGGACACCAGGTCAGTGGCTCGCTGGCACTCTCTCAGTCGCCGAGTCAGCTCAATGAGCAGGAGATCGCCCTGATCATAGCCAAGGGCATCATTGATCTCGACGAAGTGGTCGATGTCCAGGTAGATGGTTGCCAGGCCATTGCCCTGGCGTCGACAGGAATCCAACAGACTGTCCAGGTCGGCCTCGAAGGTCTGGCGGTTAGGGAGGTGGGTGAGCCTGTCGAAACGGGTGGCGAATTCCAGGTCACGGTGGGCGCGCTTTTGGTCGGAAAGATCGACATCCACGCAGAACATTAAGGGGGAGTCGGTATGCTCATTAAGCATCAGATGCTGCGAAAAGACCGATATCAGTTCACCGGTTTTGTGCTTGAGCTCGAGTTCCTCAGCGGGTATATCCATCCCTTCTTTGATCCAGGCACTATGAGCCTGGATCACCCCATCACGCATGAAGGCAGGAATGATAAGATCTTCCAGTAGCTGTCCCTGGGCTTCCTTAGCGGTATAGCCATAGAGACGAGTGCTACCCTCATTCCAGTAAATCACTCGCCGATCGCGATCATACCCCTGAACCGCCATCTTCGGCAGACTCTCCAGAAGGGCGCGGAATCGCTGCTCACTCTCCAGATACTGGCGGCGTACTAACTCGACTTCTTCTCTGCAGGCATCATGCGAATCGATGCCATCAGTGGAAGGTGTCTTTGACACCTCCAACACGAGCGCACCGGCAAACTCCCTGCGGTTATCCTTCAGGCGCTCCGGATATCTTTGATGACGGGAATCGCTGGCACTCATGGGATTCACTTAAAGAAAAAACACTGTCAAGAGCCATCATAATGGCAACAATAAGTACTTTATTGTGATTATCCTACACCTATGTGTAAGAGGAACCTACACATATACGTCATCAGCGGTCTGATCCTGTTTTCAAAAAAATCACTCTTTCTTATTACATTTGTTGACATATCGTTGCAAATATTTTCACTTCTCTCCTGTTGACCGCGTTCTTACACCGGCAACACAGGGCGATTCCGCCCAGTTAACAGGAGAATACCAACATGAAACTCGATACCCTCAAGCACGGTTTCGATCTCACCTCCATGCCCGCCGATTCACTTGCTGATTATTGGAATCCGGGAGTGACCGAGGCGCTGAAGCATCAGGATTGGGCGAAAACCGATATTCGGGAGCGAATCGATCTGACAGCCTGGCAGGAGTTTGCCGCCGATCTTCCGCGGGATCCCTATGTCAACCAGCGGTGGAAGCGGATGTCCTGGCTCGCTCTGAACGATCATGGAGATGTCGAGGACATGGGCCAATGCCCGATGGCCCAGGGGGGATCCTTCAATGACGCGGAAAGCATGGCCGACCGCTTGCGTTTCTATGATCCGCTGACAACTGAATTCATGGCACGCCCGGATGTGAAGGCCTTCGTTGGCGCCTGGGCAAAGCTGTGGAGTATCGGTGCGCACGAACCGATCCTGATGCAGATCACCGGGGTTCGCGGAGAAGGCAGCATCGACCCCCTTCAGGGTCAGGGGATTCATGCCGATGGCTGCAAGGCCCTGAGCATTCTGGTCCTCAATCGAGAAAACGTGGCAGGGGGTGAAAACCACCTCTACGGCGACAAGGCTGGCACGCAGCCCTTGGTCGATATCATCCTGGATCCGGGTGATATCCTTCATCTGAGCGATGACCGGCTATTCCACAGTGTCGATGGGATCGAACAGCTCGACAGCGAAGCACCTTTCGAGCGGTTTATCATCATCATCAACAGCCGCTTCGTGGACGACTTCCAGAACCGCATGTTGCGTCGCCACTTCCCGAAAGCGGTCCTCAATGAGATCGACTGACACTCTCGGTAAATTGAGAACCTAGCAACACCAACGCCCCCAGAACTCCGGGGGCGTCTTGATTGCGGGCCAGAAATGGCGCGCAGCGCCTGACTGGCGCTGTTCCCGAAGGTGATGCTGGGGGTGAAAGTCCTCTGCACGCCCGGCAAGGGGAGGTGCTAGTCGAACAGAAAGCCAACATGGCGCGGGCTCACCGAAGGGTGGTTGCCAACAAAATGAAACAGCGAGCTTTAATTTTAATTGACGTTCAAAAAGGACTAAGTGGTTTAGTAATTGTCGGAGTGACGACAGACTATTGTGTTTCAACTACCACGCGCATGGCGGGCAATCTTGGTTTCAATGTTGAATTGGTACACGACTGCACAGCAACCTTTGACCGCAAGGGCATCAACGCTGAAGTGCTGTGCGCAGATGAAATGCAGCGAATAAACGTGGCAAGTTTGAACGGTGAATTTTGTAGAGTCGTCGATACGTCAAAAGTCTTGTCGGTCATAAGGGCATAACGAGGCGCTGCAGTTGACCGCTCAAAACACTGCGTGTTTTGGTTCTCTCCGCGCTACAGCGGCAACTGAGCTTCGGCGTTATGCTGCATAACAGGAACGTGAGCTTTCTAACCAACGATGATTTTCAACCCATATGTCGATTAACGCGCCATCGGCCTTTGCAACATGGCCTTCTCACCACCAATAATGGATTCTCGCTCGTCGCTCGTCGCGCCGACGAAACCATTAACGCAGGGTGCGCGGTCCAGCAAAAGTCAGGCGCTGTGGCCGAAGGTCTTACGCCAGTCGCGCGGGCTGACCTGATGATGCTGTCTAAAATGCTGACGAAATGACGTCGCTGTATGAAAACCAACGCTTTCTGCAATCGCTTCTACCGACAAGGATGTGGTTTCCAGTAGTTCTCGCCCACGTCGTAACCGCTCGTTCACTAGCCACTCCACTACCGTCATGCCGGTGGCTTTTTGAAAGTGACGAGTGAAGGTGCGTCTGCTCATGGCGGTACGATCAGCGAGCGCATCAATGCTATGCGAAGCGGCTAGGTTTTCTCTTAAATAGTCCAGTAATCGATTGATATGGGCGTCTTGAGTGGAGACGGCCACCGGCTGCTCAATGAATTGTGCCTGCCCACCTTCCCGGTGTGGCGGAACGACCATGAGTCGGGCAATTTTGTTGGCAATCGGCGCGCCGTAATACTTGCGTACCAAGAACAAACAGCAGTCCAAGCCAGCAGCCGTGCCTGCAGATGTCACCAGGCGATCTTCTTCTACATAAAGCGCATTGGTGTCGAGCTTGATGCTTGGGAAGCGGTCGCTAAAGTCCTGCTCGGCCATCCAGTGAGTTGAGGCTTTTTTACCGTTTAGCAGCCCCGCGTAGGCCAGCGCATAAGTGCCGTAACAGAGCCCCACTACATAAGCGCCCCGCTCATGACAGCGGACGAGTGCCTCAGCTAACTCAGTGGATGGCGGTTCATTCAGATCGTGCCAGCCGGGCACCACGGCTATATCCACGTTGTCCAAGAGCGTTAAATCGCCATCGGGCCTTATGGTCATTACTCCCTCACTCTCCAGTGATTTCCCCGCTGGTGCCACGATAGAAAGATCAAATAGCGGTTGATCGGGCAAGCCCATGCCGAACACCATATAGGGCACAGAAAAGTGGAAAGGGCTGATACCTGAGTGGAGAATTAATCCGACACGTGGCAGGGACAAGGTTTATCTCCTAAGTTGGTTCCTAAGATTTTCTTTGCTTAACATTACCGTGTTGGCCCAAAATTTTCGATCATTGTCTTTCAGGCCAATTTTTTTAATGATTGCTCTGCTTTAAACTGCTTGGTATCGATCCAACAACGTATTGAAGGAAATAGTTAGATGCCTATGAAACCCTTAGCCAGTTCACTTCTCTTAGCCTCGGCTGTCATCACCGGCAGCGCATTCGCAGAATCTAACTCTCAGGAGACAACGCAGCAGCTACAGCAGATTCGCAATGCAACGGTGAAGGTCACCTATGGAGATACCACTTTCCTGATTGACCCAATGCTGGCCGACAAGGGCACCTACCCAGGCTTCGAGAATACCTATCGTAGCGAGTTGCGCAATCCGCTGGTGGAGTTGCCGATGCCTGCAGAGGACGTGATCAATGGCATAGATGCTGTCATCGTCACCCACACTCACCTTGATCACTGGGATGACGCCGCTCAAGAGCTGTTGCCGAAGGACATTCCTTTGTTCGCTCAGAATGCTGCCGATGCTGAGCTGATTCGCTCTCAGGGTTTCACCGATGTGCGCATTCTTGAAGATGGCACCGAATTCGGCGGAGTTCAGCTTCACAAGACGGGCGGCCAGCATGGCTCGGACACCCTCTATGCTGTTCCTGAACTGGCGCAGTCGCTCGGCGAGGTTATGGGCGTAGTCTTTGAAGCGCCAGGGCAGAAGACCACCTATGTGGTCGGCGATAGCGTATGGCGCGACGAGGTTGAGCAAGCGCTAGAGCGCTTTAACCCGGAGGTAATTGTGCTGAATACGGGTGCCGCCGTGGTGACTGGCTTTGAAGGTGATCCCATTATTATGGGCAAGGAAGACACCTTGCGCACCCATCAGGCGGCTCCTAATGCGACCATCATCACGGTGCATATGGAGGCCGTGAATCACTTGACGCTGAGCCGTGACGAGCTAGCCGAATACGTGCAGGAACAGGGGCTTCAGGATCACGTCTTGATTCCCGCCGACGGCGACGTTGTCTCCTTCTGATCTCTAAGGGGCTGCTATACTTATGGCGGCCCGTTTATTTCTACCAGCGAGTCGGTAGAGCTCTCGATCAGAGAGCGATGACGCTAAAACGCTGGGTAAACGCCACTGAAAGAGGATTAATTACATGACTAACCGTGCCATTATTGTTGTCGATATCCAGAATGAATATTTTCCCGGCGGCAAGCTTGTGCTAGAAGGTATTGAACAGGCCGCAACGAATGCAGCCAAGGTCATTGAGCATGCTCGATCGGCAAAAGACCTCGTCGTGTATTTTCGACATGAGTCCGCCGATGCGAACGCACCTTTGTTTACCCCTGATACGCAGGCAGTGACTGTCCATTCCATCGTCGCCCCCCTTGAATCAGAAAAAGTGCTAATGAAGCATTTCCCCAATTCGTTTCTTAACACCGGTTTGAAAGAGCTACTAGACCAGCAGGGTATTGAAGAAGTCGTGGTCATCGGCGCCATGAGCCACATGTGCATTGATGCAACCAGCCGAGCGGCTTCAGACTTTGGCTATAAGACAACGATTATTCACGATGCCTGCGCCACAATGGATCTTGAATTCGCTGACGTGAAAGTGCCTGCTCATCAGGTTCACGCCTCGATAATGGCAGCCTTGGAATTCGGTTACGGCAAGGTAATAACCACGGGCCAATATATCGAGTAACGCCTCTGTCTTTGCAACGCAGCCCTCACTGTCGCCTTCATAGCACTGCTAATGAAAGGCGTCGGTGAGGGCTGAATCGCCAATAATGGATTCCCGCGCTAAGCGGGTTGATGTCGTTAAACCAGCTATAAGTGTAGGGCCGCTTCTGGACGAAAGCAGGTAGCAAAAGAGCGTTGGCATGCTGTATAACCAACCTTGCTGTGTTTTTTATAACGCACAAGAATATAATGTTTAGGAAATAACATGCCAAGAATTCCGTTGCTTATCATCGCTTTATTCTTTCTTATTGGCGGTGTTGCTCATTTTGTCTTTACTGATTTTTTTGTAATGGCCATGCCTGACTATTTGGGTTATCACAAAGAGCTGGTATTGATTAGCGGCATTTTTGAATTGCTAGGCGCTATGGGTATTTTGATTCCCAAAACTCGGTTTCTGGCAGGGTGCGGGTTAATCGCTTTAATTGTTGCGGTTTATCCGGCCAATATCAACATGGCGTTACATGCAGAGAGATACCCTGATATTTCGGAAATATTTCTATATGCCCGTTTGCCTTTACAGTTTTTGTTTGTCTGGTTTGTTTGGTGGGCTATTCATCTTGAAAAGCGCAAAACAGCTATTTGATTATATTTTTTTAATTATCATTGATTAGGGGGTAGCAATTAAGGCTTTAGGGGGAAGAAAAGTAACAGCAGAGCCGTTGTTACTTTTCGTTGTTTGTTAGCGTATTTTGTTCAAATTAACACGCTGTTTTGGCCGTACTAAATCTTTCAAGCTGGCTCTGGCTAAATTCTAAAATAACTAATTGTTAGATGCCCTTAATGACCTAGTACGTTGGTTTCATTTTTCTTTGTCGCTTTGGCTGCTTTCTTTTCCTTGGGTGTTAAAAGCGGTTTCTTTTTAAGATTTTTTTTACTATCTTGACCTTTGCTCATGATGTTATTCCTGTCATTAATAAATGAAGTTGCCTAGCATCAGTAAGAACCAATCTGAGGATAGTTTTGCAGTGTTGCCACAAATGCATCGAATCCAGAGTGCATTGTTTTTCCAGTATGGCCCTAATCAGGGGTAACTGAAAGACATTGTTTTATTCGCGACTTTTTCACGCTTTTGGTACCTCTAAGCCTTAGGCTTTAAGTCGGCTACTCAATAAATTGCGAATAATAAATTGTTTATCGATTAATAAGATGTTGATTTTTAAATGAAAATAAATAATCGAAGAAGACGTTGCAATAGCCGCTGGAGGGGAATGTCCACCAGTGCCAACGGACAGATGTAACATGTGCTGTTTTTTTCAGTGGCCTTGTAAATAAATGGCTATTTTGCGTATCCACCTTGATTAGCCTTTCCCTATGTCAGAATTATTTTTACTACGCTTAGCCGATGTTATTCTCAGTGTCCACGTGCTGTTTGTGGCCTTTGTGGTGCTGGGGTTACTCGCCGTTTACGTAGGATTTTTCCTGAACTGGCAATGGGTGCGCCACAGGGCGTGGCGGATTATTCACCTATGCGCCATTGGCTACGTGGTGGGGCAAGCTTGGCTCGGCGCGGTTTGTCCGTTAACGACGTTGGAAATGGCGCTGCGCGAAAAAGCGGGCGCCATAGCCTACAGCGGTTCGTTTATTCAATATTGGCTCCAGAGCCTGCTTTACTACAGCGCGCCGGAGTGGGTATTTCTTATGGTGTATACGATTTTCGGTGGCCTAGTGTTGGCCAGCTGGTTTGTTGTGCGCCCTAATCGCTAGGCGAGTAAGCGGGATCCAGGGCTGTAGTGAGTAAGATTCCTCTACGTGACCGCGCCACGAACATGAAACTGTGGATCTTGGTACTCGCCGCTTTCAACGACGTCTCGAAAGTGGTTAGCCGCTTGCCAAACGTCTTCAAAGCTAAGGTAAAGCGGCGTAAAGCCAAAGCGCATGAGCCCCGGTTCACGGTAGTCGCCGATAACACCGCGAGCAATGAGCGCTTGAACGATGGCGTAACCGTTTTGGGTGTCGATGAGCGATACCTGACTGCCGCGCTGGCTGGCCGCCGGGGTGATATCTTCAATACCGTAGCGGTTAAAAATATCGCCTAAACACTTAAGAAATAACTCGCTCATTGCCACGCTTTTAGCCCGTACGGCCGCCATGTCGACCTCTGCCCACAGAGTTAGCGAGGCTTCCAACGCTGCGTAAATGATGGCCGAATGTGTGCCTGTGCGAAAGCGAGCAATACCGCTTGCGGGGGTGTAGTCGGCATCAAACGCGAAGGGCGATGCATGCCCGTGCCAGCCAGAAAGCGGCTGCCAGCCACGGTCTTGATAGTCGCTGTGCACGTACAGAAAAGCCGGTGCGCCAGGGCCACCGTTGAGATATTTATAGGTACAGCCCACCGCATAGCGGGCGCCGCTGTTGTTAAGCTCGATAGGTAGCGCGCCTGCCGAGTGAGCTAAGTCCCAAATCACCTCAGCGCCATGTTCGTGAACCAAGCGGGTGGTGGCCGCCATGTCGCGAAGCTTGCCGGTGCGATAGTTGACCTGGCTAAGCACTACTACCGCCACGCCGTCCAGATGCTTGGCCAGGTCGCCATCTTCAGGCAGAAAACGATGCTCTGCGCCGCTTATCCGGCAAAAACCCTGGGCGATATATCCATCGGTAGGGAAGTTGCCACCCTCGCTAAGCACCGCTTGGCGCTCCCCCTGCCGCTGGCCGATGATATAACCAAGCAGCTTGAAGATGTTCAAAGTGATATTGTCCGTTACGGTAACTTCACCGCGTTGGGCGCCAATCACCGGTGCTAATAGATTGCCTAATCGTTCGGGAGCGTCAAACCAGCCTTGGTTCCAGCCTTTAATCAGCTCATCACGCCACTGGTCTAAGGTATCGTCCACGGCCTTTTTGGCGGCGATAGGCTGAGCTCCAAGGGAATTGCCATCCAAGTACAGCACGCCTTTGGGTAGGGCGAAGCGGCGCTTAAAACTGGCTAAAGGGTCGTTTTGGTCCATCTCTTGGACACTGGTCAGACTCACCCCGTTTTGACTTGCACTCATATCTCTACTCCCGAAAATTGTTTAGATTGCCTCGTTCGCCACTAGTTTTTTTGCCTGAGGTTCGCCTAAATCCCAGAATACGCCAGCGGCCATTTTAAGTCCCTGCTCAACGATGGTTTCAAGCAGGTGCTCGTCGGGCGCATGCTGATTGCAAGATGGGTAGGAGTGGGGCAGCCAGACCGTCGGCAGGTTGAGTGCCTCCGAAAAGCAGTGATTAGGAATCGTGCCGCCAAGGTTAGGCAAAATATACGCGTCTTCTTTGAGGCTTAGACGGGCTGATTCCGCCACAAAGCCGACCCACGGATGCTGAGGGTCTAGCCGAGTTGCGGTATAGCCTCCCAGCATTTCAATCTGAATAGTCTGAAAACCGTGGGCGTCTAAATGCTGACGTAAATGGCTTTCTATGGCCTGCCAGTCAGTTCCTTTCACAAAGCGCAGCTGTAGAACGGCTTCAGCGCTTTCAGGAATCGCGCTCACCGGTTTGTCTGTTCTGCCTGCGCTCATGCCTAAAATCTCTAAGGTGTTAGCACCATACAGGCGCTCGCCATCGCTAAGCTGTTTTTCACCCCAGGCGGGATTAATCGTCGGATCGGTTTCGCCTCCGCCCACCGGCAAGTCGCGAATTAGCTGGGAAACCTCTGCTGGGATCGCCGGTGCTTTGAGGAAGTCGACTTGAATTCTGCCTTCTGCGGAGAGCAGCGTGGCAATGGCGTTACAGACCACGACGGCGGGGTTGGTGATGATGCCGCCCCAGTTGCCTGAGTGGCGCCCGCCGTTGCCGGTCGCCAGTGAAAGCTTCAACTGGAGTATGCCCCGCGAACCCAGAAATAGCGTGGGCATGTCGTGGCGGATACGCGGGCCATCCGAGGCGAGAAATAGGTCAGCTTTCAGCGTTTCCTTGTACGCCAGGCAGGCCGCTTCCAATCCTGGTGAACCGATCTCTTCGCTCATCTCAAAGAGTATTTTGACGTTATAACCCAGCTTACCCTGGCGGGCCTTGATCACCGCCTCAAGGGCGCTGAGGTTAACGCTGTGCTGGCCTTTGTTATCGGCAGTGCCGCGGCCATAAACGCGACCGTCAATGAAGGTCAGTGCCCATGGGTCGATGCCATTGGTCCATTTGTCTTCCTGACCATCGGTGACATCGCCATGGCCATAAAGTAACAGCGTAGAAAGCGCGAGGTCTTCTATGCGTTGGCCGATCAATAAAGGCGGTAGGCCAGCGATTGGGTTGGCAATGATCTGGCAGTCAAACCCTAGCTCGGTTAGCAGCGGCGACATTTCATTGTTCAAGTAGTCGTGCAGAATGTCGTGACGAGTTGGGTCTTGGCTGACCGTTTTAAGCGCCACACGGCGTGCCAGGCTGCGATAAAAGTTGCCGTTAGAAAGCTCGTTAACCGCCAGTTGAAGCGCGTGTTCGCGACCTGAAAGCTGCGTTGTATCCATGAACCATCCTTATGGTCGTTGGAATGTTGGAAGTCGTCGAAAAAAGTGTGCGTAAGACGTCACTAAAAAGAGTAATTCTTGGCTACCTTTGCGACTATTATGAATCTTTCAAGCTCTCTTTCTAATCATCAGAAATCAGCTGCGCTCGCCAGGCGTTAATCAAAAAAGGAGAAGAGCATGGTGCAGGAACTCAACTTGCGCTTTTTTCACAGCGTGGCTAAAACGGGCTCGCTTTCTGCCGCGGCAGAAGAGCTGCACGTTGCTGTCTCTGCGGTGAGTCGTCAGGTCACGAACCTTGAGCAGCGCCTGGATATCAAACTGTTCAATCGCCAGCCTCGCGGCATGCAGCTCACCGAAGCGGGCAGGTTGCTGCAAGCCTATGCGCTGCGTAACCAGCTGGAAGTCAGCAGCGTCATCGAACAGATGCACGACGTGATGACGCGTCAGCAGCGTAAAATCACCGTGGCATGTCCCGATGGTATGGCCTGGCATTTTCTGCCCAGCGTTATCTCTGAATTTATTACTCAGTGCCCGGACACGTGTTTTGATCTACATATGGTGGACTCAGTGCGCGCCTCGGAACTCGTCAAAGAGGGCGAGGCAGATATTGCCCTGACCTTTAGCCTTGCACCGGACATCGGTATTCACGTCGTCTCTAGCCATAACGCCGCTATCCGGGCGCTGATGTCTAAACATCATCCTTTGGCCAGCAAGGCTGAACTGCACGTGGCTGACCTGCGCCAGTATCCGCTTAGCATGTCCTTAAATGGGTCCACCATGCGCTATTTGTTTGATGTGGCATGCAGCCTTTCCGGTATCAGCATACAGCCCAGCTTTTCCTGCGACTCGTTGGGCGCTACTTACACTATGGTGTGCGAGCACCCTAATATGGTTGGGCTGTGTAGCGCCGTGGCGGTGAGCGGTAAAACGCAAGCGGAAGGCCTGGTGTTAAAACCGCTGCTGGATCCGCAGCTGGCGCTTCGCGGCCTTCAAGTGCAGGTCATGGCAGAGCGCCAAATGCCCGCTCACATGAAGGCGTTTCTGGGCTTTTTAGACCACCGGCTCATCACTGCCTCGCAATAAATACCGGTACTGTTACGCTAGAAGGGCCCTAAAAAGGCCCGTAATTAATGCTGACCGCAATGGCCACGAAGGCGCTACCTGCGGCAACCCACAGTACCACCAGCGGCAATACAAACTTGAACCACTCCACATAGGAAATTCGGGCGATAGCCAAACAGGCCATTAGAGTGCCGGAAAGCGGCGTGACAATATTAGTGACGGCATCGCCTAGCTTGAAGGTAATGAAGGTGGACTGACGGGTTACCTCAAGCATGTCGCCAATGGGCACCATAATAGGCATGACGATTGCCGCCTGCCCTGTACCGGAAGTAATAATGCCGTTAAAGGCCAGGTTAAAGAGGTAAAGAAGCTGCATAGCCATGATTTTGCCATGACCATCCAGCGAGCTGGCGACGCTATGCACAATGGTATCAATCAGCTGGGCCTGCTTGAGCAATACGATAACGGCTGCCGCTACCCCGACGACCAGCGCGCCATACATCACTTCACCCGCGCCATTCATCAGCCGCTTGATAAACGCATTGGGCGAGACCTTGCCGACTGCTGCGGTAAGAACTCCCAGCATAAGAAAGGTCGCGGAAAGCTCAGTAATGCCCCAGCCAAACGAAAAGCCGCCGTATAAAAAGAAGGCAAAGGAGGCGGCAAACATCGTTAAAATAACTTTGTGTGAAAAAGTGAAATCAGGCGCAGGCTCTTCTTCATGGGCTTCACCTGTCGCGGTAAGCGTTACATTTTCAGCGCTGCTGTTAGTCTGTTTGTTCTTAACTCGCTTGGCGTAGTGGCAAATATAGGCGGCAGTAATAGCGAGAAAGACCACAAAAATCGCGCTGCGGTAAACAAAGCCTGAAAACAAAGGAAGCTCGGCAATAGTCTGCCCGGTAACGGTTACCGTGGGGTCGAAAACGCCGGCGGCAAAGCCCGCATAAGAGCCCAGAAAGATAATCGCTACTCCAACAATGGGGTCAAGTTTCAATGAGCGCGCCAGAAACAGGCCGATAGGGATAAATGCAATGGCTAGGTTCGCGCCCACGCCCACGGAGGCTAGCGTTGCAAAGGTGGTGCAGAAAATCACGATGAGAACGTTTTGCCTACCCTTGGCCAGGCCAATCATGCGATGAATGCCGGCGCTAAGAGCGCCCGTCGATTCGATAACCTTAAGAACGCCACCGACAATCAAAATCAGAAAGATGACGCCAGAAGCTGCCACCAATCCCTTATGAATGGAGGTGAATAAATCCATTAAATTTAGTGACGGAGCCGTGATATAGCGAAAGCTGTCGGTAGATACCTGGGTCAGGCCATTAACGCTACTTCTCTCGTAAGTGCCCGCTGGAATGAAGTAGGAGGCCATCAGCACTAAAATCATGAAGCCAAACAAGATGATAAAGACATCTGGCATCGGTAGCTTTTTCTTTTTGTGCTCTGTAACGCCGATTTCGCTTGAGTTTGCCTTTAAGGACATCGTTGTCTCCACTTCAAGAGGATTGTCATTTTAATAATGAGGGATATACGGAAGGCATATTTATATGAAAATCAACCTACCAAGGAAGGCTAAAGCGAACAATTGTGGATTAATCAAAGGTGTTTTCTATTTTTGGTAAGCGAGCCCTTGGCTAAATGGTGTGCATGGCATACGGGCTTGTAGGTAATGCCCGCTGAGCATATGATTCGTATATATTCCGTATGCTTTGATGCTTTAAGGATGTACTTATGGGAATTGTGAAAATAGATGACCAGCTACACGAAGATATTCGCAGGGCCAGCGCTGTGATGGTGCGCTCTATTAATGCGCAGGCTGAATATTGGATAAAAATCGGCATGCTGGCTGAGACCAATCCAAGCATGACGTTCTCAGAGATTGTGCGAGAGCAAATGAAACAAGCCGATATTAATGTCAGGGAGGTGGTCGGTGGCTGAAGTGATTCTGAAAAATGAAGAGGAACTGAGCCTAATGCGCGAGGCCGGTCGGCTGCTTGCATCGGTATTCAGCTATCTTGATCAGCACATTATGCCCGGTATTTCCACGATGGATATCAATCATTGGGCAGAGCGATATATCGTTGATGATCTGCAGGCCCGCCCCGCGAGTAAAGGGCAATATGATTATCAGTATGTGCTCAACACGTCGGTTAATCAGGTGGTCTGCCACGGCGTCCCCTCCGATGCTCAAACGCTCAAATCAGGCGATATTGTCAATGTCGACATTACCTTAGAGAAGGGTGGGTTTATTGCCGACTCTAGCAAGATGTACATGCTGGGCGATGTAAAGCCCATAGCAAAACGGCTGGTTGATAAAACCTACGAGGCTATGTGGCAAGGAATAAACGCCGTTAAGCCCGGCGCTACGCTGGGTGATGTGGGCTATGCGATTCAGCAGCATGCTGAAAATAGCGGGTACTCGGTTGTGCGTGAATACTGCGGCCACGGTATTGGTCGGGAAATGCATGAAGAGCCGGAAGTGTTGCACTATGGCCAAAGAGGAAAAGGCCTGGTTCTAAAAGAAGGCATGGTGTTTACCATTGAGCCAATGATCAATCAGGGCAAGGCTAAAATAAAAACCAAGAAAGATGGCTGGACGGTCGTCACCAGTGATAAAACGCTGTCGGCACAGTGGGAGCATACGATTGCGGTTACCTCCCAAGGTTTTGAGGTGTTAACGCTGCGTAACGACGAGCCTCTTAACTCAACCAATGATTGATATCCTAATAACTGGGTGTGATAGCTAATATTCTATGGCGACTATTACTTACATATTGCTGTTATCGCTGCTGGCGGGTGCGGCAATGCCCGCTGGGGCGCTATTGGCAAGACTCGATGTTGTCCATCCCGCGTTATTAGGCACTTCTTGGCGGCATTTTATTGTCGCGTTTGGTGGCGGTGCTCTTATCTCAGCGGTGGCGCTGGTGTTAATTCCCGATGGTGCTAGCAAGCTTTCTCTTCTACCGGCTGCTTTATGCTTTGCTGCCGGTGGCGCGTGCTTTTATTTGTTAGATGCCTATTTGAGTAAACTTGATAGCGCAATGGGCCAGCTGGTCGCGATGCTTTCAGATTTTATTCCAGAGGCTATCGCGCTGGGCGCAGCCTTTGCGGTAGGCGAAAGCACGGGTTTATTGCTCGCTTTGCTGATGGTTTTACAAAATCTGCCAGAAGGCTTTAATGCTTTTGAAGAGCTCAGCAGCCGCTCTCAGCTCTCTTCAAATAAAATCCTTTGGGCTTTCAGCTGCCTGGCCTTGGTGGGGCCAATATCCGCGGCAACCGGCTATTACCTATTGGCTCAGTACGAAGCGCTGATGGGCGCTTTAATGCTATTCGCCAGTGCGGGCATTTTGTATCTGGTCTTTCAGGATATTGCACCGGGCTCAAAGCTTGAAAGTCGCGGCATGCCCGCCCTAGGCGCAGTGGCGGGTTTTTTATTGGGCTTGATCGGCAACATGATGCTTCAAGGCGCTTAACGATAAGTATTAATTAGCGATAGGTTTTTATTGTTAAATAAAGGACAATTAATAATCATTTTTATTAAGGATACAGACATGCCTGCAACCTCAAAGACGTTAATTTTAACTGCTGCTGGCGTCGTGGTGCTGGGTGGTGGGGGATATTTAGGTGCGCAGGCCGTCGTGGGTAATGAGGTTGAAAAAGCGCTTACCCAAAGCTTTGCGCAGTTGGATGACTCGCTTTCCTGGTACGCAAGGGATGTGACGATTGATAAATCGCTGTTTAAAACAACGGTGACCGCGACGATCGGCATGGAAGGTGTTGAAAATGCCAACGCGCAGGTAAACCTGCTGGTCGATCATGGCGTTATTAAAAGCCCGATCACGGGTACGATTCACCCTAATGAACAGTTTGTAACGGGTGATATCGATGTTGATTTGGTAGCCACCCGCAGTTCGATAAACGGCCAGCTTACGGCTAATTCTTTAAGTACGGTTGAAGCCGACAGCACGCTCCATGATCTGGTTGTGGATTTAAATCGCGAAGATCTCAATGCCTGGAACGTTGAAGGGCAGGCACGTGAAATTGTTGTTAATAATGAAAGCGACTCGGTGCGGATAATATCGCCTCGCGCTACGATGCATACACAGGGAGATGAGAGCCGTGTAATGCAGCAGCATTTGGTAATACCGAGAGCCGAGTTTTTGGCGCAGGGGGTCAGTGTCTACATGGAGGATATCGAGCTTGAGGCCGAGTCTGAATCCGTGGACGGTACGCCAATTGTTAATTCAGGTGCTTCTTTCAAAGTCGCCGATTTGGGTACAGATGATACATCTATAGGCAGTATTTCGCTTGAGATGACGGCCAATAATTGGGATGTGCAGGCCTTTCAGACGTTGCAAGAAGCCTATACGCCGCTAGAAGCGATGCGTTTAGAATACGAAGAAAGCGGCGAGCGGGGTGACGAGCAAGAAGAGCGTGAACTGCTAACCCAGGCCATCGAGAGCGGCTACAATGTACTGATCGCCAATCCGTCGATCGCCTTCCAGCCTTTGGAAGCGCATGTTGTGCTGCCGATGATGGGTATCGACTTCAAACCGCGCCTCACGGCAGACATAAGCTTTGATGGCGCCGATCTTTCTAAACCTGCTTTATATAGCGCGCTTTGGGATGAAGATCTGCCACTTCCCGAGCCGTTGCAGGCCTCAGATGACGTGATGAGCGAAGCCGATGCTTTAACGTATCTTGCCAATCGAGTGAGTCTAGATGTCAGCCTGACCACGCCTCCTGATCTCGTTATCGGTATGATCCCAATGCCGTTTGCAGGCTTGGTGGACCCGACGAGTGATGAGCAGCACGTCGTGTGGAAAGACGGCCAGTTAACGGTCAATGGTCAGCCAGTGATGTAAGGCGCTTGAAAGGTGCGGAGATGATGAATGACATAATCTCCGCACTTACTCATCTCAAGGACTTCTGGAAAGATAGCTCTTCAACGACAGCTCTTCAACGACAGCTCTTCAAAGACAGCTCTTCTGCGTATTTAGGCGAGTTCGGGCGTTGGAGCGTCCTTAAACGTCCTCTGCAACTCACTCACCAGCATTTCAACGTTGCGCAGTGCCTTGGCAATAGATGCAGCCAGGACTTCGCCACCTAGTTCCTGTCCCTCAATGGCAATGTAATGAATACGGGTAATACCCATAAACTCGAACGCTGAGGCCAGATTTGGCTCCAGATGATTCATGTGCGCCATTGCTTCGCCGGGTGCCATATCCACGCCGCCTCTGGCGGTGAGAACGACAGCATGCCGTTCTCGGTCGGTGAGCTTAGCGATGTATGGATCGTCCGGCTGGGTCTTATCAATACCCACCGTTCGTCCCGCTCTGATTACCTGATCGACCCATGCTTTGAGGCTTGCCGGCATGCCGAAATTGTATAGCGGCGTGCCAATGACCACGATATCTGAGGCAATTAACTCATCAACCAGCTGGTCGCTTTCGACTAGTGCCTCCTTCATCCAGGGTTCTCGTTGCTCTTCAGGTGTGAAAGCAGATGCGATCCAGTCGTGATTAATAATGGAGGGCGGGCGTTGGCCTATATCTCGACAGGTGATCGTGTCTTGCGGGCGGCGTAATTGCCACTGAGTGACGAATTGATGGGAAAGATGGCGACTATGCGAGCCGTGGTGATCAACGCCTGCAATGCCGGGGCGGGCGCTCGCATCTATATGTAGAATATGTGGCATCTCTTGTCTCCAGTTGTGAGCTAAACTCATCTATTCTTAATCGTAGATGCAGCTTATTCCCTGCTTATAAACTTCAACAAACGATCATTTCTTGCCGTTATAGATGAGTAAAAATCACTTATGAATCCACGCCCATTACCTTCGCTTTCGGCGCTTCGCTCTTTCGAGGCCGCTGCCCGTCACGAAAGTGCCAAGCAGGCAGCACAGGAGTTGTCGGTAACGGCCACCGCCATTAGTCATCAAATCCGAGGGCTTGAAAGGGCGCTGGGCGTGTCTCTGTTTGTGCGAAAACCTCGTCAGTTGATACTGACACCCCAGGGCCATGAGCTGTTTCAAGTGCTGGAGACCGCGTTTGATAGCATCAGCAATGTTGTTGGGCGGCTGAATGCTGCGCCGGTTCGTCATCCCGTAACGCTCTCAACTACGCCTGCGGTGGCGATGCGCTGGTTGCTTCCCTGGGTGTGTATGCTGCGCGACGCTCATCCTGATATTGATCTGCGCGTTCATGTCTCACACGAGCCGGTCGCATTAGATGCAGTAACAACCGATATTGCGATTCGCTATGGCGATGGACGCTGGCCGGGGCTAGTGGCAGAGAAGCTGTTTGATAATACCTTTGTACCCGTCTGCAGCCCACGCCTTGGCTTGAGCGATGTAGCTCAGCTGCCTTCATATTCACTGATCCACTTCTCGGCCCAGGGGGAAGTATCTTCGCGACTTGATTGGGCTTTTTGGCAGAAACGGGCAAGGGTTGCGGGGCTTAACGTCAAAGCCGGGCTAGTGTTTTCTGACGAAACTCACGCTATTTCTGCTGCTGTCGGTGAACAGGGAGTGGCGCTGATGAGCCGTCAACTCATCAGGGATGAATTACAGGATGGGCGGCTAATCCAGCCTTTCGGCCCAGAGTTAGAAGGTAAGCCGTTCTTCCTGGTCTACCCAGAAGCCCGCCGGCACGATCCGACGATTCTGGCTATCCGTGATTGGGTGATGGCGTTGCCGGGTATGTTGACGACAGTGTCGAAAGATAAATAAACATTTATACCGTTATATTGTTGTTTGTGCAGATGAAAAACTCTGCGCTCAAACCCCAGCGGTGCAGGGGCTGGATAGCACGCAACAACTCCCTTCAATTTGTCTTCTTCCTCCCACCGGTGCTTTTCTTTCTCGTATAGCTCTTCCTCGGCTTACCCGTGCGCTTTGCCGGGCTGCCGACTTCACCCTGGGCGGTCTGTAAGCTGTGGCGTAATTTCCCCGCATCGCTTTGGGTGAGCAGGCCACGCAAATCATCCAACAACGCTTGCTGAAAAGCAGTGGCATCGTCCTGGCGTTCTGAAATCGCGCGCAGCCGCTGTTCCCACAATGCTGTGCGCTCGGGGGTGCTGACGGCGCTGGGCAGGGCGGCGATTAAAGCGCAACCGAGCTTAGTCGCGCGAAGGGCTTTTTGTTGGCGTACCAGATAGCCGCGTTGTACCAGTGTTTCAATAATGCCTGCGCGAGTCGCTTCGGTGCCAAGCCCATCGGTATCGCGCAGGGTGCGGCGCACGGCGAGGTCGTCCACATAGCGGCCGATGTTCATCATCGCTTTAATTAAACTTGCATCGTTGAACGGCTCTGGGGGGCGGGTTTCGCGCTCCTCTACGCCTGCGCCAAGTGCTTGGCAGGGCTCGCCTTGGCTAAGCGTTGGAAGTGGCGGCGCTTCTTCCTTGGTGGTAAACAGCGGCTTCCAGCCCGGGTCTAGAATACTTTGACCCCGGGCACGAAAAGCCTCATTCAGTACGGTGAACTCTGCTTTGACTTCAAAGATGCGCAGCGGCCGATAAAATTGCGCCATCACGTTGCGTACCACCAGTCTAAAAACGTGGCCTTCAGTGGCGGAAAGCTGGCTGAAATCCACGGCTTTGCCGGTAGGCGCGATGGCATGGTGCGCGCCCACCTGCTTATCGTTCCAGGCTTTGGAGCGCAGGGTGAAGTCGGCACCTTTTAGCCACTGCCCAAGCGTTTCATCGTTTTGGCAAGCGCCGGTTAAGCTGCGCTGGGCAAGCTGAAGGTGCTCTTCAGGCAGGTAGCGGCAGTCTGAGCGTGGGTAGGTAATGAGTTTGTGGCGTTCATAAAGACGCTGGCAAATATCCAGCACCATCTGTGCGGAAAGCCCATAGCGTCGAGCAGCATCCACCTGCAGAGCGGAGAGTGAGTAGGGCAGCGGCGGCGCCTGACGTTTTTCCTGCTGATCAAGCTGAGTCAGTTGGCCAGATGCCCCAGGTAGCTGAGCCGCTAGAGCATCGGCGGGCGTACGATCAACTAAGCGGCCTTGGTCATCAAGCGGTTCATGCTCTTTAGGAGCCCACCAGGCGCGAAGCTGGCCTTGGGCGACTTTTAGATCTACCCACAGCGGATAAAACGGATGCGGCACGAAATCACGAATAGCGTTGTCGCGACGCACGATCAGCCCTAGCACCGGGGTTTGTACTCGGCCCACGGAAAGCACGCCATCGTGACCGGCTTGGCGGCCCGTAAGCGTCCAAGCGCGAGTCAGGTTAATGCCATAAAGCCAGTCGGCGCGAGAGCGTGCCTGAGCCGCTTCAAAGAGCGGTTGATAGTCCGTATTGGGGCGTAGCTTAGCAAGCGCCCGGCTTACCGCAGGCTTGTTAAGATCGCTGATCAGCAGCCGTTGAACGGGGCCGCGATACTTCATGTATTCAATGACTTCCTGCACTAGGAGCTGGCCCTCTCGATCAGGATCACCAGCGTGCACTACATCCGTTGCTTGCTTAATCAGCTTTCGAATAACGGCCAACTGCCCGCGCGCTTTGGAACGCGGCATCAGCTTCCATTGCTGCGGCACAATCGGTAAACGGTCTAATCGCCACTGTTTATCGGCCGCATCATAAGCTTCAGGTGGAGCCTGCTCTAATAAGTGCCCCAGGCACCAGGTGACGGTGGTATCACCACACACCACCGCGCCATCTTCACGCTTGCTAGTGCCGGGTAGCGCTTCGGCAATGGCTTGGGCGAGGCTAGGTTTTTCGGCAATTATCAGGCGCATAGCGGCGAAGCCTTCATCGTATCTTGTGATGGCGCCTATGGTAGCAGACGCGCGTATCGAGTTAGAGCGATGTGTCAGCGCAGGGCGTATAGTGATGCTATATATTCATTTTTTTTCCCGGGCGTATATTATTTGTACAGGTAATTGAAATAAGTAGCGCGGCTCAATCTGTGTACGCGATGTGGCGCGATAAATTAAAGGAGGAACTGCAAATGCGTGAACGCGGTAGAACACGTCGTTTAATGGGCTTGGGCGCACGCACCGGCGGTGCGCTGCTTAAAACGCGGTTAGGTGGGCAGGCGGATTGGCGTGCCCTCGGCGAGGCGCTTTTTGAAGGGTTATCAGAGTTAAAAGGTCCGGCCATGAAGCTCGCCCAGATCATGTCTCAGTGGGATGATCTGCTGCCTCCCGATCTAGCCGAAGAGCTTGCTCGCTTGCAGCGTCAGGCCGAGCCGATGCCCTGGCCGCGTATTCGTGAAGCGCTGGTGCTCCAGTATGGCGATATTGATCATTACTTCAGTGAGATTGAGGAGCGTCCTTTCGCCAGTGCTTCTATGGGGCAGGTGCATCGCGCAACTACTCACGAGGGCGAAACGATCGTGCTCAAGGTGCAATATCCTGGCCTTGCCGACGTGCTTGAAAGTGATTTGATTCAGGTGCGGCGCATCATGCGTCTAGGCCGCTGGTTCAAAGTACCCCAGGCACGTTTGGATGCGCTGTTTGAAGAGCTGGCCGAAAGCCTGCGAGGAGAGCTGGATTACTATGCCGAGGCTGAAGCACTTGCGCGCTACAGTGAGCGCTATAAGGATAATCCACGCCTGAGGATTCCCGAGCCACTCCCGGCGCTTTCCGGCCAGCACGTATTGGCGATGCGTTTTGTTGATGGCACGCCGCTGCGTGAATTGTCGGAGGCCGATGATGCAACGCGCCAGGCAATTGCCCAAACGTTGGCGGATTGGATTACCCAAGAGCTGTTTACGTTCGGTGAGCTACACGCCGACCCTCACGCGGGTAACTTTGCTGCCGATGCCCAGGGCCGGCTGGTCATTTATGATTTAGGCGCGGTCATTACGGTCCCCGAGGCGCGGATAAAGGCAATGATGCAGCTGCTGGATGCCACTCTGCAACATG